>JBGSJT010000801.1:0-3046 GCA_041741715.1 Pirellulaceae bacterium | reverse complement strand
ACCGACACACCAGGCGGCTTAAAACTTCAATGCGAAGGCCATGAAGTGCTGTATCGCAACATCTGGATCAAAGAAGTGGATTTGAAGAAGGCGAATACAGACTTTGAGGGATAGCACGAAAGTGCGGTCCGAGTAGACACTTGCCATGTAACGAATAGCGAACACTATGTTACTGATCGTCATGATCTACCACGGTCTAACGACAGACTGGGGCGAGCTCTGTTACCTCCCGATTTCCCAATCGAATTCGCCGGCCAATCCGTTGGCAAGACCGTCCAGACCAAAATAGCATGAGGCGTAACCAAAGGTGTGACGAGGCTGGGTATCCTCAAATGCTATCAGTCAGCCGGGACTGCCTTTGCGGAATGAACTGTAATGAACTCGATCGGGACGATCCAACTTGACGAATGCAACTGTGAAATGGCTGGCAAGCCTGTGCAACGACAATTTGCTGACTGAGAAATGGCTATTGGCTGAGGACCTGCGGGTTGCCCAGCAATGGAAAGACCGCCTATGCCTGGCTGGTTACTCAACGGTCAATCTGCATTCAAAGACTTTGCGTTCTCTCGCGGTTTCGCTTGTCGGTAACGTTCTGGCAACCAAGAAGCTGACTTTCATCGGCGGTTCACGAATTGTTCGAGGACTTTCTACGCGGTCATACTCAGAGCGAACTGATTCCGAATTTGGCTCGGGATTTACAACCCTTGCGCGACATGTTGTTCGACAAGATCGAGCAGTTAAAATCAGACATTCCAATTCCGAATGAAGATGCTTTCCAGCGGCAATGTGACGTACTAGAGGATGTCTGCGAAATATTCCTGCGTAAGGAAGAAGAGTATTGCAGGGTGCACGACGCGCGTCCCTGGGTTTTGGAAGCATCCCTCGGGTTGAATGATGAGCCGCAAACGGAGCTGGATTGCAGTGAGCCGATTGGACTGACCCTCAGCGATGGACGTGTGATCCAAGTTGGAGGACGCATCGATCGCGTCGATAAACTCTTGGTGGATGGCAGCGAACGCTACGCGATCTGGGATTACAAGTCGGGCTCTGACTTTGGATTTAGCCAAGACGATCCCTTTCAATTGGGTCGCAAGCTTCAGCCGTTTCTATACGTCGGCATGCTTCGGCACCGCATTGCAGCAACTGGTGGTAAACCGGACTCATGCGATACCGCCGGGCATCGATATTGAGGATACGCGAGTGGAACAACCAAATCTTCCAGGACAAATTCCTACCTGAAGCGGATCGGTACACGCCGGCTGCTGAGAACATGGTCCAAGGGCGTGTTGACAAGCCGATCATCGGCACGTCGGGCTCGCATCTGTGCGGGGTACACAAGCTGAGTGTTGACACCGATACGAACATTGACGAAGCCACAGAGCAAGAAGCCGATTCCATTGCACGGTTTATTCGCCACGCCATCGATTCCGGTATGAGTGTCCCACGCACGGAACGAGAAATCGAACTTGGCCGAAGTCATGCCATCGAAGCCCGTGACTTCTTGATCATCCCATGGGGTAAGAAGCGGATTGGAGTGTTTCGTGCCGCATTAGAGGTTTATGGAATTCCGTGTGAAGTAACCGGTGGTAACGCCTTTAGTGGAATCCAGGAGCTGGGCGTGCTGATTGACTGTTTGCGTGCCATTGACGATCCGCATAATCCAGTTCACTTTCTGGCCGTACTCCGTGATGGTCTGTTTGGTTTCAGCGACCGCGAGTTGTACCGATTCAAAAAGGCGGGCGGGCGCTTTGTATTCACGTCTCCCATTCCAGAACAGCTAGATAAGGAATTGAAATCGCGGTTCCAGGACGCAACTCAGCGGTTCAAGCGATATCAGGCCTGGCTGCGAGCACTGCCCTTTACCGCAGCCGTCAGCCGCGTGGCCGAAGACTTAGGGTTATTGGCGAGTGCTGCGGCCGGCAGCGAAGGCAACGTGACGGCTGGCGGCTTGTTAAAGGCGATCGAATGGTTGCGACAGCAGAGCTTTGACTTTGATAGTGCTTCCGACCTGATTACCTTTTTTGAAGACCTGCTCGAAGTTGATGAAACCGAAGGCTGTACCGCCCTTCCACCTGACGCCAATGTCGTGCGCGTTATGAACCTGCACAAGGCCAAGGGCCTAGAAGCTCCGATCGTCTTCTTGGCAGATACGACGATGAAATACGTACATCCCGTCCTCTGCCACATCGATCGGTCCGGCAGCGAAGCTGTGGGTTACGTGGGTATCACAGCAGAGAACGGAAAATGGGCTACCAAAGATGTAGCTACCCCGGAGAACTGGCAGGGATTTCAAGAGGAAGAGCAACGCTACTTAAACGCCGAAGCGGATCGACTGTTGTACGTCGCCGCCACTCGTGCCGCCTGTGCGATGATCGTTAGTGTAGGTAAAGGCAATTCCAACTGGAGTGGACTTCACCGCTACTTGAACGACGCCCCCGAAATTGAGATCCCAAGCGACCAGCAAATCCAAAAGGCTGCTCGCAAGATCAAGTCAAAACCGAAATCCAAGTTCAAGCCAATCTCACTCGAGCAAATCGAACTTAAATGGACGACTGCGGCTCAGCCAAATTACGCGATCGCGACCGCCAAGGAGCTTGGGCTCGCGGGAAAAAGTCGTCCGCGCTGGGAAACATTTGGCGATTACGGCTACAAATGGGGTTCGGCGATTCACGAACTGCTTGATATCTGCACCAAGTCACCCAAAGCCGACTTGCGCTCTTCTGCAATCACGCTTGCCAGCGAATACGACCTCGGCTCAGAACGGGTCGAAGAACTACTCGCCACTGTCACATCCGTCACCAAGTCTGAAATCTGGAAACGCGCTCAGGCTGCCACTCGCTGCTTCAGCGAGCTGCCCTTCGAAACTTCATCCAGAGAAGACAGCGGCAAGCTCACCATCATCCGCGGCGTTATCGATCTCATTTTCGAGGAACCCGACGGCTGGGTCATAGTCGATTATAAGACTGATGACGTCGCCGAAGGGAATGTCGGCAGTGCTGGCGCATACTACGGAAAGCAGCTAGCCGAATATGTAATCCGTTGGCGA
>JBGSJT010000800.1:0-1840 GCA_041741715.1 Pirellulaceae bacterium | reverse complement strand
CTAGTCGAATCGTTATTGAGACGCTCAGAGGCATTCCGGAGATCGTTCAGATGCTCAGAATACCCGATGTTGCGGAGGCTGGTGGAGCGTCCGACGGCGAGATGACGAGAATACTGGCCGCCCTGCGGTGTTACACCGCAGAGACCAACTACTGGGCTGGTTTCTTCCTTCCTCCGGCTGGGGAGTTTGACGATAACAAGGGCTTTCATGGTCTAGTTCAGAATGTGGTTGATAGAAGTTTTAGCGACTATGGTGTGGTTTCCGGTATGATCGCGAACTGCGACCTCGACGAGATCAGTAACGAACCCATTGGCATTCTGCATCGTGAGACGATTGACGCCTTGGAAGGATCTATTGGAGATACAGCATTCCACTTCATGCGTATCGCAAAGCCCACCCCCGAAAACAATGAAGAAGGCTAACAAGACGGTAGTGGCAATCCCCACTAGCCCCTCTGTCGGTGGAGTCTTGCGTGGTCTCATGGCTCCACCCCCGTTTCATCGTCGGCTCTCGCTAGTGGGGCTGCCACACCTTTGACGTTGTGCAGAAAATGGAAGAGCCCACGATAGACGAACGCAAGCGGTGGTGGCTGCTTTACTATGGCATCACCTCCATGGAGAAGGCGATCAAGTCCTGCGACCTGATCGCGCAACATTGCACGACGAATGCCGATCCCTTGTTTCAGCCTCTCTCGTTGGCCGTCCATGCTTTTTACGCTAGACCGTTCAAGAGCAACGGGAACGCTGGAAGGCTGCCGCGTGAGCTTGTGCCGGATGGCGCGAAGGGTATTCATAGTTGGCTTGAGCATTTCCGTGATGGCGTCATGTCTCATATCGATCCGAAGGTGAGTGAGACAGCGGGCCGCCCGATGAATGATGTTGTTTTCTCGATTTCTGGCAGCAAGCGTCAGTTCTCTACTTTGGAGGCCCGGCCATCGGTCGAGGCTTATACCGATGCTAGAGCGCATTGTGAGGTGATGATCGACGTTTTTCAGGATTCGATCACTGGATTTCTTGAGCGTTTTCATAGATTATTGCCGCAGCATGATGGCCAGCATTTATTGAGCATTGCGGATGGGACGCCCCTTTTCATCGACGGGTATGTGATGCCAGTCAGGAGTCACCTCAACTACAAATGAAGAAGCACAACAAGACGGTGGTGGACAACCGCTACCAGCCCCCTTGTCGGCGGAGTCTCGCGTGGCTTCATCCTTCACTCCCGTTTCAACGCTCGCTCCCGTTGGTAGCGGTGCCACACCTTTGACGTTCATCGGAGAATTCATTTCCGCGCTCCTTTGATTTTGGCGGCGATCCATGCAGACCGCGTTTGTTCACCTCGGAGGGCATCCAGCTTGTCCCATAGCTCGGGCGGTAAGTTGATGCTGGACGTTGTGACCGTGCGGCCTGTGCCGACGCCGGGCTTGCGCCCAGCGCCTTTTCTTGCGCCTCCCCGTGTCTGTGTCGGTTTCTTTTTCATACCTTGGCTTTCCGTGGGCGTCCCATCTTCGGCTTGTTCAGATTCGCCACGACTTCCGCCATGTAGATCCGCTTCATTTGGTAGATCGCGCAGACGAGAGCCTCGGGGCTGTCCGGCGTTTCCCGCGCTTCCAATACTTCGCGCATGGCGCGTTCGATTTCTTTTTTCATGGTGCTCCGTGATCGGTTCGGTTGAGTGCCTCGGCGAATCCCTTGATCCGCTCTTGTGCGATTTTCGTGATCTTCCTGTCGTGGAATACTTTGCGGTGTTGCGGTTGGTATGCCCCGGCGCATTGTTCAGCGATATACTCCCCAAGGAGCTTTTCGGCGGCGGTGTAGAGTCTCCATGGTTCCAGATTTTCGGC
>JBGSJT010000799.1:0-1977 GCA_041741715.1 Pirellulaceae bacterium | reverse complement strand
CGCTTTCCGAATCCGCATCGAAAAGCCGATCGAAATTCCTGGGCTCGATAGTTGTCCGGAGCCTGACGTGGCCTGGGTCGATCGGCGCCGATATAGCAGCCGACATCCTGGCCCATGCGACATTTATTTGCTGATCGAAGTCAGCGTCAACAGCCAGCCGTTTGACCGAGGCGAAAAGCTCCGTTTATACGCCGAAGCGATGGTGCCCGAGTACTGGATCGTCGACGCGATTGCGCGAACGGTTGAGAAGTTCACAGAGCCCTCGCAAGGGATCTACCTCGAGTCCGAGCTATTTAGTATGAACGATGTCGTTTCACCACAATGCTTGCCATCCGCTTCATTGTCAGTGGGCAGGTTGTTTAGTGCTGCTGCCGACTGAAGTCAGAGGACTTTCTCCACTTTGTGTATCTGGATGAGTTTCGAGACGATTGGGATGGCTTGCACGGTCATGATTCTGACGAGCATGCGCTTTGGGCTCTCGAACTTGCAATCATGAGCGACCCAACCGCAGGTGAGGTGATTGCTGGGACTGGCGGTTTGCGGAAATTGCGTTTCGCCGCCGCGGAGGCCGAAACAGGGAATCAAGAAGTATCTTGAGATTACCCAGCGATGGTTTGATGATCACCCAATAAGAGGCACTCATGGGCAAGAATAAAAAAACGATTGGCGGGGAAATCGCTAACCGCTTGCGTCGCTTTACGGAGACGTTCGAGCGCATCGAGGACATTGCTGACCTCCCAAAAGTTCTGACAGTCCGCACCGTCAAATTGGATTTGCGCCCTCCAACTTTCGATGCTGTCAAAATCAAGGAGATCCGCACTCAGTTGCGTGTTAGTCAGCCTGTCTTTGCAGAGTTCTTAGGAGTTTCAGCCAGTTGCGTGAAGGATTGGGAGCAGGGAAAGAACGTCCCGCAAGGGCCGGCTTGCCGCATTATGGACGAGATGCAGCGAGATATCACACTCTGGAGGAATCGAATTCTAGAGTTAGCGTCACTTGCGGAATGACGTTTCCGTGCATCGGGTTTCGATGGAACTGCAGGCGACGGGGCAAGCGTCAACTGCTGGGCAGGCCAAGGATCGCGTTGACGCTGATCGTCCATCCAACGGCGTGAAGTAGCACCAGCGTTTCTCCACTCCGCGCGGTGAATGCGGTTGCGAAGCGTCCGTCGGGTTGCGGATCGCGATAGACCTCGACCGTCGATTGATTCAGATTCACAATCCAATATTCAGGAACATCGTATCGTCTTGAATGCACTTCGACAGCAGACGGTTCAAACGATTCACGGTAGCAGCATGGGGATTTCCAATGGGCAATTTCCGAATGACCTCCCCTCGTATGAGTTCAATGGGCTCATCTTCTTTAAATATCCCATGCTCGATCATCTCATGGTACTGCTCAACGCTAAATCGATGACGTGTCACCACCACCGATGGCGAAGCAACTGCTGGCGGAGACGAAGAGTTCGTTTGTGAGTCGACCGACGCCATGGAGGTGCCTAAACCTAAAGATTGAACCAATACTTACCATGATATCGTACCTCGCACCGATGAGTATTTCTACCTAGTTTCGTGGGAGCTACCGCGGCTTCTTACTCGGTGCTTGATTCCCATGGAGTTTTTGCCGCGCGATGTCCGATCGGGAGAATCGACCTTTGGTCAGTTTGAGAAGAGTTGGCCAAAGGTTCCTTTTGCCGATGATCATTTCTTGCTGGGATTCGTCAACTGTTGAACGACCGACTTAAAAACTTCGGTCTCATGAAGGGGCTTGAGGTCTTCGTCGGCTCGTAAGCGGTTCAAGTCGTCGAAGCCGAGCTCCGCCGCTTTGCGCAGCAGTTCACCAGCCCGAGTGGCTAACTCCTCTTTTCGTTCCGGCAGAGCTTCGCTGGCTAGGGCGTAGAGTTTGGAAAAGCGAAACCAGTGAGCTGGGTTCTTGTTCTCGATTTGGGATAGTTCGGCGAGTTCGTTCACCGCGGATTCG
>JBGSJT010000798.1:0-1720 GCA_041741715.1 Pirellulaceae bacterium | reverse complement strand
AGATGTCTCGGTCCCCGACGCCCTGGATTCTCGTTGCGGTCGGTCTCTGATGGGTCAAGGCCGTGCGTGTACGTACGATCTGCTGACGGCGATGGAGTTCGGGACAAAGCGTCGGCAACCGATTCCTTTGCATCGATAGCTCCGGGACTAGTTGCATCGACGGCTCCGGACAATCTCACTCGACTCTCCATCCCAATCCGTTCTTGTGCACCGAGTTCAGTTGCGGTAAGGCGGAACGATGGGCATAACCCGCTCGCCGGGTTTGATTGTTTAGTAAGACAGATAGGCTCGGCGACTCGGTGTTCATGCCTTGGTTCGTCGATCTTTCATCGAGTTTTGGTCACAACCTCTAACTTCGCCGGAAAAGAATTCTCGATTGCGATTAGGATTATTGAAATTATGAGAAACCAAGCAAAGTACCCCATAAACGCAAGCCTCTGGAGTACTGCACGAGTCAATTGTGGTAGTAGATCAGGGACGACCATTGGAACACAAGCCGCGAACGATAGTATACCGATCACAATTGTAGCGATAAAGTACTTCTGCCATCTTTGCGTTTTCCGAACACGGAACGGGAGTACAACAATGGCGACGAGCCAAAGCAGTAGGCTCAATGTAGCCGCAGACAAATGCGCGATTGTAAACGTAGACTCCTGCAACGGCGAACCACCTTCCATTTCGGCAGGAATGGCAGACGCAGCGAAGAATAGTCCAGAGGCACCAAGTAGCCACCACAATCCAGCGCGACGATGATCCACGGAAATCGCTATTCGGGTTCCGGCGAAAGACAGCAAAATTCCGGGTACAATGAAACCTACGAGATTCCATAAAAGGGCGTTCGGTGCGTTAAATACGCCGAGTTCACTTACTGCATTGGTTTTTTGCGAATAGTTTGGATCAAGCGAAGCCACCACAAGTAGTGCTGCCCAAAAGATGATGAATGCCGCAACGCCCGCATAGTTTGCAAATCGAGATTGAAGCATGAAGGGGATCGTTGTCTAAATTTTCGGGAAGGATCACAAAGCAGTACTCAAAGACATTCGTCCGCGGGCGGGAAATATTGCCATCTATTGCGAGATTCTCCATCGACGAACGATACGGTTCAGCGGGCGGCGGCGAACGACTCAGCCACTCGGAAAGCGGCGACCTCCGTTGCAACCGATGGGTACGCCCGTCATGGGCATGAGTTTATGGGGTACCATCCTTCGGGATTAGTCCCCTGTGCGAGGCTGGGAGTCTCAAGGAGCTCATTATACCAACTGACAACTCCAATTTGCAAAGCACTAGGCGAAGGCAACTGCGTACGGGCGACCGTGGGTGGGAAGGAAGCCATAGCCAAAACTGCGAGGTTACGAACAGAAACGTCATACAAGGCCGGATCGGTGGGCGAGTGAGCCCAACATCACAAAGCCGTTCCCAGTTGATCGATCAGGTAAATGGCGAACTTGCGCAGCGAAAATTTATGTTCTTATCCGGGGAGACCTGCATAGGCGACAGTTGTGTCGCCGTTGCTTCAGGGAGTATGGCTTGCCAGAAAGCCTGGAACAGACCAGCGAAAGCTGGCTTGGGCCATGCAGGGGTCAGCAGCGGCCATAGTAGGAACGCCCTTGGCATTCCGAAGGGCCAAACTATGAGTGACAAGGAGGAGCTACAGGTGAACTCGGTTCGAGGATATTACTCCGATCGGAGTCGACCGAACCGGCGCGCATCTATCAGCCAG
>JBGSJT010000797.1:0-17537 GCA_041741715.1 Pirellulaceae bacterium | reverse complement strand
CCCTTGCCGGATTTGCTTGACGGCATCCTGCAGCGCTGAATCCATCTCCTGCAGCGAGGCCACAGGTCGATCCTGAATTCGGACAACGATATCACTTTCGTGAACGCCCGCGATTCCGGCTGGACCATTGTCGCTTCGGACAAATGTTACATCCAAACCGTTCGAATAATCCGCAAAAACATTCTTCCCGCGAAAGCGGTCTTCAGTGATGGGGTTGAGGTGAAGGCCAATCCACTCCAGCACTTTAGCCGTCAAATCAGACACCGGAACTGAAGACACGCCGTACCGCCGCCAAAGTGGCTTGGTCGAACGGTCGGTATTGGTTTCAGCACGGGGGCTCGCCAGGTGCGACGGACTCTGCTCAATCGCTTCGCGCACATTGTCCACATCCTCACGCCGACCACGCAGTTCAATCACTTTGCCTGTCCCCGTGCCTATGGCGCGAGCCGACACATTCCCGCCGGAAGGCGTCCAGTACAATTCCGGATTGAGCAATTCTTCGACTCGGTGTTCGATGATTTCGTCCTTGATTCGCTCGCGAGTCTCAATCGACTTTTCGATCCGATTTAATTGCTCGCGGACCTTTTGAAGTTCGGCGCGTTGGAGTTGTAGTCGCGCCTCGAATGAAGATTGTACCTCGCGACGAAGGCGGCTTCGCAGCACATCCTTTGACTTGTCGGAAGCTGCGTTCACTTCGTGTGCCATCTTCGCAGTGAGTTCCTCGATCTGCTTCAACTTCAGGTTCAGTGATTCCACGTCGACTTGGGGGCTCGTAGCGGGAGTGAAATAACCGTCCAAGTCGTTTTCTCCGCCCGCTTGCTTAGGCTCGGTGGCGACTGCCTTGATAAATGGGATCGTTCTCGCATCAGCGGACGCCTGTAGGAATCGTTCAATCACTTGACTCGCATCCTGAGGAGATACGAGTCCATGGCGAGCGATGCGCCACTTCTGGTCGATGCGTTTCAGGCCCAAGTGCAAACATGCGCGGGTTCCATGTTCTGTGTCCGCTTGAGCAAGTTCGATCGCTTGGGAAATTGCCAACGCCGCCCCGTTCTTTTCCGTTAGTTGAATGCTGGAGAAATCTATCGCTCGCCCGCTCACCTCTTCCTGCAAGGAACGCAAACGTGAAAGCCATTGACGAGCATCGCTGCTCGAATTGTACAGGGCCGCAGCGTCGGCATTCCTTCCGGACACCATGGCATCAGTAAACGCCGTGACGACGTCCATCACTTCGGAAGCGTCTGCCGATGTCACCGTCGGTGACACGGCATTCAAGGCTCTCATGTTCTCCTGCGCAAGAGCGGTGCAAGTGGCGAATGAACTCGGGCAGCTCAGAATGAACAAGCTGAGAATGGTCAGTTTGAATCTCATGGCGCGATCTCCAGTTTCGAATTTGGCATGGGTTCTGAATTGAATCGATCAAGCAAGGTTGAGGCGGATTCGTCCCAAAGTTGTTGCGTCCGCATTTCCAACGCATCAGCAGTGACTTGCAAATTGCTGATGTCTTCCAGGGAGCCATCGTTCCAGGACACGAAGCCACCGGCATTGGCTGGCTGTACCTGAGTTTCTGGATTGTTCACCATTCGTTCCTCTTGCGGCCGTTCCCGCGTCGTCGAAGCTCGCCAGATTCCCCAGGAACTCACGCCAACGACTGCGATTGTGGCAATGACTCCGACCATCCGGCGCGAGATTGCTTTAAGACTCCGACCTCCGGAGCGAACATCAAGTGAATGCGGCGGCGGTACGAGTGTTGGCTGTTGAACGTGAGCTAGACATTCTTCCAATAGTTCGGCAACTTCGGCTGCGGACTGGTAGCGATCGGATGCCTGCTTTGACATCAATCGGGCGATCACATTGCACAGCCAGTCCGGTATGCCGGGACTGACTTCACGAATCGGTCGCGGTGCGTTATCAGTGATTCGGCGAAGAATGCCATAGGCACTCTCAGCTCGGAATGGCGAGCGTCCGACGCAGAGGGTGTAGAGAACGCTGCCAAGACTGAACAGGTCGCTGCGACAATCAACCGTCTCACCGCGAGCCTGCTCTGGTGACATGTATTGCGGCGTCCCTAGATGGCAGCCCGAGTGCGTGAGGCTGGCATCATCACTGGCTCGCGCCAAGCCAAAGTCGGTGAGCAACGTGCGTTCGATGCCGTGCTCCAACAAGATATTCGATGGCTTGACGTCACGGTGAACCAGTCCCTGAGCGTGTGCGGCAGCTAGACCCGATGCTGTTTGCATCCCAATGCGAAGAATCTCGCACAATTCCAGCGGACCTTCGCGATCAATTCGCTGCTGTAGCGATTCGCCAGCGACGTAGTGCATCACCAGGAATGGCGAATCACCTTCGGTTTCTACATTGTGGATCGCCACAACGTGTTCATGCACAATGGCCGCCGCGGCCCGAGCTTCGCGAGCAAAGCGTTTACGAGCGGCCCCACTACCAGCCAGGAACGGTGCGAGTACCTTCACGGCAATGGGTCGGTTGAGTTCGGTATCAAACGCCTTGAAGACGACTCCCATGCCGCCGGAGCCAACGATTCGCTCAACTTCGTAGCGGCCGATTCGACCCAGCATCTCTGGATGCGATGGCGGCGATAGTATCTGCCTCGCCATCGAGTCGCTCCATGCTGTTGGAGATTTCTGCCAGCGACTCGTCGCCCACACTCCGCGTGGAGAATCCGCCTGACCTGCTGCATCGCTCGACGAGAGACTCTCCTGAGCAAGACACCAATCGCTTGGGTCCGCAGCGAGCGATTCAAAACGAGACTGACATTTCGAGCAGCTTTCGAGATGTGCCGTAACGTCTTGGTCTTCGTCGCCATCGTGATCTGAATGCAACAACTTGAGTAGCGATTCGTCGCTGCATTGCGTGTTGTGTTTGTTCATTCCTGTTCCTCGAATTGTCTGGCGAGTTCTCGCAATCGATTCATGATCCGGCCGCGTGCGACATAAACGCTCCCGGTACTGAGTCCCAGTTGTCGAGCAGCGGCGGTGATCGAAACACCGTCGATATGCGTTAGTTGAAACGCCTGCCAGGTCGTTTCCGCGACCGAATCCCGGACTTGTTCGGCGGCCCAGCGAAAAACTTCCCGTCGATACTCCAAATCGAATTCGCTGGACAACTCATCGACGCGACCAGGAATCTCGTCCAGTTGCAAGTCGGCATCATCGCCTCCGACGCCAGCGGTTCCGAAGGGCTTTCGAGTCAAAAGGTTGACCGAGATATTGCGAGCCATTACCAGCAACCATAAACGAAACCGTCCTCGATCACGTCGCAGTAGCCAGTCACCAATTTGTTTCGCGACGGCGGAAAATACTTCCTGGACCAAATCGTCTGCATCAGCAGGCTGCAGTCCCTGTCGTCGGGCCACGCGAAAAACTAACGGCCCGTACACCGCAACAAATTCATCCCACGCCGCCACATCCGCCGCATTCGGCAGGCGGAGAATCAGGCTTGCGCGTGTTTCCGGTGGACTGGGCAATTTCGAACCTCGAAAGAAAGACTGGCAACTCTCGTCCCTATTAGAGAGTCACGGCGCCGAGAAGCTTCTAACATGTACCGCTCGAGATTTTCATCTTTTTGATGCAGCTTATGTCCTGTCGGCATCTCTATTTGGATTCGCCCGACCAACTCATTCACTCAGTTCCCATACTCGGACTTTGCCGTCTGCCGTCGCGGCGTAGATTCTGCGGTGGTTGTTGTCATGCGCAAGGCTCCACACCGGCGTGCGTAGTTGCGCGACTGTCATGACGTACTCTCCTTCTGTCGTCCAGACAATGATTGATCCGTCCTGACCAGCAGAGACCAATCGAGGCCCGATTCGAAGAAGCGACCATATCGAGCCTTGGTGAGCCTGCCATGTATGCGACTTATCCTCGTTCGACGTCGCGACGGAAATGGTTCCACTGGAGTCTCCGGCGTAGAGAGTTTGCTCGTTCCCCAATGCGATCGCGTTGATCACATTCCGCATTTCTCGTGAAAAAAGCAACTTCGATTCGGAGTCATACAGCCTGACGATGCTGCTTGCGTCAGCGACTGCGAACGATCCATCGTCCGCAAACGCAACCCCGTGAATGTCACCGTGATGAGTGTTGATCGACGTGACAAGGCGAAGTGGATTAACGCTGTAAACATTGACAACACCGTTTGAATCACCACTCAACAGTTTACTGCCGTCATGTGAACAAGCGAGTTTCCAAATCGTCGAGGAGTGATCGGAAGCTCGCTCAATTTCTTCGAGTTCGGGTAACTTCAGCATGATGATCTGTGTCCCCCGTGTCGCGATGACGACGGAATCCATCGAGGAACCGGCGAGAGCAGATGCCCCCGCCTCAGACTCGACGATTGAATGGACAGAGGCCACGTCGAGGTCCAGTGAACTGACTTCACCGTCAACATTGCGCGCTATCACGTACTGGCCGCCGCCCGCGATTGTGATGGTACGAATCGGTATATCAGTTTCAACGATTGCACGGCCAACGCTGATGCGGTCCATGCGGGAGATGGCCACAACACTTTCGCCAGCGGTACGACTGATCGTCAGCCAGCTCGGCTGGCCGGGTTGAATTCGTACTTGTGTAGTTGGTAGGCCGAGATGTGTCCACAGCACGCTGCCATCACGTCCGTCAACGGCAATCATTTGTCCGCGAGCCAGTAAAACCAATGGCGTGCTGCCGAACCAGTCGCAATCGATTGGCCAGTTGTTCGAGGCGGTGTCCGGAAGCTGCGTCGTTGAGACATGTGACATTTCGCTGCCTGACCATCGCCAGATTTCAGCTTGCCCAGACTCTCGAATGATTGCCAACAGCGAGTTCTCGACATTCCACGAGACTCCAGTCACCCAAGCAGGTGAATCTGAAAAGACGGGAAACTCAATGTCATGTTCCGTGGAACTTCGATCGGGCTGACTGAGCTGGCTCCAATCACCGATTGCCACTGTTCCATCTTCCAAAGCGACGGCTACAGACAGACCATCTGACGATATCGTTGCATAGGATGCTGCTTGCTGATTCACATTTGCGACGACATAACCGCCAGTTGACGGTCGAAGCACGCATAATTCACCGATTTCGTTTAGCAGCAGCAAACTCTCACCGTCATCGTGCCACATCATCTGCCGGAATCGCGTCGATGGAGCCGCAACCACGCTTTGCAGAGTCAACGTCGTCGCATCAAACAGGCTGACCTGACCTTCGATATCAACCGTTGCGATTTGATTTCCGCCGGGATGAACAGCGATAAAAGTAAGAGTAGTGTCCTGCTGTATCTCATTGAGTTTTTCCCCATGGCTCGACCACTTCGCGATTCGTCCATCTGAAGAGATACTGAAGAACGTCAGACCGTCTCCACTCCACGCAACGTCTATGATCGAAGTATCCGGCAGGGTTGTATTCTCGGGGTAGAGCATTCTCTCCAACAACGCAAACTCGACGCCAGATTCAGCCTTCGAGTCGCGAAGTTGTTCGTGCAATTGTCGAGCAGATAGAACGTCACCCGATGTTCGTAGCTGAGCCACTCGCGCAATTCGCGATCGATAAAGTGCCGCATCAGATTCCTCCTTCGCCAGGAGAAGGGCTTCCGCGAGTTGTCGTTGTTCCTTCTCAGCGTCGCTTACCCGTATCAGAGCCACGTCTTTCTTTCTCTCGGCTGCCTGAACATTCACTAATGCGTCGCGTGTTTGCCTTAGAGCGTAGGCTCCGATACCAATCACGGCTGTCACCGACAGGAGAATGATCAGTGCAGTCGCAGCCACGATTGGATTTCTCTGCATCCAGCGAAGCAATCGCTGAGTCCCTCCTATGGGCCTAGCGTGAACCGGTTCATTGCGGCGAATCCGTGACAACTCTTTTCGGAACTCAACAACGGATGGGTAGCGATGTGACGCCTTTTTCGAGAGACAACGATGACAAACTGTTTCTAGATCGCGCGACACACCAGGGCGCAAACGGCGCAAGTCGACTGGCTCCTCTGTCGTGACCAAATGCAGCGTTTTCAACGGCGAATCACCGACGTGCGGTGGACGCTCCGACAGTAGCTCATAGAGCACCGCTCCAAGTCCATAAACATCGGCCCGTTGATCGATCGTCCCGCCGGCAGCCTGTTCCGGAGACATGTATGACGGGGTGCCAGCCACGCTCTCGCCGGTGATCGAAGCATCGACATGGCGTGCCAGCCCAAAGTCAGCGACTCGCAAGCGACCGCCGGAATCGATCAGTACGTTCGTCGGCTTTAAATCACGGTGCAGCACGCCGCGTGAGTGAGCGTACTCGACGGCTTCTGCAATTTCGTCAATCGATTCCACAGCCTCCTGTTCGCTTAATGGATTGCGGGCGAGACGTTCGGCAAGAGTCTCACCATCCACCAACTCCATGACGTAAAATGGCTGACCGAAATATTCGCTGGCGTCAATCACGCTTACGATCCCTGGATGATTCATTGCTCCGGCGACGTGGGCTTCTTCTAAGAGTCGTTTGATTCGATCGGGCTGGAGCAAACCCGGCGGGAGCATCTTCACCGCGACCAAACGATCCAACGACACCTGCCGCGCTTTGTACACGACGCCCATGCCACCTAGGCCAATTCGCTGAAGTAACTCGTAGTCGCCAAACTCACGGGGTAGCACTTCGTTAGGCAATCCTAATGCGTTAAGCATGTGCTCGTTGCCGAGCCAGGCGGACACCGCAGTCGTGGCAAGCTGTGCGATCGGCTTGGAAATCTGCAGGAACTGCTGGAGTTTATCTCGATGCGATGCCGCAATTGCCGAATCGCTGTACTCGGCGATAAATCCTTCGATCAAATACTGGTTCGATTCTCTTGCCGTTGCCAAACTCGATTGTCGATCGTCACACCAGTCGAGAAAATCCGCCAACAAGTCGTCATCGGTCGGGCTGAGAGCGTCAGTGTTTTCTACATCCATTGCGAAGCCTCTTCGCCGAGTTTCGATCGCAACACTTCGAGACCGCGCTTGAGCAATCCGGCTGCTGCTCCGCGTGAGCGATTCAGAGCCGCCGCGATATCGCCAACGGAGGCACCTTCGAAGTATCGCATTCGGACAGCATCCGCCTGGTCATCCGGCAACGTTTCAAGAACCGCCATGAATCGCTCGGTCGTTTCGCGGCGCGACATGGCGATGCTCGGAGTTGTTTGCGATCCAGCGATCTCGTCGCCATCGTTGAAAGGTTGCTCTCGCAACATGGCCCGCTTTTCGAGATGCAGGTGATCACGAATCGCATTGGCGACATTGCATCGCAGGATTTTTCTAAGAGTCGCGCGAAGATGTGGTTCATCACACGCAAGCAAACCGTCCAGGTCGTGATGTGCCTCCATGAGTGTCTGCTGAACCAGATCAGACGCATCCATCCGCCGCCAAAGCGGTGCCGCCATGTGCCGCCGAGCGATAGCGCGAAGATAGTCACGATACTGCTCAAGCAACATGCCGATTGCCGTCTCATCACCATCACGGGCGCGCACAATGACCTCGCGGATGTCTTCCGTTTCAAGCGACGGCGAAGCACGCGCAAGTTCCGAATCAGTTCGAGGAATATCGGACAAACAGCACTTTATCGTGTCCACAGTACACTTTGGGCGGAATTCATGAACACTGAGGAGACTCCATCAACAAGGAACGTCTACTTCCCTCTGCCGCGCATTCTCAATGCTCTAAGTATACCGACTCCCATTTGCGGACAAACTGAGGCGCGAATATCCCGAAAAAAGTTCAATTCGAAATCGGATTCCACGAAACGAATATAAATGCGCGCCTCAATTCAGTCCGAATCGGGAGTGGGTATGTCAGGATGTAACCCACTGTGACGTTAAATCCCAATTCGCAAAGTTTCCCAAGCAGTCCTGGAGTAAATGACAAATGCCCGTGCTCAAACTGTTCGCCGCTTCAGTTGTCTTTCTTGGTCTTGCACAAATCGTTTCCTCTCAGGAACGCGTAGCCGGACAGGTCCGTGTGATTGGCCAAAATGGTGTAGTCCTTCCGGTCTCTCCATCAGACCAACCGTTGCCATCGAGTTTGCCCCCGGAGAAACTTGTCGGAACGGTGTTGCTGCCGAATGGGGAGCCAGCCGCGAATGCGCCTGTACTTCTGGCGTTCCTCGAAGTCTATGGGGACGTGCATACGGACGCGCAAGGGAAGTTCGAGCTACTAGTCGAGACAGAGCGATTGGTTGCGAAACTGGGAAAGCAGGAGTGGCGTCGAGTCAGCGTGTCCAGCTATCTGAAGGGGTTTGGTATCGGCTTCGTTGTGCTTCGAGACGTTGATCCTTACCAGCCCTTGACAATTCAATTGGTCGAAGATGTCACGATTCAAGGCAGAATTCTTGATCAGCAAGGACGACCCGTCGCAGTCGCAGAGATTGTGTGTCTCAACATCAACGATGCTAAAGGAAACCTGGACGGTTTTCTAACAGCCTACCGAGACTCGCCTACGCGGATTCATTCCTATCGGCAACTTTCGATGCGAGCCGTTTCTCCGCTTGTGCAAGCCGCACTCCTGGGCGGAAAGGAAACGGAACTGTTTCGGGTTGCAACCGACGCTCAAGGCAAGTTTACGATCTCGGGGATTGGCTGCGAACGCACACTGGATGTCCTGGTTAAGCATCCGCAGATTGAGACACAGTCGATTGTCGTCGCGACTCGCAATCAACTCGATGCACGCTGGAAACTTGGTCCTCCAAATGCTGAAACGAAGGAGGATCTTGAAATCGGCATGTCCATACCGCTCGTGTACGGCGCCGAGTTTCGGCATCTGGCTTCGCCGGGTATGTCCGTTCGTGGAACACTAACATCAGCCGACAATGGGGAGGTCGTGAAGGGAATGCGTGTCAATGCTCATATGCGCAGCGGTGCTACTGCATCGGGGAAGTCGGGCGTCGATGGAAAATTTGAATTGTCAGGGCTGGGCCTCGAAGGCGAGTTGACGGTTTCGGCGCTGAATCCAGGCGAGCTTCCCTGGTTGGATGGAACATTGAAGCTTCGCGTCAACAGCGGTAGTAAATCCGAGGGCACAATTCTGGAAAACATGGACCTGCGGCTTGATCGCGGAGTCGTCGTGTCCGGGCAAGTCGTTGACGAAGACGGGAATCCGGTCAGCGGTCACGTGGGGTATCTCTCGTGGCCCGGCAACCCGGAACTCAAGAAGCTGGCAAGTGGTTTCCGGAGCAACAACACGATGGCGACCAGTGCAGACGGGAAGTATCGGATTGTCGTGCCGCATGGTGTCGGGGTGTTGTATTTCAGGGCAAGAGATGAGTCTTTCTTTTCGCCCGCGACGAGTGATGACTTCGGCATTCCAATACCGAAGAACGGCGTCTTCATGTCTGCCAATCGCGGCGGCGTTTTTCCCGAGCATTTCTCCGTCCTGAAACGGATTGATCCCGCAGCGGATGTGTCTCAGGTGAACGTGGATCTGACGGTAAGTCTCGGCACGCAGGTTCGAGGCAATTTGGTTGCCGGTGACGACACGCCAGTAAGGGGCTTCCTTGCTAAGGGGCTCACACCCCTAACTCCATCAATACGAGACGGAGATGCTTTTTCAGTTCGCGGATTAAAGCCTGGTGAGAAAAGGCAGGTCTACTTTCAAACGCTGGATCAGAGGTGGGCCGCAGTCAAGGAGTTCTCGCTTCCCAGTGATGGCGAGCCAAAACCTGAAACCGTGCGACTCAGCGCTTGTGGGACGATCGCTGGTCGCCTGGCGGATTCCGACGGTAAGCCGCTTTCAGAATGGCTGCTGACGTTAACCAGCAGTGGTTCTGCTGCGGCCATTACGAACGGCAATTTACCTTCTGAGTATCTCTCATTGACTGACAAGCCCGTCAGAACGGACACAGACGGGTACTTTCGATTCAAGGGTGTGCCCGCAAACGTGGCGATGGAAGTACTCGCAACACCCGATCCCGGTGAGGGAGACGGTCGAAATCAGCAGCTCGTGAAGTCCGTTCGGATTCGACCGGAGCAGAATCTGGATCTCGAAATCGTAAGCATATCAGTGCACGAGGCCAACTAACGAACTGGAGAATCGAAACCATGTCTCACTGGCAACCTTTTTCGATAAATGGCTCACCCAACGACGATGCATGGAATCTCAGGCGTGTCGTGCATTTGCATCGTCGCGCGGCATGGGGAGCTACATGGCCGGAACTCGAAATCGGCGTTCGCGATGGCATCCACGCTTCGGTCGATCGTTTGACGAATCCGGCAACGACACTGTTACATCCACGCACGCTGGAAATTGCGGAATCGGCTATGACACGCAATTCCGTGTCACTGCTGAAAGCTGCATGGGTCAACGAGATGTGGCATGGAAGTGATCCACTCGGCGAACAACTGACGTTGATGTGGCACAACCACTTCGCAACCGGCTTTCAAAAGGTAAAAGATTGCCGTGCGATGTTTGACCAGTACCTGAAGTTCAGGAAGCACGCCCGCAGTTCATTTCACGATCTCGTTCGCGCGATGGTTCGTGATCGAGCAATGCTGATCTGGCTTGACGGTGACTCAAATCGTCAGGGCCATCCAAACGAAAACTTCGCTCGCGAACTCATGGAGCTGTTCACGCTTGGGGAAGGCAACTACTCAGAGAGTGATGTCCGCGAGGCCGCACGGGCACTTACCGGATGGACCGCTCGCGGTGGCGAGATTCGTTTTGACACCAATGGGCACGACGCGGAACGAAAGCAAATTCTTGGCAGAACAGACGCATATGACGCGGACAGCCTTGTTGATTTGCTGGTGAGTCAACCGGCAACCGCGAGTCGGATCGCGTGGCGAATCTGCGATCACTTTCTGGGCAGAGACCGCGTTCCTGATGACGCGATCGAAGCGCTCGCTCAGTCGCTGCGTGATTCACAACTCAATGTCGGCAAAGCAGTCGAACAGCTTATCCGATCTTCGCTGTTTTTTGACGAAAGCCAGCTTGGTGCACGCTTCACTTCGCCTGCGTCTTTTGTGGTTTCCAACCTGCGGTCGCTGGAGCTTCACGCTGTCACCGACGGCCCGGCAATTATTCCGGAAGTCGCTGCGGCATGGATGCGGAATATGGGACAGGATCTGTTCCAGCCCCCAGGTGTCAGTGGCTGGCCGGGCGGATCAAGCTGGATCAGCGCGGCGACCATGATCGACCGCACCAGATTTGCCGTCAACATTGCGCAGGGGACTTTGCACGCTCGCGCTCCCAGGGGAGACCTGTCAGCATTGGCGAAACGATACGACGAAGACCCCGTATCGTTTCCAGCCAAACTACTTTTTGGAAGCAGGGAACGCAGCGCGGAGATTGTGTCGCTACCGCAGTTACTTACTTCCACATTGGCTCAATTCGATTAGGAGATTCCATTGCACAATCGCAGACAATTCGTCAACCGACTCACTGCTCTCAGCGCGTTGTCATTTGCCGGCCCGATTCCGCATTCCCTGGCACAGATCTCAAATCTGAGCGCGAAAGATAGCTCGCAACAATCACTCCTGGTCATCTTCCTCGACGGTGGAAACGACGGGATCAACACCGTCATTCCGGCGAACGACCCGCTCTACCGTAAGTTCCGCAAACGCTGCCGGGTTGAGGCAAGCAGGGCGATCGCAATCGATGATGGGCTGTTCCTGCACCCCGCGCTCAGAAGTCTTGCTGACGTCTGGGAACACGATCGGCTCGCCATAGTTCAGGGTGTGGGTTATCCGAACCACAGTCGTTCACACTTCGTCAGTACGTCCGTGTGGCACTCGGGTAACTTGGCAGCGAGCCCCGAGCATGGACTGGGTTTCCTGGGGCAGGCTATGGACCAGCGGCAAATTGCATCCGACGCTCCCCTGGCATATTCCATGGGCACGAGCGACACGCCGCATTTGCTGCGAGGTCGGCAGACTCGCACGGCAGCTCCTCCCGGAATTGTTCTGTCTGAAGCGCAAGGTGTCGCCGATCTGCTTCGATCCCAAACGCCTTCGTCCACAGACAACTTGGACGCCAGATTGGTCGAATCACAGAAGCATTCTGCCATCCAGGCGATTGATGAACTACTCAGGCAAAGGCCCTTCAAAGATGCACAATTACCTGAAACGCCACTGGGCCGTCAGTTGGGGCAGGTTGCGTGGCTCGTCGAGTCTCACAATCCTGCTCGCGTGTACTTCCTCAAGCAAGCCGGGTACGACACCCATAGTGGCCAGATGCCGAATCACGCCGAGCTGCTTCATGAACTTTCCTCAGCCGTCTCCGCGTTCGACAGCCGCATGCACCAGGGAGGCCACGACAAACGAGTCACGACGATGATCTTCAGTGAATTCGGTCGCCGCCTGCAAGAGAACCAATCCGAGGGTACCGATCACGGCAAGGCCGGACCCGTCTTTCTGGTCGGCGGGTCAGTCATTCCAGGTTTACATGGCTCAGCACCGAATCTCGAGCAACCGGATGATGGAGACCTTGCTGTCACAACGGACTTCCGCAGTATCTACAGGGCAGTGCTACAGGAATTGGGAGACTTCGATGACCCGTTCGTGGATGTCGTGTCGCCGATAAAGCTCTTTCGCGCCTAACGACCATGCCGAAGGAGCCAGACTTGCTGCGATTCCAACAGCTTTGCAAAGTGGCCGAATGAGAACGGATTCGAAATTTTCTGTAACGATGCAAGATCGCGAGCGTGTAATTGAATAGGAAACGTCCATGACTCGAACACCAACAACTCGTGCGAATTTACTGCTGCGGCTTCGCGATCCCAGAGATCACGAAGCATGGTTAGAGTTCGCTTCGCTCTATGAGCCAGTGATTTACCGCGTTTTGCGGAGATTGGGCTTGCAGGATGCGGATGCCGTTGAATTATTACAGGAGCTGTTTCTGGCGGTTAGTCGAAATGTCGATAGCTGGCAGCATGGGGCGGAGCACGGTTCATTTCGAGGATGGTTGCGCCGTGTGACCCGAAACCTGGTTGTTTCCTGGGTACGGCGGCAGAAAAGACACGTGCTGACATCGTCCGTTGATCTGGATTCATTGCTTAAGTCCCATCCCGTAGAAGATTCGCCCGAGACGGAAGAATTTGATCGCGAACTGCGGCGTGCCATGTTCTTGAAGGCATCGGAACAGGTGCGTGCCGAAGTACGTCCCGAGATATGGCAGGCATTTTGGGACGTCTCTGTCACTGGAACTTCAGTCGCTGAAACTGCCAGTAGGCTTGGGATGACAGTCGGCGCAGTGCGCGTCGCCAAGTGTCGAATAATTTCACGGCTTCGGCAGGTAGTGGCAGAAATGGAGGAGATACGATGAATGGTCTATGTTCACACGAACGATTAAAACTTGCACTGACGGGGTTGCTCAATGCCGACGAGGAATCGTCGCTGCATCGGCATCTTGACGACTGCGAGCAATGCTCCGAAGAAATGGAGCGGCTCTCTGGCGGTAAGCAGGCGAGCGAGGAAATTGCTTCGATGCTCTGTGCCGATGAACTCGGTGATGAGCTGCCGCTACGCGGCGAATGCTCCACGGCAGATTTTGTTGTCGAGTATCTCGAACCATCCGATGACCCAGCGGTCCTGGGGCGTCTCGGTGGCTATGAAGTGCTCGATGTCATCGGCAGAGGTGGCATGGGGGTTGTGCTCAAGGGATTCGATCGCGAACTCAAGCGGTTTGTTGCCATCAAAACGCTGGCTCCTCACCTCACCCACAGTGCATTGGCGCGAAAGCGTTTTGCGCGAGAAGCACAAGCGGCGGCTGCGGTCGTGAACCTGCATGTTATTGCCATTCACCAGGTTCATGGCAGCGGGAATCTGCCTTTTCTGGTGATGCCATTGTTGACCGGCGACACGCTCGCCCAACGAATCAAATCTCGCGGGACGCTGGAGTTGAACGAGATTCTCCGCATTGGGATGCAGGCGGCCGAAGGACTCGCGGCCGCGCACAAGCAGGGGCTCATCCATCGCGATGTAAAGCCCGCGAACATTCTGCTTGAGAAGGGAGTGGAGCGTGCAGTACTTACCGATTTCGGTTTGGCATGGGCCGTCGATGATATCTCGATGACTCGATGGGGGATCATCGCCGGTACTCCAGGGTACATGTCGCCGGAGCAGGCTCGTGGTGAATCGCTCGATGGCCGTTCCGATCTCTTCAGTCTTGGCTGCGTGCTGTACGAAATGGCGACCGGTGTTTCTCCGTTTCGTTCGGATTCGACGATGGCCACGTTGCGTCGCATCGTCGAAGAGAAGCCTGTTGCGATCGCGTCCCTTGCTCCCGATCTTCCGTCGTGGTTCAGCCCAATTGTCGACCGATTGTTGTCGAAACTTGCAGAAGATCGCTTTTCTACTGCGAGCGAAGTTTCGCAATTACTAGAAGCTTGCCTGTCGCATCTTCAGCAACCTGCTTCCGCGCCTCTGCCAGCATACTCGGTGTGTCACACCACTGGCAAACGTTCGGTGTTCACCTCAATTCGTAAAGGAACCTTCGTGATGTTGAAATTGTTAGGTATCTCCATTTTGGGAATGGCACTCTACCAAGTGCCAGTCGTTCGCGACGCTGGCGAACGTGCTAAAAATGTATTCGGAGACGTTGAGGAAGTGAAAGCCGCTCGCCTCGCTGAGGCTGAAGCCGTGAGGGAGCAACTTATTGCAGCAATCGGTGCCAGCGAGGTTGAGGCCAAAGCCGGTCAGCAAGTCGCTGAAGGCGGAGGCATTGTCCGAAAAGCCGAGCGTTCGAGCGGAGGCATCAATTTGCTCGGACTGCTGCGGTACATCGAGCAGGTCACTGGCTGGCGGACTACGTTATCGGAATCCGCCGCTGCGGAAGAAAGGGCTCTCAAAGAGCTTAAGCATAGCGAGGCAGTAGCAGAGAGGGATCGGCTGCTCAAAGCGATGAAACCGTAAAGACAGGCGTCGGCACATCCGGCCTGGAATCAGCCGTTCAGTCACACGCATAGTCGGACGGGCGGCGGATTCCCAGGCAGAATCTCTCTGAAAGAAATCTTTTGCGTTTGTGAGTTACTCCTAGGAAACCTTCGTTCCAGTGGTTCTTCAGAAACGAACTCATTTGGAATCCGTACCCTGTTCCGACCTCTGCTAAAAAGTGAAATCTAACATGAATTGTAATTGTCGTCGTTCTCGCGTCATCTGTGGTCCAGTCATTCTGGCTTGCTTGCTGTCCTGGATCACCACCACGTTTGTTGAAACAACTCCCGCATTAGGAATGAATCCTCAAGCCAATCCAGATCAATTACCTGCAAATGATGGCGCAGCGCCTGATGGTGGGCCCGAAAACAATGACGCAATGACAATCCGGAGACACGCGCTGCAATACATAACGGCGGAGAAAGCACGAGACGGGCTCGCGCTCGTGTTCTTATTGACCGGATTGCCGCAAGATTCAATTGTGGTACAGCCTCGCTTAAACGGAATCGTGATCAAAGGGAAGCCTAAAGACGTTGAGCTCATCTCCGCCATGCTGGATCGCCTCGATGTTCAGTCGCCCCTTGCGAAGAAGCCCGATGCGGGCGGAAAAGTACGGCTTGAGGAACTCGTCCTCAGAAAGGCAATTCTGTCTGCTAGTCTGCGTGAAGTTGAAGATGAAATCGCGACGCTACAGGCAGGACAGTAGGCAGTAGCCTGCCCGTTAGCTCTGCACCGGTCAATATACCCAAACCCTTCGAATCACTTAAGGATACAGTCCGATGAAACATTTTACATTGTGTGGAACTGCATTCGTTTTACTACTTTCCTCTTGGGCGTACGCCGTTTCCGTTGACCGCAACATCACGGCTGAACACGTCAAGTTGAATCCAAATGAGTTTACAGTCAGCGTTGTCGAGGGACCGGATGGCCTAGTCGCCTTCTCCGTCGTCTACACGTGTCCGGAACCCCGCTACGTTGTAGCACACCTTGTCGTCAAGGACTCACTTAGAACTTACGCCGAGAGTCATACCCCTTCCTTCACGAAGAACCACTCGAACACCTTTCATTTTTCCATCCCACGAGAAATGGTGGCCACGTCAACGTTTTCACTCGGAGTCTCCGGGTTCGTCATCTCCGGCGGCGAAGCGGTGCCTCGACCGGGAACCATTGAAAACAAACTGCAATTGGTTGATTTTGTGCCGGAAGCATTGCGATCCAATTGAGTCCTCGGTCCAAACGTCCATAGGTTTGGAGAAATCTATGTTCCGTCTTATTCGCTTCGGCGCGTTTGCTACATGCTTGCCGACAGTTCCGTTGTTTCGAGAAACCTGGATCACCAAAATTCCGTGAAAGGTATTTTCAGCCGTGGTGTGTTACTAGTAGAGGAAAACTAGATTCATCATTGGCCAGAAACAAACGAAAGTCTGATATTGCGGGTGAAAGACCCCTCAGATGCGGCTGCCTGGTCGAGCTTTCTGGCTATTTACCGGCCCGTTGTCTGCCGACTTGCTCGCAGTCGTGAATTGCAGCACGCCGATGCGGATGACCTGGCCCAACACGTATTCATTTCCGTTGCTCGTGCAATCGAGAAGTGGGAGCCTGGCGTTGGCAGGCCGCCCTTTCGTATTTGGCTGGCACGCATTACACGCAATGCTATCGTGAACGCCATTACTCGGCAGAAACCAGATGCGGCGGTCGGCTCGACGAGTGTGCAGGAATTGCTGAATGAACTTCCGGATCGCGATTTCGAAACCACGAAGGAAGTTATCGATGAAAGCCGCACACAGGCAATTCGTTGGGCGGCAGATCAAATTCGCAGCGAGTTCACAGAATTGACGTGGGAAATGTTCTGGCAGACATCAATCAAAGGGCGATCTGTTGCCGTGGTCGCACGTGAACTCCATCGTACCATGGGAGCGGTCTACATCGCTCGCTGCAGGGTGATGCAGCGGCTGAAGCAAAAAATCACAGAAGTCTCGGAAGTTTGGAGCGATGTCGAATGAAACTGTCAACACTGTGTTTCAAAGAGTCAGATATTGATTCGTTAATTTCCGGTGACCTCAGTCCTAAAGAACTCGCCACCGCAGAATCGCATCTTTCCGGATGCGAATATTGTCGTTCAGCCGTTGAGCAGGCGATTGGTCCGGACGAGTGGTGGGGAGATGTACGGCGTTCGCTCAGTTCACACACTGATGAGCTGTTCTTAACGGGCGAACCGCAGCAAAGCTTCCCCGAAGAAGGAGTACCAAATGGCAAGTTGCTTGAATTGCTCGGTCCCACGGACGATCCAGCAATGCTGGGAAGGATTGGAAGCTATGAGATCACTGGTCTGTTGGGGCAAGGTGGTATGGGCGATGTTTTCAAAGGCTTCGACCGGTCGCTGAACCGGTTTGTCGCCATCAAAATGCTTTTACCGCACTTGGCAACTTCCGGCACAGCAAGGAAACGATTTGCCCGCGAGGGACAAGCAGTGGCGGCCGTGGTGGACGATCACGTGATGGCGATTCACTGTGTCGATGAGTGGCAAGGTATTCCCTATCTCGTGATGACTTACTCGCGAGGCGTTTCACTGCAGAAGCGACTCAACGACGAAGGCCCCTTCGAAGTTCGCGAAATACTTCGCATCGGTATGCAGGCTGCGAAAGGACTGGCAGCGGCACACGCACAGGGCA
>JBGSJT010000796.1:0-19798 GCA_041741715.1 Pirellulaceae bacterium | reverse complement strand
AACCTAAAACTCAAGTGGTGCGAGTTGCTTAAGTCGCGCGCTGGCTTCTTCGGCCCAAGGGCTGGCGGGGGCGAGGCGTAGGAATTCTTGCCAGTGCTCGATGGCGCGGCTGGTCTGCCCGACTTCATCCAGCGCGCGAGCCATATGGAAATGGACATCGGCATAGTCGGCATACTGCGCGAGCGTCCCTTCGAAGGCGGCGATGGCCAATTCGGGTTGTCCACATTCGGCGAGTACACAACCTAAGTTCGCGCGGGCTTCGACTAAGCTCGAGTCCAACTCTAGGGCGACGTAGTATCGCTCCCGCGCTCCGCTTAGATCTCCTTGGCGATAGAGCAGTTCGGCCAATTGAAAACATAGATCGGCATTGGCGCCATACGCGGCCATCGCGGCGCGATACCAATCGATGGCTGATGGAATGTCGTCGACATCTTCGGCCACCATGGCTTCTGCCACCATCGCTTGCAAACTGAGTGAGTCATGGGGATCGGCGGAGGTCGCAGGAGGGCTGGCGTGAGCCGGGGAGGCCAAAGCACGCGACCCGTATTGAAAGGGGACGACGGCTGGGGCTGCTGTCTGCTCGTCACTCATGCTGGAGGCTTCGAAGCCGAAGCGGAATTGGCCACTGGCTTCCAAGTAATGATCGCCGCTGCGCAGAACTAAGCGCTTCCCTTCAGCGGTGATGGGGAGGTTCTCGATGGTTAACAGTTCAGCAGGTACCGCGTCCTCGGCTGGATGTTGCTCGGCGCGCCGTCGCAGCAATTGCAATTGCTGTTGGATCGATTGAACAGTGGCCCCCTGATCCATCCACCGCGTCAGACGCCGCGCGGTGGACAACTGAGAGAAATCGAAGTAGGGGAGCTGCAGTACTTGTGTGGTCGCTTGAAGCAGACCCGACCGATGCCAACGACGTATGACCCGTACGGAAATCCCTAGTATTTCAGCTAGCAGCGCGGGCGTGTAGAGTTGCTCCACATCGTCCACGTCGAGATCGTCCACGTCGAGCGAGCTGTTTGGTGAGAAGTTGTTCACGGCAATCCAAGCTAGGGCTGGTAAATAGGCGAACGTAGCGACTGTCGCCTCTTAAACGTAGCTGCGGTCGCCAGACCGCAGGGAGTCTACGTTCTGGCGAACGTAGCTACGACAGTCGTTTTCCGCACCATGCCAAATTAATAACGCAGCATGCAATATAGTGCACGCACGCCATCTCGCCAGCCAATCTTCTTCCCTTCATCAAACCCACGTCGATCATAGCGAATCGGTCGCTCATAGAACCGCGCCCGCTTCCGCGCCAACTTGATCGTCAATTCAATTTCGATGCCGAACCGATTTTCACGTAGGTTCGGTGCCAGCTCCTGCAGCAACTCACGACGAATGACTTTGTAGCAGGTTTCGACGTCGCTCAAGTAGAGCCCTGTCCGCAAATTGGCTAGCCGCGTGATCCAGCGATTGACGATGACGTGCCACAGCGGCGGAACCTGCCGATCGTGGTGTCCATAACGCGTGCCGTAGACCACGTCAGCTTCCCCTTCGACGATGGGCTGAATTAAAAATCGAAAGTCGTCGGGGTCGTATTCTAAATCGGCATCCTGCACGACCACCGCCGTCCCTGTGGCTTGTTCGAAGCCAGTGCGTAGGGCGGCACCTTTACCACGATTATGTGGATGCAGGATGATGCGTAGATCATCGGAGGGGGGCAACGCGGACAGTTTCTCGCGCGTGCCGTCTTGGCTGCCATCGTCGACCAAAATAATTTCCAGAGGTAGTTTGGTCCGGCGGACGCGAGCGATGACATCCAATACTGTATTGACTTCATTGAATACGGGAATTACTACCGTTAGTTTGAAGTCGGGGGGAATGACAAAAATCCCCAGTCGTCGACAGACGTCATGCGTCAGCACTGGGTCCAAAAGTTTTTCTTGCAAGCTAGCAAGGTGTAGATCGGCGTTTGGTTCGCTTGAGTTCAAGACCATGACTTAAAAAAATTTCGCGTGGCTGATGCACTCGCTAGGATACCATTCGCGGCTATCGCGGTGCGCGAGATGGGGATTGAATCGACAAAATTTTTTTTCGTCGCTTGACAACATGCGACCTCATCCACACAATCGCACTTTCTCGAATCACGCACATCAAGACGAACCAGCACGTTACCGAATCGACCAACTCAAAAACTTTTTGTCATTCGACTCATCACGTTTTCATCGCCTACTCGTTCGCACCTTTTCTCTTCCTCACCTTGCTTCATAGCGAAGCATCCATGGCAAACTTCATTGATTATTGAAGCACCCGCTTCGGCGTGGCAGGGACGATGCATTGGCCAGGGATGGCCATTTTATTCGCATGAAACACTCGCTCGAATGTGACACGCAAGGTATGTTGCCAGTCACTAAGCATGTTTCGGGAAATAACTGTTGTAGCTACGTTCGCCAGAACGTCGACTCCCTGCGGTCTGGTGACCGCAGCTACAAGTAAGATCCGACACTTATTTTCCGCTCGATGCTAACTACTTTACCAGCAAAGAGTGCTGGTTAGCGCGGCAGGAGGCCGCATTCTTTAGGGTTTCTCGAAGTCGCTCGCTTCAACCCAGCCCGCGTTTGATTTTTGTCCCGCCATGTAGCGCTCGTAAAACCCCTTGCCACCTTCGTCGGCGTAGGGATAGCTATCGAAAATGGCACCGTTGCCTGACATCCGCGGATCGGCCTGCTGCCGCAACTCAGTCTCCATCTGGGCTGCTAAGTCTTTCACGCGCGACTGATTACTGGAGTCCGCAGCTAAGTTATTCAAACAGGCCGGGTCTTCGGACAAATGGTATAGCTCTTCCGACTGACGCAAGCCAAAACATAACTCCCAAAAGTTGGCACTTGCGCCAGCCCGCTTGAGGTTGAGTATCTCCGTTTTGGTGGGACTACCGTCGCAGTTGAGATAGCCGGTCTCGGGATTACCGGCTGGCCAACGCGTGGTTTCATAATTCTTGACGTACAACCAATCGTCCTTGACAATGCCGCGAATGGGATAGCCAGCATCACCGGGTCGTCCGATATCGTGCCGTTCCTTGCCAATCAGCACGTGCGTCCGCAACGGATCAACCGTGCCATCGCTGGTCGACCGAAAGATCGTGGTCAAACTACGTCCTGGCGAGCTTTGCAAGCCCGACTGTTGCCAATCGACGTGAGCTAATTCCAGGAACGTGGGGGCAAAGTCGATGAAGCTTACATAGTCATCGATGTGGCGACCAGGTTGACGAATGCCACGGGGCCACATCATGGCCAACGGCAGGTGGTTGGAAACTCCGTAGGCTTGCCCCTTGCAACGCGGAAAGGGCATCCCGTTGTCGGCTGTTACCACCACCAGTGTATTGTCCAGTTCCCCCCGTGCTTCCAAGCTTGCCAACATTTTACCAAGATGTTCGTCGAAGGTCTTCAGCTCAAAAGCGTAGTCGAGCATGTCGGTGCGAACTGTCTCCGTATCGGGCCAATAAGCGGGAACTTGGTCGATGTCGCTTGGCTTGCGCCAGCCATTGCGCAAACTCACGCCGAATTCGTAGGGACGATGTGGTTCCGTTGAGCCGTACCAAAAACACCATGGCTCTTTCGCAGGGGCGGCATCGAGGAAATCGTCAAAGTTGCTGGCGTAGTCGTTTCCCGAAATGAATCGTGCGGGAGGTTTCAGCGAGCGGTGTTCGAACGGTTGTCCCGCCATGAGACGTTTCGCGCCATTCGCATCAACAGCGACACCAGGTGACCAATCTTTCCCCGTCTCTCCCACGAAGTAGCCATGTTCGGTTAACGCTTCGCAGTACGTTTTGAATTCGGCGGGGAAAAAGCACCAGTGATTTCCAGCTTCTTTCAATTGCCAAGAATTGCGTCCGGTAAGAATGCAGGCGCGCGACGGCGCGCATTTGGCATTGGGTGTAAAGGCGTTGTTGAATAGCAACCCCTCGCGAGCCACGCGATCAAAGGCGGGTGTCTCGACCCATTGGCAGCCATACGCACCGCAGTACGGCCACGACGCGTCGTCGGCGATACAAAATAAAATATTCGGCCGCGGTGGGTCCTCCACTACCGTATCCTGTGCCAGCACTGCTCCGATTTTCAAGCTTCCGGGCATCAAGCTCAAGCAGACTACTGCCAACCACAAACGCCGTGTTATCATAGGTTTTACCTTAGCGAATTTTTCAAATTTCTCTAATTGAACTGTGCCACTTAGCGTTTCAGTACAGGTTTTAGCAGTGCGCGAAAAATAACTGTCGCGTCTTAAACGTAGTAGTGGACGTGGTTACGAGTCCCGTGCTCCAGGACTCGTAACCTCGTCCACTACGACAGGCATTTTCCGCACGATGCTGAGTAAGATAGCGTATGTTAACATCTACCAACCAGCTTTTCGATCCGCAGCGAACAATTGTGGCAGTGGGGAGTGGTTTAGCGCCAGCCCGACGCGCGATCATTCGCATTAGCGGAAACGCAACCGCTGACCTTTTGACGAGGTTGACTGGTGAACTTCTGCCAGCCGAGCGCGCAGGCTGCTATCGCCGCGCAGCGGAACTCGGCTGGGAAAATCGCCGCATTGAATTGACCGTGTTATATTGGCCCGACCATCGCAGCTACACTGGCGAGCCGTGCGCGGAGCTGCATCTGCTGGGTGCGTTGCCGTTGGTCGAATCGCTGACCGAACACATTATCGCCCTGGGCGCTGCTCCCGCCCAGCGTGGTGAATTTACCTTGCGCAGCTTTCTGGCAGGCAAGCTCGACCTACCCCAGGCCGAAGCGGTATTGGGAGTGATTGAAGCGGATTCGCCGCAACAACTCAGCGAAGCCCTGCAGCAACTTGGCGGCAATCTATCGCAACCGGTTCGCAAGCTCCGCGATCAAGTGCTCGAATTGACGGCTCATCTGGAAGCCGGGCTGGATTTCGTTGAGGAGGATATCGAGTTTATTTCGACCGAGCAACTCACGCGCGAGGTGACGCACATCGCCGCCCAGCTCGAACGGATCAGCCAACAATTGCACTCGCGATCGTCCCGCTCACGCACCGCTTCGGTCGTGCTGGTGGGACTTCCTAACTCTGGGAAGAGTTCACTTTTTAACGCCCTCGTCGGCTCAGAGCGGACCATCGTCTCGCCCCAAGCTGGCACGACGCGCGACGCAGTGTCGGCCGCTCTCAGAGTGGGTGAACTGTCGATCGAACTGGTAGATACGGCGGGCCTCGAGGAATTGCAAACCACCGCGCCGCGCGGACTGGCGCAAGTGGTATTGGAGGAACGACTGCGTCAGGCCGACCTGGCACTATTGTGCGTCGACCTCAATCAGCCTCCCGACGAGCAGTGGTTAATTGCAGCGCGCGCACGCTTGCGAAGCAAGGTGGCCAATTTGCTCTTGGTCGGAACCAAGGCCGATTTGCCGCGCATTGGCAAGTTGGCTCAAGAGTGCGCGGTGGTGGTAAGCCCGCTGCGACCGGAGTCGATCGATGGCCTGCGCGAGCTACTCGCAGCGGCAATTCGAAACGCCAATTCAGCTCTGCACTCCGATGCTCTGCATGCCACCGCGATTCGGTGTCGCGGTTCGATCGAGCCAGCTCGGCAGGCTCTGTTGCGAGCGATCGAATTGGCGGCCAATGATGGCGGCGAGGAGTTGGTCGCAACTGAGCTCCGCATAGCCATCGACGAACTATCCGCAGTGATTGGCGAAATTCACAGTGAAGATATTCTCGGGAACATTTTTAGTCGATTTTGTATTGGCAAATAAGCCTCAGGGAAAATATCAGCTCGACGCGCCAGCGAGTGGGTCACCGGTTCGGTGGGAGGACCTTCCGCGTAGAACCATGACCCACTCGCTGCCGCGTCGAGCTGATATTGTGGTCGAAAGTGAACCGCCTACCTATAATCTGTAGCTTCCCAATTTATGTGGCATATTTCGCAACTCCAACACGATTCAATACAACCGCTACCAGCCATTCAGACTGCCTAAAACGTCCGTTTTCCACATTTTAACTAGACGGAATGCTCATCTGGACTGCACGAAACGCAGCGTGTGTGGTATTCCTTAGCGGCTAGAATCACAAGTAGTACTTGGGGCCCACGTCTAATAAGGTTTAGTTCACGGAGTTCGTGTCAGTTATGTTACTCGCAAGCATCATATTGCTCTTCGTCGTGGGCTACATTGTTATCGCCCTGGAGCACCCGTTGCACATCGACAAAGCGGCAACAGCTTTGTTTATCGGAGCCGGCTGCTGGGCACTTTACGTCATGGGGCTCGATACGCTCCTTCCACCCGAGAGGATTCCCGAGCTGTTCCGCGCCGAAATGGTGGCCGCTGGTGGACATGCCGAGGGACACGAACTGGCCGTGCATTACGCAATCGAAGGGCAGTTCCTCCCCTTGCTAGGTGAAATCGCTTCCATCCTGTTCTTCTTGATGGGGGCCATGACGATCGTCGAATTAGTCGATGCCTATGAAGGTTTTTCGCTGATCACCGATCGCATCAAATCGCTCAACAAAGTCAAATTGCTCTGGACGGTCTGCTTCCTGACATTTTTTCTGTCGGCAGTTTTGGACAACTTGACCACCACCATCGTGATGGTTTCGCTGATGAAGAAGTTGGTCAGGGATCGCGAGACGCGTCTCTTCTTCTGCGGGATGATCGTGATCGCAGCGAATGCCGGTGGTGCTTGGACCGTCATTGGCGACGTCACCACCACCATGCTGTGGATCGGCGATAAGATCTCAACTGTCGAAGTGATGAGATCGTTAATTCTCCCCAGCTTGGCCTGCATGATTCTCCCACTCATTATCGCCTCCCTGATGCTCAAGGGAAATGTTGAACGACCGGACAGGGGTGGCGAGCATCACAACAAAACACTTCAGCCTTGGCACTCGAATCTGTTCTTGGCGTTGGGTTTCGCCGGGCTAATTTTCGTTCCAGTTTTCAAAGCCGTAACGCACTTGCCACCCTTCATGGGCATGATGTTCAGCTTGAGCACCATCTGGATCATCTCCGAGTTTATCAAGCATGATTTGGACGAAGCCACGCGCTCCAGCACAAATGTCGTGGGTGTGTTGAAGAAGATCGACACCGCCAGCATTCTGTTCTTCCTGGGGATTCTGTTGGCCGTCGGAACGCTGCAATCGTCGGGAGTTCTACGGCATGTGGCGGGTTGGTTGTCGGACAACGTCGGCAACATGCAAGTGGTGGCTTTGATCATCGGTCTGTTATCCGCCGTGGTCGACAACGTACCCTTGGTGGCGGCCGGAATTGGCATGTACGATTTTCCCCGCGACGACACCTTCTGGTTGTTCTTAGCCTATTGTGCTGGCACCGGTGGTAGCTGCTTGATAATCGGTTCGGCCGCTGGTGTCGCCGCGATGGGACTAGAGAAGATCGATTTCATTTGGTACATCAAACGCGTATCGCTTTGGGCCCTAGTGGGCTACCTTGGTGGGGCGGGTGTGTTTGTGATTCAAGAAAAGATTTTCCCACATGCTAGTCTTCCCACTCCCGAGCATGTAGAGCATGCCGAGTCGTCCAGCCACGTGGCCGCGCCTAGTGCAAGCCACGAAGAGCCCGCCTAGTAGTGTTCCGTACCTGCGGAGTGCGACCTGTCGTGACGTTGGAACCAACGTCGCGACAGACTCCCTGCGGTCTGGCGACCGCAGCTATGGGTAGGTCCCGACACCAATTTCCCGCTCGATGCCAGGTGAAAGAATCGGAGTCGACTAGAAATTACACCACAGGCACTCTGTTTTCTTTTCCTTGACCTTGCCGGAAGCTGCTTTGTTGTCGATCTTAACCTCGTGCCGAGTCCAATTGTGTTTCTGTTCCCACTCCGTGTAGAGGCCACTCGGATAGCCGCTCAGCATGAACTTGCCTTCGATTGCCGATAGCGTCTCCAGTAATTGCACATGCTCGGCTTCGCTCATCTCAAAGGCGTACTCACCGGTTGTCGCACGAGTTTCGTGAACGTAGGGAGGGTCGCAATAGAACAGCGTGTTGAGACCATCTTGCTTGCGAATTACGTCGGTGGCTTTCTGGTTGAGGATGACGACGCCGCGCAACCGCTGATGCACGTCGGGCAAGCCTTCAACGACATTGAGCCATGCGGAGGCTTGTTCGTTGATCCGGCTTCGGGTGCGATTTCTCGATAGGGTCGCATAGTCTCTCATTAACCCTTGACGGGACTGTCGCGCCAGAATGAAAAACTGAACCGCTCGCTCAACTGCAGTTGCATCGTGTTCGGGAGCTTCGGTCTGAGAAAGTTCGAACGCCCGATCAAATTCGGCCTCGCTAAACGGCGTCAGCACCATTCGTTTCTGGAATGAGTCAAAGTGTGCGGGATCTTGAAGCACCTGCCAGAAATTGATCAGTTCACCGTGCAAGTCGTTGACGACTTCACTGCTACCCTGCACGGCAGCAGGTAGTTTTCCAGCGCTGGTCGCCATCCAATCACGATTTGGATCCCGGGCCAAGAGAATTCCGCCACCACCAAAAAATGGCTCGACATAGTGTAGGTGTGGCGGCATCAAACCGACGATCCACTTCCGCAAATAATATTTGCCACCATGCCATTTTAATGGTTGAGTCAAAATTGCCATGCGTCGAATTTCCCCGCCGAAAACACCTTGTTCACCAGTACCTGAAGTGGAGCAAAGCTTAGCGGCTCGGTGGAGTTTTTCCCAGACGACTATCGATCCCAGCAGTGTGTTGTCTCCATCAGAGGGTTATCGGCCAACCAAGCCTAGGGCCTGAAAGGGTGCTCATCGAACCACCCAGAAAATAGCTGTGTCCCGGGTGCTCCCGCTCATCGTAGCTCAACTACCGTACAGTGCGAGCGAAGTCACCGCCAGCCGTTGAGCAAAACGACGAGCGTAAAAATTGAAAAACCATAGGCAACTAAGTCCGTGAAGGTTGGGTTGCCCGGAGTTAGTCGTCGTCGCAGGAACTCAGCAATTAAGAGCGGACATATGGCAATCGACGCGAAAGCCAGAATTGCCAGTAAATAGAACGGCAGTAAAAATGGTATGGGGACAAGGAACAAAACTAGGCCCATCTTCAAGCCTCCGATAGCAATCGGATCCCAGCCAATCGCCTCCTCAAATGCGTTCGACAACGAATCGTTAAATGCTTTCCAAAATCGAACAACTAGTACGAATTCAATGATACACATACCGGCAATCACGGGGACTCCAAGTGCAAATGTCACAATAATTAATGCAAACATTACGATTATGGGCATAAGCGACTGACCTGCCGCAAATTCTTGGGAGACGAAATGAAGTGTCACGTACGTCGAGAGATTAGCCAGTACATATACGATGACAAATGGTAGTAGCCATTTCCTCCATTTCAGAAACCATAGAGAAGTAGCGTAAAACACACAGCCAAGGCCCGCGACGACAGCTGGCGAGGTAAGGGAAGTAAGCGATCCTTCAGGCGAGGTCGACACATCGCGGAATTTCTTGAGTAGGAAAACGATCAATAGAAATGCCGAAAACCTTGCCATCAAGGCACCAAAATTAATGAACAAAGCGAATATCGCTCGTGCGTTACGCAGAGCATAATCCTCCAACCAACGCAACCTTCGCGGGCCTAGCCCGCGGCAGATCGAGAAGATTGGCCCCATGGCGGCGACAAATATTAGCACGTGCGTCTGACCGATCGCAGTGGAATGCAATGAATTCGCAGTAAAGTTTTGGCTGGAAGTCACTCCAACGATGAGACTAGAAGCCAGACCAACGCAGAGAACCACCGCGATCGCCAGTGCCGCTTCCGTTGGTCGCTTTCGAATGCTTCGAATCATCCGCGTGACAATTGACAGCGGTCGGGATTGGATCGGTTCTCCGTGCAAATATCTGGAAAGTTCATTGGCGACTTCCTGGGCAGACTGAAAGCGGAACTTGGGATCTTTCTCCAAGCACTTCAGACAAATCACGTTAATGTCTTTGTCAACCGAAGCTCGGAGGGAAGATGGAAGAGTCGGCTCGTTGTTAACTACTTTATGGAGCACCTCGGATACGGAGTTGCCAGAGAACGGGACAACCCCTGTGACTGAGCGGTAGAGGATTGCTCCCAACGCATATACGTCGGAGTGAATGGAAACTTGCCCTCGGTCCCCAATCGCCTGTTCCGGGGACATGTATTCTGGGGTACCAATTATTTGCCCCGTGACGGTTAAGCCGTGTTCCTCCGCTGTCAATCTAGCCAAGCCGAAATCGGTCACCAGGCACCGTCCCAAGTCGTCCACCAATACATTGGCCGGCTTCAGATCCCTATGAATAATGCCTTGTTGGTGGGCATATTCAATGGCATTGGCAGTCTGCACTACAAGGTTGGCTGCTTCCCGACAATTCATGGGCCCGTTGGCTAGCCGCGTCTCAAGGTCGAATCCCTTGATGTAACCCATCGCCAGGTAAAGGCTTCCGTTCTCCGAAAAAAAGTCAATGATAGGCACGATGTTATTGTGATTGAGTTTGGCCAATGTTTGGGCCTCCAGACGAAATCGTTGTGCCTGTTCGACACTACAATTTCCAATTCCAGAAATCGTCTTGAGTGCGACAATGCGATTTAGTTGAATTTGGCGAGCGGCGTACACGATCCCCATCCCGCCGCGACCGAGTTCACAGATTAGTTCATAGCCACCAACGCGAGGCAGAACGGAATCTGAGTCCACAAAATTGCTGCTAAAGGGTTTGGTTGCGAGCGCGTCCACAGCCGAATCAACAATCAGTTTTCTTGTTTGCATCTCCGAATTCATGATTGTAGGTTACCCCTTGACGACCGTTTCTAGTTGGTGGAGCGTTCTGCTTTTCATTCTACAATGGGCTCAGCCTCTATTATCCGTATTTACCTGTCCGCCCAAGTATTTAGCCTTCTCATTGTGGTCGTGAAAAACTTCCGCAAAGTCAACTCATCACAAAAGAGCCAAATTCGTGCCTGGCGATGACGAACTCAAATGCCGGATCGCATAGGCTAGCGAATACGAGAGCAATTTATCGCACGATGTTGATCCTACTGACACTACGGGTTACGTTTCCCTACGAAGAGGCGAGCACTGTGGGCACAGCACCGTGACGGATGGTTGAGGGTACACTGCTGGATGTAATCGTACTGCGGGTGCAAGAGTGAGCCGAATAACAGATCCAATCAAGACATGCAATCGACGCAATCGTGCTGCGCGTGTGACGAAGCAATGGAGATGATGCGATATGCCTAAAAGTCCAGGTTAAGATTCGACTGGACTAGCTATAGAAATGAACGCGAAGCGTGCCAATATTTGTTGAGCGTTAGAATGGTCGCTAATTGGGGAGCAATTCTCGCAGACGGCGTGGGACGCTGAATCGACTTTGGCGCCCTCGACTGCGGGCGGCATCAATGACTTGTGGTCGACCTGCTACTAAATTAAACAAACGACCAAAGTCCCTGACTAGCTCGCACCAAGTCAGTGCGTCGAGTTGCAAACGCTCGAGAATCGCAGGTGACTCCTCGATCCAAACCTTGCGATGGTCGAAATTCTTGCCAGTTACCGGATCATCTCCCAGTAGAAAGCAACGTCGGACGACGCGATTGACAACATGAATAATCGCAATTTGGTCCGGTGCTCGTCCCCGGTGCTTCGTGCTATGTCCCCGGTGCTTCGGGACAGTGCATTCCCAGGCAGGCACTTAGGAACGAGCGTACTCGGGGTGGTGTTTAGCGAGAGCTGTCAGGATCTTCGCCAGTTGGCGTTGTACTATGCAGCTTCCTAGCAGTCACCTTTGCTGGCCGTCTTTGCTTGGGTACTCGATGACAGGTGCGAGGACCGACTCGATCGATGAGATTCCCGCTCCGTCAGCAAAGCTCAGTTTACGAATTGGGCCCTGTTGGTCGATGGCAACCTCGTCGGGAACCGATAATATATACTTCGCGATATCTGGTCCTAACCAGACTTGGTGACCGAACCCGCGCAAATATCGACGGCAATGACGCTGTGTCATTGGATACTCTGGAGCACGCTGCCGAATTTCGTTGAGTGCATCTTCCAGCGGCGTATCATTGTTCTGGTCAACGGTAGAGAATTGCGGCCGCCAATTCCAATCACAAATCCAGGCCTGGTAGAGTTTCGTTAATTTTGCCACCGCATCGCCGAGTTGATTGATGTTCGCCGAAAAGTGAGCCCTATCTTTGATCGTGCTCCACACCGCTAGATGTAGCGCATAGGGCTCGCCCGGTGCATCGGGATCTTCGCTGCACTGTTGCATTACAAATCCACAGAAAACTTCGCCGCTGGCGGAATCTTCTACTTCGACGAACAACGATTCGATGTCTGGCATCGAAATAAACAATGGCTGGAGTTTTGAACTGAGTTGTTCAGACTTTTTGATTGTGAATTTGCGTTTGCGAATATTCAAGCTGTCTGGCTGCATCTTGTAACGCACGCGAACTCGGAATACTTCGTCGTTGTCTGACAAGTCGGCTAAGAACCGAAGACATAAATCACTAAGCTCGCCGTAGTTCGACAACGGCTCAAAAATGGACACCAGCGATAGCACTCCGCCTGCATTGATCTTCCGGATGCCATCGTCGACGACAACGTACCGAAGATCTCTTTGACAGTTCGGCAGCCAGGAGAATGCTTCCGTTCGTTCCTTAGGCTGCAGCTTGGCTTCAATTGGACCACCGGAATACTGCGCTGCTGAACTTGAGTCGGATGCGGAGTCTTCCGGAAACAGTTCGGCTTTGTCGCGCCACAAACTCGAATCCTGCATACCCAATTGCACAAGCAGCTCGTGGGCGGCATGTTCTGCAAACAGATGGTCGCCCTGAACTATCCCGGTTACTTCATGACGCGTTACGGGTCTTATCCCGATCGTTTTCCAGCAGTCGTCGCTGTGGCTTGGTGGCGAGACGTCAAATGCGTCACCAAAGCAGTCTGAAGTTGAAACAGCGTCGACAATGCTGCCATCGACCATACATGCCGCCATCACTTCGTCGCTATCGAACACTGACAAAATTAAGCAGGGGACACCGCGCCGTGATAGTTCAATTGCCAGTTCGGGTACGCTGCCAATCCAGTCCCCTTCGCTACAGGGGCGAACACAGAAACCCCAATCATTCTCGTTAATGTAGCCGTTAAAAGTCGCAAGCCTGCCTTGTGAAGGGAGACTTAGCTCTCGCAATGTTGCGTCGATACCTTGGTCACGTCGAAATACCACTCTCGTTGCAGTGAGTCCCATCATTCAATCCCTTCAGTTCAGTTTCAAGAATCTACTTCATCTGGCCAATCCGTTCCATCATGAGTTCGACCTCCTCAATGGTTGAATCAAATTTGCCATGCGTCGAATTTCCCCTGCAAAAACCCTTAGTTCACCAGTACCTGAAGTGGAGCAAAGCTTAGCGGCTCGGTGGAGTTTTTCCCAGACGACCATGCTACCGTTCTATCTCCACACCTGGCACGGGAGCCTAATTGCCCATCGCCCCCTCTGTTAGGATATAATGGAATTCATTGACGACGAATTGAACTTCGCCGTTTTGAGTGGCCGAATCGACACTTTCGTGTCGTATCAATATTTGCGATTGAATTGGGGGTACAGATTCGTGAAACCGTTCACGGAATTGCCCGAAAGTCGCTGATCGGCTACAGATTCGTAGCCTACGGGTCTGTCGGGAAAAAGGTTTCCAGCATGATGTGCCAAGGGCCGGCGACATCGGCTACCATCTAACATAAGCACGAAATACGGGCAGCCGCATGACGTTAACACGAACCTTTCTTTGGCTGTGCATGGCTTTTTCGCTGCACCACGTGCAGGGACAAGCTGAGGAGCCGGCGACTGACGAATCGCCTAGCTCGGTGGGCGTCGCATTTTTTGAAGCCAAGGTGCGTCCCGTGCTTGTAGAGCACTGCTATGACTGCCACTCAGCCGAATCTGGATCAGCGGAAGGGGAGTTGCGAGTGGACTCGCGGATAGCAATTCGCCGGGGAGGTAAACGAGGTCCAGCGGTGGTGCCGCGTCACCCCGAGGCAAGTCTCCTTCTGTCAGCCGTCATGCACCGACATGACGATCTGAAAATGCCGCCGAAGGGAGCACCGCTCTCCGCAGATGTCGTTGCCGTCCTGCGAAAATGGATCGAAATGGGCGCCCCTGACCCGAGAACGAGTGATTCAACGTTGACGGACGAAGCATGGCCGGGTGGAGATGCGGCCCGCGAACATTGGGCCTATCAGTCGCCGCAGATAACCACGCCACCAGAAGTCGGCCAATCCGATTGGGTGCGAGATGAGCTCGATCGATTCATTCTCGCCAAACTGGAAACGAATGGCCTGGAACCTTCTCTCGACGCCTCGCCGAACGTGTTACTGCGACGAGCGACGTTCGCCATCGTCGGTTTGCCCCCTTCACTCGACGACCTCAGTGAGTTTTTGACAGCCTGTGAATCGGACGGTATCGATGCAGCTCTTGCAGTCGTCGTGGATGAACTACTGGAATCGCGACAATTTGGAGAACGTTGGGGACGACATTGGTTAGACATTGCTCGCTTTGGCGAGTCGAGTGGCGGCGAGTCGAACATCTCTTTTCCCTACGCGTGGCGCTATCGCGATTATGTGATCGAAAGCTTGAATGCGGGCATCCCCTACGACCGATTTTTGACCGAACAGATTGCTGGTGACCTGCTGCCTGCTGAAACCAATGCCGATCGCGCTCGACTGCTGACAGCGACTGGGTTTTTGGCCGTGGGAACGAAGAACCTTGGCGAAAATGATGACAAGAAGTTCGAGGCAGATGTGGTAGATGAGCAAATCGACTCGTTGACGCGCAGCGTGTTGGCCAGTTCGGTGGCCTGTGCCCGCTGCCATCACCACAAATTCGATCCGTTCACGATGGAGGACTACTATGGAATGGCTGGAATCTTCGCGAGCACGAAGACGTTCTTCGGCACGTTCACGTCGCCAGCCAACAATCGTGGAGGCGATCCGCTGCCACTTCCGCATGTAACGGGCGAGACGATCTTTCACCAATCATTGTCAGCAGAAAAGTTTGCCGAGCTCAAGGAAACCGCAGCCCGACTAAACGCAGAGCATCTAGAAATGGAAGCCGCCACCCGTGCTGCCTTCTCAGGTAAGAAACCCGAGAGGCAATTTACACTGGCTGAAGTGCTGGGCAATATTTGGCGTCGTGGACCGGTGGAAGGCAAGCTGGAAACGCTCGATGATCAAGGGCAGGCTCTACCCTTGACGATGGGAGTTTTGGATCAGGCTGAAATCCATGACGTACCCTTGCTAGCTCGCGGTGAGATAGCTCGCGCTGGTGCGATCGTACCTCGCGCATTTCCGCAGGCATTGGCCGTTAGCAATTCGCTTGATATTCCCGAGGACCAGAGTGGCCGTCTCGAGTTGGCCCACTGGTTAACCGATGCCCATCATCCGCTGACGAGCCGTGTGTTTGTAAATCGCGTGTGGCATCACCTGTTTGGAGCAGGCATCGTCGCTACCGTCGATAACTTTGGCACCACGGGCGAAGCCCCTAGTCATCCAGAGCTGCTCGATACATTGGCGAACGAATTTGTGGAGGACGGATGGTCACTCAAGCGGCTCGTCCGGCGGCTGATGTTGTCCCGCACTTGGCGGCAAGCATCCACTTACGATCCGGAGTCGTTTCTTAAAGATCCCGAGAATCGTCTCCTGTGGCGCATGCCCAAACAACGACTTGAAGCTGAGGCGATCCGCGATGCCATGCTGGCCGTGACCGGTGAGCTGGACGTGTCGCCTGCCAAGGGCTCACTGGTCGCGGCTGTCATCGGCGATCGTCCCATCTCGTTGATCGGACTTGACAAGCGTCTTCCCAAGGATCTTGACGGCTCGTTTCACCGTTCCATCTATCTGCCTGTGATCCGGGACCGATTGCCTGATGTGCTCGAACTATTCGACTTCGCCGAGCCCAGCTTAGTGACCGGCAATCGCGATCAAACGAACGTTCCCGTCCAGGCTCTATATTTAATGAATAGCCCGTTCGTGCAGGCACGCGCCGACGGACTGGCATCCAGATTGAGTCGACTTGCGGATTCAAATGAAGAATGCATTGCGCTCGGATTCCAACTCTGTTTCGCTCGCCAGCCACTGCCTGAAGAAGTCGAACGCTCGCTCATTTTCCTAACTCAGGAACACGTTGTTGGCGACGAACAGGTGCAGGAGAGCAATGTACTGGCAAGTTTCTGTCAAGCGTTGCTTTCGACAGCCGAATTTCGTAATCTCGATTGAATCGTTCACAATCAAAAAAGCACCCACGCTCCGTGTGTGGACGCCGAATGCTTTTCGAGTATTTTGGGAAGTCTTGAGCTAAGAGAGAAATGACATGCACACATTGCCCATGCCCTTCCATTCAGAATCGGTGGCGCGCCGTACGGCCTTGAAGTCGCTCGCGTCAGGTTTTGGCTATTTGGCCTTTGCGAGTCTTGCTCAGGAAGCGGTAGCGCGAGATGCCTCGTCCAATACAGACCCGCTCGCGCAAACTGCGACTCACTTTCCCGCCAAGGCGAAACGCGTCATTTTTCTGTGCATGAATGGTGGACCCTCGCATGTCGATTTGTTCGACTACAAGCCAATGCTTGGAGCCCACGATGGCGGCCGAGCACCAGACAGTGTGCTGGCTGGTAATAAGGGCTTGATGGGCTCCCCGTTTCAATTCTCGCAGTATGGCGAATCGGGACAGTGGCTGTCGGAGCTTTGTCCGCATGTTGCCAAACATGCCGATGATCTATGCTTCATTAAAAGCATGCATACGGATCTGCCGAATCATTCACAAGCTTTCATTCAAATGCACACGGGCAGTTTCCAATTTACGCGACCTTCGCTGGGTGCCTGGACGTTGTACGGTTTAGGGAGTGAAAACAGGAACCTACCTGGCTTCATCACGCTCAATCCGCCGGCGGAGAACGGCGGTGCTCAAAATTTTGGCAGCGCGTTTTTGCCTGCCGTTTATCAAGCGACGAAAATCGGCACGAATCAAATTCCCGGCTTCTATGCGGCCATGATGGGCATCGACAAAGAACCAGGTCCACCTTTGAAGAACATCGAAAACACTCGGCTCACAGCGCAGATGCAGCGCCAACAGCTCGATCTAATCCGCGACCTCAATGCAAGTAAATTGGAACGCGACCAATACCATCCGGAGATTGAGGGAGCGATCCAGTCATTCGAACTTGCATTCCGCATGCAAGACGAAGTTCCCGAGCTGCTCGACGTTTCGACTGAGTCACAGGCGACGCTCGATGCCTACGGAGTTGGAGCTGGCCTGGCAACCGATCTCTTTGGCAAACAATGCTTGCTCGCTCGTCGACTTGCCGAGGCGGGCGTGCGATTCATCGAGTTGACTGCCCCCAAGAGCTGGGATCATCATTTTCTACTCCAGAAGGAATTGCCGGAAGCTTGTCAGGCGACCGATCAGCCGGTCGCTGCGTTGCTAGCCGATCTCAAAGAGCGCGGAATGCTAGAGGATACGCTGGTGGTATGGGCGGGAGAATTTGGTCGCACCCCCTATGCACAAAGCAGCACGGGGCGCGATCACAATAACAAGGGATATACCCTGTGGATGGCCGGGGGTGGCGCCAAAGGAGGCACTTGCCACGGAGCCACCGACGATCTGGGCTATCAAGCGGTCGAAAAACCAGTACACATTCATGACTGGCACGCAACTATCCTGCACCTGCTGGGGCTCGATCACAAGCAGTTGACTTTCAATTACGCGGGCCGAGATTTCCGCCTAACCGATATTTACGGCAACGTGGTCCACGAGATCATCGCCTGATCAGTGAGTCCCATCATTCAATCCCCTCGGGTCAGTTTTAAGAATCTACTTCATCTGTCCATTCCTTAGTAAGTTCGACCGACTCACTGTCACCGAGCCGAATCAACTCTCGAACATATACCAAGTCAGGCGCTGGTACCATGCGTTTCTTATGTGCGGCAAGTGTAATTCCCTGGCTGTTAGCCTCGATAGTGACCAGCACGGCGACTCGGGCTGAAGAGCCCTTTAAGATCCTTGTCGTCGATGATGTCAGTGGTCGCGGCGTACCGCTGGTCGAACTGACGACGGTAGACAATGTGCGCTTTGTGACTGACTCAGCCGGCTTGGTCGCCTTCGACGACGCTTCCTGCATGGGGCAACCGGTCTTCTTTTACGTGAAGAGTCACGGCTACGAATATCCCGCCGATCAGTTTGGGTATCACGGTCGAAAGATCGACGTCGTACCCGGCGGCCAAGCAACGCTCAAGCTCAAGAGGATCAACATCGCCGAACGATTGTATCGCGTGACAGGGGGCGGCATCTATCGCGACAGCATAATGCTCAATGAAAGAGTCCCCATCGAACATCCATCGCTCAATGGCAATGTGATTGGGTCAGACAGCGTGGTCAATGCGGTATTCAATGGACGGTTGCATTGGTTTTGGGGCGATACCAACCTACCGAAATATCCACTTGGTATCTTCGATGTACCCGGTGCGACCTCAACCCTTCCAAGCGACGGTGGCTTGGACCCGTCACTAGGTGTCAATCTGGATTATTTCGTCGACGCTGAAGGCTATGCCAAGAAGACTTGCGCCATGGCCGGCAAGGGCCCGACATGGATCGATGGGCTCACCGTACTAACGGACAACTCGGGCCGCGAACGTCTGTTCGCGCACTATACCAAAGTAACCCAGTCGATGGCGACGCATACGCGCGGAATATGCGAGTTCGATTCGTCGAGCCAATCGTTCACGCATGTCAAACTACTGGAACTGGACGGACTACATCCCACAGGACACCCCGTGGGCGTGGTGGACAACGGCGTCGATTACATCTACTTTGCTCGTCCGTTTCCCTACACTCGCGTGCGAGCTACCGTGGATGCCTATCTCGATCCCACTCAATACGAAGCCTACACTTGCCTCGAAGCCAGCGATGATCCCAAGTCGCCAAACGTTGTTCGCGGCAAAGAGGGGCGCCCGAAGTTTGTGTGGCGTCAAGGTGGTCTTCCCTTCAATCAAACATTGACTAAGGAATTGCTCGAACAAGGAAAGCTGACAAAAGAGGAATCGGTTTTCCTACTGCATGATCGCACTAGCGGCGATGCGTTACGTGCACACGGAGGCTCTTTGGCATGGAACGAATATCGGCAGCGATGGGTGATGATCGTTCTTGAAGCATGGGGCACAACGCTGCTGGGCGAAATATGGTATGCCGAAGCCGAAACTCCAGTGGGGCCCTGGTCGAATGCCGTTAAGATCGTCACGCACGACAATTATAGCTTCTACAATCCGAAGCAGCATCCTTACTTCGATCAGGATGACGGGCGATTCATCTACTTTGAAGGAACTTACACTCATACGTTCACAAACAATCCCGATCAGACGCCGCGCTACGATTACAATCAAATCATGTACCGGCTCGACCTGGCGGATGAAAGATTGGGTTTGGACGTGCACGAGTAACAGTGGTGAATGTTTGAATCAAAATGGGAGTGGTATAGTGAAATCTGTTAGTCTGCTTGTTGTATTGCTATTCGTAAACGTGGTTTGCTGCACAGTAGTTAGGGCTCAGAAAGCCGAAAGACCAAACATCGTATTCGCTTTTGCCGATGATTGGGGCCGATACGCGAGCGCCTATCGAGAGCCGGATCGGCCGACGATCAACGATGTCATTCACACTCCGAACGGCAGAAAAGGGGTCAGGAGCCGAATTGGCAATTTAGGTAAACTTTCTTGGTCTTCCGAGATTGTGAAGCGTTGATTCCAAATTGTACTTTCGGGCTGTACTTTCAACCCAACTTTGATCGCCGAAGGGCTGGCTTCGAGC
>JBGSJT010000795.1:0-35582 GCA_041741715.1 Pirellulaceae bacterium | reverse complement strand
TCGATGCGAGCCCTGGCGAGTCATCGGGGAGGGAAACCACTGAGCATTTCCCCCTCCCCGCCAGCTCGCTAGGGCTCGCCGACGACCCTCCCGCGAATCAAAACTACCTGCTGTAGCAACTGTTACGCGCGGGAGGGTAAATACCCGCAACCCTAAAATCAAATGGTGACAAAGCCTAGTGATTGGCAAGCTTGCGGCGAAAATTGCGTGCGTTTTCTTGCATCATGGATGGAAGCTTGGACCGCAGGAAATTGCTCCCCGCGAACCACTCCCGAGGCTCGCGCAGCAACAACCGCGATTCGACCAGCAATTGATTTGTCCCGGGTTCAAGCTCGTACACTCCCAGAAAGCCCCCACAACCACTGTACGCAAACGATTCGCCCTCGAACAGCTTCCCTACCGAGTTGCGTTCTAGTTTCGTCCAGCGACTAGCGTATTTATCCACGGAATCGAAGGCGGGATCAAGCCGCCAAAAAAATTCGCTCGCCCCTTCTCGCTCCCGTTTTTCGATTCGAATCACGCCGCGCACCAGTACTTTATTGAGCAGTGGTAATTCCAGATACGCGTAGGTAGCCGCGCTGTTGGCCTCTGCGGTCATTCCCAATCTTCGCAGTTCGTCCTTTGAAATCTCCTCGGTAACGACCCCCGCCGAGTCGCCGGAATTGCCAGGACGACCAAACATTTCTTGCATCGCCTCAGCATCGCGGAGTTTCCCCAATTCCGCGTAGACTATGAAAGCGTTGTGAACCGTTATCCCCAACCGTTCACCTTGGCTGTCGTCGATCGTTTCGATATCGATGGCGATTGGTGCCATCAGTGAATCTCGCGTAAAGCTGCTCCACTCCTGCTTCCCTGCCAGCCTGTGAAGCGTCTCTTGTTTTGCCGCTTCGCTCAGCCCCAGGTGCAGCGACGGCGCGGCGAGTCTAATTTGTACATCCGCATCGAATGCCAATCCATGCTCGATCAGCTCTGTGGAAAGACTCAGCTCTTGCGCATTGGAGCGAGCTTCATGACCAAGACTGAGCGCGAACAGACAAGTTGCGTAAAACCAAAGTTTCCAGAGCAATCGCATGGCAACTATCACAGCCCATGAAGAGACTACCGTGGCGGCCTGGGCTGGCTGGCTAGCTCACTGGAGGCTAGCTTCGCGCCCTTAGGATGGGAGATATCCGGGGCAGAACTTTCATCTTCTTCGTTTGTATTCATGGGGGTGTAGGCACAGACGTCGACGTTTCCGCAGACAGGGCAAATAACTTTTAGGACGTCAGAATTGCTGATGGGCAATTGGAGCTGTTGAATCTGTGCAAGATGTTGGCAGGGCATCGTAAAACTTCTTTAGAGTTAGTTGGGTTGTCGACGTAATGCTTTCACAATAGCAGACAAGCTACTAGCCTGACAACAGCGACTCGCTACGGAGTCAACCGTTGACGGAGTTTCTGCAAGGAGGCCACCTCGATTTGCCGCACTCTTTCACGGGATATCCCCAGTTCGCGCCCCACCTCGGCCAAATTCCGCTCAAGGCCATCTTCCAAGCCAAACCGCAGCCTCAAAACTTGGCACTCGCGAGACGTCAACCCATCCAAGGCTTGACCAATCGCTTGTCGCTGCTCGGCCTGAACCAAACCACTATCGAAATCGACTGGCTCACTAGTAATGGCATCTGCGTGGGTCAAATGGGAGTCATTCTGCAACGGCAAATCGAGTGACAACACATCACGACAGGCGTAAAACGACTTGCGCAGCTCCTCACGGCGAGCGGGCGTCGATGGCGGAATCGGCAAATCCTCAAAGGAAAGCGACTGTGGCGAATGTCCTTCGTCGTCCGTGGCTGCCAGCCGCAGTTGCTTGATGCGTCCTGCCGCACCATCCCCAACGCGAATCAATCGCGCCTTCTCCGAACATGCCGAGCGGACACGCTGCTGAATCCACCATACCGAATAGGTCGAGAACTTAAAGCCCAACGCGGGCTGAAATTTCTCTGCCGCCCGAATCAAGCCTTCGCTCCCTTCCTGAATCAAGTCCAGAAGCGGCACCCCAGAGTGTTGATACTTCTTGGCAATCGAGACCGCCAACCGCAGATTGGCGGAAACCATCCGATTTCTCAAATTTTCATAACGCCGACGCGTCAATTGGTAGCGACCGACCAGCGCCCCGCTCATATGCACATCAAGCACTGTCGACTGAAAGTAACTCTCAATGAGACTCGTGCGCACCGCCGCTTCATCGACCAGCCGCTGCACCTTCACTGCCGTGCGGTCATCGAATAGACCCGCTTCGCCAAATGGTTCCGCCCATCCACCTTCGGCGATGATCCCCCGAAGGGTCGCAGCCTGCATGCGCGCCACGCCCCGTAAACGGTCTTTGTTTTTTAAATCAGCCAATGTCACATCCAGCACACGGTCGAGCCGTTCTTGACCAGCGATGACACGCTCCAGCAACGAGGCAACTTGGGACACCACCGGGGCAAAACGCAACATCGACCGTCGATATCGCCCCTTGGCTGCCTCGATCCCCCGCGCCAGTCGCTCTTCCTCGGCTGGTGTGAGCATCGGAATGCGTCCAATGGCCAATAGCGTTTCGCGCAGAATGTCCACATCGCCAGATTCGACTGAACCGAAGCGTTCTTGGTTTTGATGAATTAGTGGTAAAATCATGATATGGTCCTCCAACCTCTCCCAAGGTAATTGCTAACCGTCTCCGCGATTTTTTCAAGTCCCGAATGCCATAACCACAACCCCTAAATGGGTTTACGTAGGCGGTTCGGTCTCGACACTTGTACCGACGTCTGTTTTTCCCTGATCGCCATCGAAAGAATAGCTGGCGAGTCGTTGATACCAGGGGAGCAAAGCCCGTGCCACGCCCGGAGTGGTGGAGCGGTGAGTGACACTGGCTGGGCCAGCGTGATCGAGAGTTGGGTGTTGGAAGCAAGCCTCAATTTTGTTAAGCGCTCGCAGTAATGAATTAGTTGCACTCTAGTTTCCCCAGTGAAAGTTGTCCCATTGAAGGCTATTCCGGTAAAAGATATGTGTTCCCTGAGCCTGAAGAATTGTAGGAGGCCTTCAACTCGTCCACTTCGCCAACACTGGCTAGGCCAGTGCCACCCAAGGCGTCACTCCACGACTGGATGTAGATTGCCCTCCGTAGCGAGCCTCGGAGCCAAAGACAGAAACACCCTGCAACTTGTAGTTGTTTTCATTGGGGAAACTAGAGTGCAACAAATTCATTACTGCGAGCGCTCAACGAATTGTAGGAGGCCTTCAACTCGTCCACTTCGACAACACTGGCTAGGCCAGTGCCACCCAAGGCGTGACTCCATTACTCCCAGCTCCGCACTCTTCCTCAGGCATCGTAGTACAAACAAAACTCATACGGATGAGGGCGCAAGGCCAGCGGTTCAAGCTCGTACTTCCGCTTAGCGTCAATCCAACTGGCCAGTGTCTCTTCGGTGAAGACATCACCTCGCAACAGAAAATCGCAGTCCCGTTCCAAGGCTTCCAATGCCGCTTCCAAACTGTGCGGGAGCTGGGGCACATTCGCCTGCAATTCCGGAGGGAGATCATACAGATCGCGATCGAGCGGTTCACCGGGATGGATCTTGTTTTGAATCCCATCGATGACGGCCATCAAAATAGCAGAGAAGGCCAAATACGGATTGCAGCTTGGATCAGGCGAACGGAACTCGACTCGCTTCGCCTTGGGACTGGGACTGTTCATGGGAATGCGACATGCCGCTGAACGATTGCGTTGCGAGTATGCAAGATTCACTGGAGCCTCATAGCCAGGGACCAAGCGGCGATAGCTGTTGGTCGTCGGATTGGTCAAAGCGCACAGCGCGGGAGCATGCCGCAGGATACCACCGATCGCATGCAGGCCAATGTCGCTCAGACCAGCGTAACCGGTCCCGGCGAACAGTGGCTCACCCGCCTTCCACAGCGACAAATGGACGTGCAAACCATTGCCACTATCTCCCATAATGGGCTTGGGCATAAACGTCGCCGATTTGCCGTGCCTGCGGGCTACGTTCTTGACGATGTACTTGTAGGTCATCATCGTGTCGGAGATAGCCAGTAAAGTATCGCACCGGACATCGATCTCCGCTTGGCCTGCCGCTCCTACTTCATGCAAGTGGCATTCGACGTCGATCCCACTCTCAATCAAAGTTTGCATCATGTCGCTGCGGATGTCCGCCGTCTGATCGAGCGGCGGACAGGCTAGGTAACCCCCTTTGATCCGGATCTTATTTCCGAGATGCGGCGGGACTCCCCCACCTCGATTCCATTCCGCTTCATGACTGTCAACCGAATAAAAACCGGCGTTGGCGGTTTGGTCGAACTGCACTTGGTCGAACAATGAAAACTCTGCCTCGGGGCCAATCAATGCCAAATCGGCGACTCCCGTCTGCTGCAAATAGTTTTCGGCCCGCCGCGCGATATTGCGCGGATCGCGAGCATATTCCTCGCGAGTGATCGGATCGAGGATGGAACAGGTCAAGACGACGGTCGACAATGAACTGAATGGATCGATCCAAGCCGACGTCGGCAGCGGAACCAGCAACATATCCGACTCGTCGATCGCCTGCCAACAGCGGATGTTGGAGCCATCAAAACCAAAGCCTTCCTCAAACGCATCTTCGGTCAAGCGACTGACGGGAACAGTTAAATGATGTGGCTTGCCTAAAAAGTCTGTGAACCTCAGGTCTACCCCCTTCACGTCCCGCTCGCGGCACAGCACCAATACTTCTTGTGGCGACTTCGTCGCATGTCGACGTTCCATGTTGTTTTCCTTGTCGGGAGCGGGGTGGAGTAATGGAGTAATGGAGTAAAGGAGTAAAGGAGTAAAGGAGTGGGTGGCACTGGCTGGGGCCAGTGTTGTCGAAGGAATGGTGCTGGAATCCAACTGCATTTCCTTTAAGCGCTCGCAGTAATGAATTGGTTGCACCCAGGCGTTCTCCCAGTGGATGTTGGTTCAGATGAAAGTTGTTCCAAGTACTGGTCCTGAGGCCGGCCCACTAAGGGCAATCAATAGTCGAGCAACTGAACAACCTCCTCTGGAGAAACTTGGGGGCAATCAATTCACTACTGCGAGCGCTCAAAAGTCTAGACGAGCTTCCAACACCCAGCCTTCGAAATCACTGGCTAGGCCAGTGCCACCCACGCCACCCACACCATTCAATCATTCCGCCGTGCGCCCCCGCTCTGCAACACGACAAAAGCGGGTACTAGGATACTGCGAACAACCAGCGTGTCGAGCAATACACCGCACGCTAACGCGAAACCCAACTCGGTAATACCACGCAAAACAGGTGTGCTGGGGTCGACCCAGCCTTCAGGTAAGTAGGGGCCTAACCACAATAGTACTGCCGGGCTGGTCATGGCGATAAACGTGCCCGCCATCACAAAACCGCAACTGGTAATAATTCCGCCGGTCGCCTGCAGCGCGCGTTTGACGCTCTCGCGTCCTCCACCACCGGCGTGTCTCTCTTCGAAAATCCTTGTAACCAAATAGACGTTGTAGTCCTGTCCCACTGCTACCAGGATCACAAACAGAAAGATGGGAACTTTCCAATCTAGTCCGCTATAGTCGGGGGCGTACAGGGTGGAGAAGAGTCCGTAGGTAATCCCCAGCGTCGCGAAATAGCTGAGCAGAACAGTGAAAATCAAGTAGCTTGACAGCCACCACTGCCGCAACAAAACGACGAGCACCAACCATACCCCCAGCGTCACCAAGATCTGAATGCGAGTTTGATCCCCTTGGGTAACTGTCCGTAGGTCGGTGATCCCCACCGTCGTGCCGGAGGTGGCGAAGCTGGCCGCGTTCCAAGCCGAATCGGCGGTGGCAACTTCTTGGGTCAGCCGAGCATTGATGCGTGATAAAGTTGCGCTGGCCTCCAGCGAAAAGGGGTTGTCGTCGAGCACAATATCAAACCGGGCTACGCGTTGCTGCAGTTCATCGACCGAACTGACGTACCGCTCTTGCGCGATGCGATTGAGCAACCGCCTGCGCCAAGCGTCCTTGTCAAACAGTCCCATCCGCTTCCCGGGCGGATAGTCTCCCAGCGGATCGGTCAAGCTTCGCACCGAATCGACTCCATCCGTGTACAAACTCTTGGAGAGCTCGCCACACGCCTCGCGTAGCGCATCGTCCGACTCAAACGGCTGCTGGCGAGTCAGTAGCACCGTGATAGGGCTACCGTCTTGCATGGGGAAGAAATGCGTAATCAAGCGGGTGCCGCGGCGGCTGGGGGCTGAAGCAGAGAGTTCTTCAGTCAAATCGTAGGTTACATCTCCCATCCGCCACATGCCGTACGCCGCAGGAATTCCCAACCCAAGCAGCGTAACGACCATCACCGTCGCCGGGACTGCCACGACCCAGTCGGCAAGTCGTTGCCAGTAGCGGGTGGTTAAGTTGCTCCGCGCGGCCTGCGATTCGACAGTACGCAACCGAGGCCAGAAGGCGGTGCGCCCCAAGCCACTTAGCAGCGCTGGCGTGAAAGTTAAACAGACACACAGCGTCACTAGCAGACTGATCGCAATGATCGGTCCACTGTACTGGAATTTTTCGAAGTGCGAAAACCACATCAGCGCCAGGCCGACAACAGTCGTAAGCGCACTGGCCACCAACGCGTCATGCACGCTCCTCCAGCCACTCGCGATGACGCGCAACATTTGCCGACGAGTGGCCGCGCCACGCGTCTGCAGTAGTTCTCGACTGCGCGCCAACATGAACAGGCAAAAATCGGTTCCAGCACCAAACAACAAGACCACAATGAAGATCCGCGTGGTGGTAAAAACCCCCAAACCAAAACTGTCACCTGCCGCAGCTTGGGGATCGCGAGCCAACAACGCAATCAGACTAGTTGCCACCACTAGGCTCAAGCCGATACTGGCCAGCGGAATTGCCACCAAGAACGGTGCGCGATAGACGATTGTTAGAATTGCTAAGACCAACACGACGGTAACCCACTCCGTCTGTCGCAGCCCGCTGGCCGCTCCGCGTAGCATATCGGCTCCAACTGCAGCTGAACCACTCACTTCAACGGCCAAGTCGGGCGAAGTAAGTGGCGCGTACTGCGGACGCAGTTCACGCGTCAAATGTTCTAGCCCACTGAGCATTCCAATATTGCTGATCGCCGTGAAATCGCTACCAAGTTGCACGCTGATTAGCCGCGCACGAGGTTCGCTGCTCCCAAGTTTGTGCCCCACAATGGGATGTCGCCACGACCACACGTCCTGAATACTCGACGCCCATTCAGGCAGAACACTGGGCAACGTTGGAGTCTTCTGTTCGCGCATCAAGGCGGCGGTATCCAAGTCGAGCGCTGCGGTCGTGCGCAGATCGCCGCTGTGTTGATCGTTTTGATCGCTGCTATTCTGATCCGCACTATCTAGAGTACTAAGCAATTCGCCTCGCAACTGATATGCATCGGGAAGTCGCAGAAAAGTGGCCTCGGGTAACTCACTTTGAAGGTAAGGCCCTAAGACTTCTTCAATCTCGATGGCTTGAGTCAAATTGTCGACGATCAGTTCCGCGTCGACTTTATCAAAGTGGCCCGACTCACCTTCACCTGCTCCACTCTGCATCCCTCGCCAAGTGTTTTTGGCGGCAGCCCAGTGCAATCGCCGCGCGACATCCATGGCCAAAGCTAAATCCCCGGGAGTCATCTCGGAAGCTGGATTTGCGAAAATCATCACCATTTGACTTCGCGACCGCATCGCTGGAAACGCTTCAACCAACGCCTTTTGCCCAATGACGCTGGGAACTGTGTCGGGTAGAAAAGCCAAATCACCATCGGCGGCGATATCTTCCCAGGCTGGCGATAGGATGCGCAACACCACGGCCAACGTAATCCATCCAGCGATCACTACGGGCCAAGACCGCGTGACTAGTTTGCTGACAAAAATTTTATACCAGCCAACGATCACGGTTGCTCCGGTTTGCTTGGACGGGATATCAATGGCATAATGATAGTCGCTGCAAGCGTGAAATATGAGGGGCTCGACTTCATTCGCGGAATCTGACGACTTTTGTCCAAATTGATACAGAAAAGGCCACTGCCATGCCTTGGCGACTGAACGAATCGACCGCAATAGGGAGCTTGGGAGGGAGCCGAATTGATGTTTTCCCAGCCAATCCTGAGCGGGCCGCCCGACTGCAAACTCAGCTTGCCGCTGGCGCGGCGTGGGAAATCGCGGCGGTCCGCCCGGTACCGCATCATTCTGTCACCCCAGAGGAAATCTACGGCCGCGAAGACGATCTGATCTGCCGCTATCGACAAACACAAAGTGATGTTTTTGCCTTCCAGCTCGATTGGCAATTGCTCCCCGCAGTGGCCCCATTTGCGGGAGGCGTCGAGCTCTGGCTGAGCGTCCAGACCGACCTGCTTGACAGCCAACCCGAGTTGGAAGTGACCTCTGTAGCGGCTGGCTCGCAAGCCTGGCGCGTGCTCGCCCACAGCGACTTGAGCGACGAACCCCTAGCCGGTGGTGACCCACGCGACCTGGGGCCAGCGGCCATGATTTGCCATAGCGAAACGGGCTCAGGCGATAGGACCAGTGGTCTGTGGCTGATTGAACCAAGCGATCAGTGCCATGCGCGTCTGTGCTCGCCACCAAACTCTGCCGCTCTATCGGTTCGTCTCTTTGGGCACTTCATGGAGAAAGGGGTGATTCGCCGCGGCAGAATGCGTTTCCTTCAGGCCTCCGGCGAAATTCGCGATGCTGATATCGCCGGCGCCTACCAGCAGTTCGCCTCCAGTCCGCTGCCACTGACGGCTTAAAGTCGTCGATCGCTCCGTCGCGGGCTGTCAATTTAGTGAACCTCAGGCCATAGCGCCAAAACCTTAACCTTGTATGGACATGGGAAGGTTAATTGAAAAAGTTAAATTGAAAAATGAAAAGTGCAAAATGAGTTGGAATTGAACGCAGAGGAAAAAGGAACACTTTGCATTTTTCATTTCTCATTTTTCAATTCTCATTCCAACCCCTGGTCTTGGCTGGACCTTCGGCCCGTCAGTAAATCCGCTTACGTGAAACCTACTTCACTTCAAGCAATTCCACTTCGAAGACGAGCGTTTCGTTGGGGCCGATGACGGGTGGTGAACCCCGTTCGCCGTAAGCTAGGTCCGACGGTATGAACAACTTCCATTTGTCACCCACTTTCATGCGCAGCAACGCTTCGGTCCAACCTGGGATGACTTGGCTTACACCAAAACTAGCTGGTTCGCCGCGCTGGATGGAACTGTCAAAGGTTTCGCCGTTGGTCAGCTTCCCATCGTAGTGCACCGAGACGGTACTGTCGGCCGTTGGGGTAGCCCCGCTGCCAGCCTTGAGGACTTGGAACTGCAAACCACTGGCTGTCGTTTGAACACCCTCTTTCTTCTTGTTCTCTTCCAGGAATTTTGCGGCGGCCTCTTTGCGTCGCGTCCGCACTTTTTCCCCCAGGGCAGCCATGGCGGTCTGAACCACTTCGGCTTGCACCGACGGCTCCTTGCCAGCCAAAGCATCGACAATTCCAGCCAACAAGTCGGCTGCGGTCACATCGGCAGCACTCAGACCATTGCTCCCCAGATTCATCCCCATGTCGTAACCGATCCCGTAACTGGCGGCATCACCCACCTTGGCCCCTGCACCGACGGCCAACGGATTGGCAAGCTGAGTCGTCTGTTGAGCCACAAGGGGTGTCGTCGTTGACGCGAGGGCCAAACACACGATTGCTATCAAACGCATTCTTTATCCTTCAAATTGGAGTGTTTCGAAGCTGGGGGAGTCTCCCCAACTTCAACGGCCTGGAGAACCCAAGACCGCATGACCTCCCATTGTTGCGCAGTCGCCCACCGATTCAAGCTCGCAAATGAGAAATTGGGACGGATTTGAGTCAAAAACAATAGGAAGTCCGTACGTTAGAAGAGGCGGTTGTAGCCGTTGAGAGCGGCGACGCGGTAGGCCTCGGCCATCGTGGGGTAGTTGAAAGTGGTATTGATGAAATAGTCAAGCGTGTTGTTGGGAGCTGGCTGCTTCATGATGGCTTGGCCTATGTGTACGATCTCGGCCGCGTTAGCACCGAAGCAGTGGACTCCCAATATCTCCCGCGTGTCGCGATGAAACAACAGTTTGAGTATTCCCACGGTACGTCCGGTGATTTGCGCGCGAGCCAAGCTTTTGAACTGCGAATGTCCGACTTCATAAGGGACTTTTTCAGCGGTCAATTCGCGTTCGGTGCGCCCCACGCTGCTGATCTCTGGACTGGTATAGATCCCCGTCGGTATATCGCTCAATTCCATACATCGCTCGTCGCAGTTGGACAAATGCAACGCAGCGGCCCGACCTTGCATGTAGGCGGCACTGGCCAATGCAGGGAAACCGACAATGTCCCCTACCGCATAAATATGTGGAATCGCCGTCTGTCCTTGCGCGTTGACTTCCAAGTGGCCACGCTTGGTGGGAACAATGCCGATTTTCTCCAGCCCTAAGTTTTCGATATTGCCACTGCGTCCATTGGCCCACAGAAAAATGTCGGTCTTAATCTGTTTGCCACTTTGCAAGTACAACACCGCACCATCGCTCTGGCCTTCGATCCGCTCGCACTCTTCATTGTGACGGATCAGTATGCCTTGATCGCGCAAATGATACGACAGCGCGTCGATGATCTCGTCGTCCAAGAACTCCAACAGTTTGCTGCGCGTATTGACTAGATTGACTTTGATCCCCAAATTTCGGAACATCGACGCGTACTCGCAGCCAATCACTCCCGCTCCATAGACGGTGATCGAATTGGGACGATCGGTCAATTCCAAGATCGTATCACTATCGAAAATACGGGGGTGGCTGAAGTCGACTCCTGCGGGTCGGTAGGGGCGCGAGCCGACGGCGATGACAAAGGCGTCGGCGCGATACTGCGTCCCATCCTCTATTTCAACAGTATGTTCGTCGACAAAGGCCGCTTGCCCCTGAATGACGGGCACATGGTTGCGGTCGTAAAAAGTTTGTCGCATCGATTCTTGCTTGGCGATAATCGAACGACTGCTGGCGCGAAGCTGAGCGAGAGTCGGAGAGGGGCGATGATCGAGTTGCTTCACGACCGGATTGTTGATGGCTTCCATGATGGAGTAAATGGAAAACCTCAGCGCTTTGCTGGGAATGGTCCCCCAGTGGGTACAGCCACCACCGATGCGCGAGTAGCGTTCGAAGACGGCGACGCGTTTCCCTTCCTTGGCGGCCTGCATGGCAGCCCCCTCGCCCCCTGGGCCAGTGCCAATGACAATCACGTCGAAATGCTGAGGTTCCATGCCTACTCTACTCGCTGGTCAAATTGAGCGTCTTGATAGTTTTTGCTACGGCGGTTAATTGATCCACGATCTGTTCGTTGGTGATGGCGCGAAAGGTAACCGCGCTATCGTAACGTGGGCGTTGAAAAAAGCCGCGTTGATTCTCCAGCACATGTTCGACTTCGTCCTCCAGCGCGGAGAGCCATTGCGGGACATCGAGCCCCACGCCGGTGGGCTGCTCCATCATCAGTTTGCATTCGTCGATGAGCAATTCAAATATCTGTGACGCCTCACCGGTCTCGCGAAACTGTCGCACGGCGGGACCCACTAGGGCTCGCATGCGATCGACCGTCATGGGGCGGGTGAAGCGTTCGTGCAGCCGATCTGCCACGGTGGGCATGCGCATCGCATACTTGTTTTGCAAGTCACGGAGATGTTCCAAATACATTTCGCTTTCGCGACCAATCCGTTCCGCTAGCGCGCGACGCCACTGTTGTGCGGTCTGATGACAGCCGGCCCGCACCAACACTTCATGTGTCCAATAGATCGGTTTGAGGTTCCACGACACGCGATCGTAGCGGACGCGGAGTCGCAGGAAATCGAGCAGCATGTACAGCATCTCGCCTCGGTCAGACTGCGTCGTGGTACTGTTGTAATCGCGATACTCGCTGTAATGATCGATGATCGCTTCGAGCACCACACTCAGCATCTTCTCAACTTGAGGTCGGTCGACAGCCCCCTCTTCCAACGCGAGGAATAGATCGGCCAACTCATCGCCGTCGCGCTCCTCGGCCACCTTGTCCAGCCAATGCCCAACACCTTGGTGCAGGATGGCGCGGACATTCCCCAATCGCAAGAAGGATTGAGTGAATAGCGCTCCGCCGAAACGCTGAATGAACTCGACCAGCTTGCCCCAATGACGGCTATTGTCGACAGTCTCCAACACGCTCAGACGCAGCGTGCGACTGTGCGATAGCCAACTCCCGAGCATCACTTCGGTCAATTGTTCCAGTACGGCGATTAATTCATCGCTGTTCGGTTCGAGCTCGTTCAGGGCTTCGCCATCGTGAGTATCGAGGTCAATATCGGTCAGTTCTTGAGGGGACAGTCGCTGCGCGGTAGGTTGATAGCTGGCGATTTTCTGATTGGGCGGGACTGGTTTTTTAGCCAGCTTTTTAGCAGGTTTTTTGGAAGTCGAATTGCCTGCCGTTGACGGATTCTCTTTTCGGGAAAGACGAGTTTCCTTGGTTCGTTCGTCACTGGCAGGTGCACTTCGATGCTCTTCAATGCGCCACTTGACTGCATTCTGAACCACCCCTTTGACCATCGATACAAAGCTCAGCTTGAACAGATCATCAAATTCAGTCACTGCTCCCGGACCGATTGGATTGTGGTGCTCCATGAAGCGGCAGGTTTCGATCAAGTGGCAGGCTTCGTAGAAAAAGCCTTGCCTGGGCAACCACATCAGCAGGTGGGACAGAATTCTGCGTCTCAGTCGCACGCTGTAAATTTGAGCTGGATCGCCACCCCGCGCGAGCGGAATGTAGAGCAGTTTTTTGGAGCGGAGCGCGGCTAACAAACGGGAGAAACTCTTATCGATGGCGGCATGTTGTCCATATAGCAAATTCCCCAAGATATCGATGGCGATGCGATCATCCTCAGGCAGTTCGGCCAATTGTGCGTCGACAGCGTTGTTCACGTCTCCAGCGGCGCACAGATTGGCCAATAGCAAGCGGCGCGCGTCGGCCGTCTCGATGGCTGCCGCAATAACCCGCTCCATCAGCGATTCTTTGATCAATCGTTGTCGGTCATAACGCGACATGGCATCGTGATCGGTTCCACCCTTGGCGATGCGATAGGCGGCTACCTCCTGCATGAGCGTTAGCAGCCCGCGGCGATTGGTGGCTGCTTGCTCAGCCCAATTCTCCATGGCTTGGAGCCGAGCCTGTCTCTTGGATTCGCCTGACGAGATCTCTGGACGCAAATGCTGACTAAGCGCGGCGCCTTTCCACATCTGCGCCAGCGCAGTCAGAAAGGTCAAGTGTTGATGAAGACGATTGGCTTCGTCCAGCAATTCGCTGCTCGATTGTCCGGTCTCCTCTTCAGGGACGTCGCTATCGATCCCGTCGTCGGTGGTGTCGTTGTAGACCACCCCTTCGTATGCGGCATCGAACATCCCAGATTCATCGTCGTTGTCCGAATCTAAGTCGAAGTCATCCCCCGTGGCCGAATCGAGCTCGTTGGCTGGCTCTCGCCCCGCAGGTGGTTTACTACCGGTATTTCGATCCGAGCCCGATTGCGTCGGTTTGCCCAAGCGAAATTCGGGTGCCAGCCAAAAGTGATCGGCGTTGGCTTCTAAGTAGTCGAAGAATTTTTGTGCCACGTTCCAGTCGAGCCCCGGCTGGGTTCCACCGGCTGGCAGGTCCTTTTCCGACTTGCTTTCCGTGGCACGATTTTCCAGTCGCAAGGTGTGCTCGAAACGTTGCATCCAGCGGCGCGCCAAGTCCGAAAACGAATCGTCTCCCTTTTGCAATCCGACGCGATCGGCTTGACCGAGCCAATGCACCAGCAGCGCCATGGCAGCCACGAAGTCGTCGCGTTCCAGTAAGGATTCGACGACCAGCGCATAAGCCTTAGGGCTATCGAATAACTCCGCGTGGGGCCCCCAAAATTTAATGTCTCCGGTAGCAGCTCCGCCCGCATGCCACAAGGCCAGCGCCTTGGCCACCAACACCGCCGACTCGACCGTTTCCAGTGGATCGGTCGCTTCCAGATCACTCACTTCGTGCGCCGCGAACTGCCGCCACCACTCCGCCGCGCTCCGCAACTGCCCTTCGATGCGGGCGCATAGGTCGTCCCGTCCAGCTGCAGAAGCTTCGCGCCAAATCCGCGACTGCATGGCGAATACGAATTCCATTAATTGAACCAAGTCTTCGACACGATGATCGTGAACCGACGCATCGGGGCCTTCAAACCGTGAGAAATTCCCGGCAAAACCCAAAATATTCCAGGGGTCAACGATGGCTCCGCACTGGATTCCGCGGTGCACTAAATCCATCACTTGCGGCGAAACCTCCGCCGCTTCATCGAGCTTGCCGACCTGTAGGAAATGATCCCCGGCAGTGATCAAGCAATCGATCCGCGAGACAATCCGCGCCGATGGGACTGGGACGATGTCCGATTGCTCCTTGGCCGCCGCTGAATTTCCCATCCGCGCAAAGAGTCGCGCCAATTGGACATGCTCTAGCTGACTAGCGCGGAGTTTCGCCAAGTGCGTGTTGAGGTGTTGTCGCGCGCCACCTAACGGTTGGCGGCGAATCTTCTGCTCTTCCAACAGGCGATCGAGGTGCGAACCACTCATGCGGTCCAACAACTGCTCATAAAACTGATCGCGATAGGCGGCGATCGGGCCAAGTAGACTCGCCAGCGTAACTGTTGATGAAAATGCCCCCGGACCATAGCCGCAAATCCCAGCCGCCATCAAGATTGTTCCCGCCAACACGGCCGCTGCCTCGGTCAGCAATTCGTCGTGCGGTAAGTCAGAGACTTCGCGGACTCGCGCCAACAATGCGTCCAGAGTGACCTGTTGCACCACAAAGCGGCGATAGTTTCCAGCGTTGTCGATGCGATGCGGGTCCCATTGACCGAAATGGTAGTTGGGACGCTGATTAACCGGATGATCGAAATCGTAAGCCCGCGGATCGAGAGCCAACTCCTCGAGCATTGACAGATCGAAACTGGCGCTTCGCAGAATATCGGGATCGGTTTCGGCCAAGACCCGCATGCAACGCACGACGATCGCCTCGTATGGACCGGCGGTAGCCCCAATTCCGCTGACGTAAATCGGAATCGGTCGCAACCATTCGTGCGCATACGGCTCCAGGCGGCGACCTTCCAGGACCGCCACCGGGCGATGCCCGACGTAATCGTTAAGCTGCGCGATTGCGGCAGGTACAATGCGGTCCACATCAGACCAGGGACCACCTTGGGTAATCACCGCCTCAATTGCACGCCCTAGGAAGAAGCCGTTGAAGATCGCTTCGGGCTCTTGGTGAAACAGCAGATCTCGATGAAAATCAAGGTAGCTGGGTAGGAAATTCAACCACACTAATTCCAACGTGGCCGCCGCTTGTTCGCAATCTGCAAAGCCTGGATTGTTTTCCGCCAGTCGCGCCAGTTCGTCTTGCAGCCATTGCTGTATTCGCAACCAGGCTGGCAGGCCTTCAAATGGGGTCGTTGGGACAGCTCGGGCGTACAGTCGATTCAGAGCCGAGAGCGTTTTAGAGTCGATTTTCCCGGACGAAAAGTTGAGAAACCCCAGGACTTGTCGCAAATCTTCCGTCAATGCAGAGTTATCCTCGCCGCTACGCTTGTCCACACGCAAGTACCTGAATGAACATATCTAATGGGGGGCGGAATATGCCGCCGGTGGGTGATTCGGGGAGGACGATGGCAGGGCGTGGTTCGCAGAGCAGTCCGATACGCCATGGCAAAGTGGCCACAAGCCCCCTGCCACAGTGCAATCATCGTATGACGCCTCTCAAAAAGGGTCTAGGATATATGGACGCATGTACACTATTTCAATTTGGGCTTTCGCCCCACGAATTAGCCTGGAAACTCTGTGGGAACCTTGTACTGAAGGTAAACATTCTTGGAAAGTAGTTTTTGAATGACCGATGACCCATACCAACTTCCACCACTCCCGAGCGAGCAACTGCTGATCGGCGCGCTGCCGCAAGTGGTCGAGCTACTCCCCAGCCCTGGTCGCGCCCTAGTCATCTCGCCAGGTCGAGCGCAGCTGGCCGATCGTTTGGTTTCACAATATGGCTTGAGCCAAGTGGCTGCTTGGTATCTCGATTTGCATTCAGCCACGGAAGCCAATCGGAGTTGCATCGAGGGGGTCGAGGTGCAGTGCGGTAGCGATCTCCCCGTAGAGGAGCTGGACTTCGTCGCTATGCCAGTGCTAAAGCGGAGCGAGGCGGAGTTGACCCGTGAACTGCTGCAACAGGCGCACGAGCGTCTGGTGATGGGTGGGACATTGGCGGTCAGCGTCGACAACCCCAAGGATCAATGGGTACATGCTCAGATGCGCGAGCTATTTGACAAAGTCACTTGTCTGCGTGAATCGAGAGGTTGCGTTTATTGGGGGAGGAAGACGCAGCCACTGAAGAAGCTGCGAGATTTTTCATGTCAGTTTGTCTTTCGAGATGACGACGAACGGCTGATTCAGATGATCACTCGCCCTGGAGTTTTTTCACATCGACGGCTCGATCCCGGCGCGCGGCAATTGATATTATCGGCTGAGGTGGGCCCTGAAGACAACGTACTAGAGATGGGTTGTGGCGCGGGGGCCGTCAGCTTGGCGGTCGCCTTTCAAACCAGTGGCTTGGTGCATGCCGTCGATGCCAACGCGCGTGCGGTCGAATGTACGCAGCGCGGTGCTGCGCTGAATCAGCTTGATAATGTAAACTGCATCTTGGACGCCAGTGGGGCGTTGGAATTGCCCACGCCCATCGACTTAGCGCTGGCCAATCCACCCTACTTTGGCAATGACCGCATATCGCAGCACTTTGTCGACACGGCGCTTGCGGCGCTGCGGCCCGGGGGTGCATTGCTAGTCGTCACAAAGCAACCGGCGTGGTATGAAAACTATTTCGAGCAGTTCCTGGTCGATGTTTTGATCTTTGAATCATCGAAGTATTTTATTGCCTGTGGTCGAAAACCGTAGTAAGTGTCGTTCGCGAAATAGCAGTCGTAGCTACGTTCGCCAGAACGTGGACTCTCTGCAGTCTGGCGACTGCAGCTACGTTTAAGATTCAAAATAGAAGCCACATAAAGAAAGCTCATGGATCTTTTCACCATCGCATCGATCGTTGTCGTAATGGCGGCAGTATTCGGTTACCTGAACGTACGTTTCTTGCGTTTGCCGAATTCCATCGGGCTGATGCTTATTACCATCGTGGCCACGTCACTATTTATGGCGAGTGCCTGGCTGAGCCCGAACCTATTGGCCGCCGCCCAAGGCTTGGTGCGGACGATTGATTTCGAACATATTTTGCTCGATGTACTGCTCGGCTTTTTGCTCTTTGCGGGTGCGCTGCATACCAACTTTACACAGTTGCACACCTATCGCTGGCCAGTGCTAGTCTTTGCCACAGTGGGGGTAACACTCTCCACTGTAATCACTGCCACACTAATGTTTTTTACACTCGGGTGGATGGGACTAACAGTCTCTTTTCTGGAGTGCTTGTTGTTTGGAGCGTTGATTTCCCCCACCGATCCCATTGCCGTGATGGGCATACTGCGCAAAGCCAACGTCCCCAAGAGTTTGGAAATAAAGATTGTGGGAGAATCGCTCTTCAACGACGGTGTGGGCGTAGTGCTCTTCCTATCGTTGCTCAGCATCGCGACGCTCCCCAGCGGTGAGCATGGCGCGACCAACGAAGCTGCAGAACATGTCGCGGGAGGGAGTGGTTGGCTGAGTGTCGTGCAGCTACTCGGGCAGGAAGTGCTAGGAGGAGTGCTGTTGGGGCTGGCGATCGGTTACGTCGCCTTTCGCATGCTCAAGTCGATTGACGACTACGAGATAGAAGTGATCGTGACCCTGGCCTGTGTCATGGGGGGCTACTCGTTAGCGCACACGCTGCATGTCTCAGCTCCGTTAGCGATGGTGGTCGCCGGGCTATTTATCGGCAACGATAAAGTGCGTGGCTCGGCCATGTCGGAACGCACGGAGCAGTACGTTGACAAATTTTGGGAGTTGACCGACGTGCTCATGAACATGGTCTTGTTCGTGTTGATCGGCTTGGAGGTGTTGGTGATTACGCTTGAACCGGCCTATTTGCTGGCGGCGAGCTGCGCCATCGTCATCGTGATGTTGGCTCGCTTCCTGTCATTGATTGTGCCAGTGCAATTGTTCAAGCGACGTTTGGAGTTTGCACCATATGCCACCACCCTCATGACGTGGGGAGGCTTGCGCGGGGGGATATCGATCGCACTGGCCCTGAGTCTCCCCCACAGCACGCAGCGCGAATTGTTTTTGACGATAACCTATGGCGTGGTGGTGTTTTCGATCGTCGTGCAAGGTCTGAGTATTGGCTTGTTAGCGCAACGCTTATTGTCACCTCGGCGACCTGTCGTATAAGGATCTGAGTTGAAATCGAACAATAATCTGAGCTATGCCGTGCTGGGTACCGGCGCGCTGGGTGGTTTGTACGGTGGACTACTCGCGCGAAGCGGCAAACAAGTTCACTTTCTAGTGCGGAGCGACTTTGAACATGTTCGCCAGCAGGGATTGAAGATCGAATCGCCGCTAGGTGATTTTCACTTGCCACACATCAGTTGTTTTCATGCGGCCAAAGATCTACCCGCCGTCGATGTGGTCATCGTTGCCTGGAAAACGATCGAAAACGCCGCTTTGCCAGCAACGCTGGCACTGGTGTGTGGTCCCGACACGATCGTGCTCGTCCTGCAGAACGGTTGGGATGTGGAGCGAGAAACGGCGGAGTGTGTGGGGGCGGAGCGTGTGTTGGGTGGTTGCTGCTTCCTGTGCTGCAATAAAGTTGGACCGGGAAAGATTCAGCACTTGGACTATGGCCGCATCGTGTTCGGCGAATACGACCGATCCCTATCTGGCAGTATCACGCCGCGAATGGCCACCATTGCCGAAGATTTTCAGGGAGCCGGCATAGACATGCAGCCCACCACCGATCTCCGCAATGCGCGGTGGCGAAAACTGATGTGGAACATTCCCTTCAACGGTCTCTCGGTCGTGCTCAATGCGGATACCGACAGCATCATGCGCGATTCTGCGGCGGCGGAGATGGCGGAAGCGTTGATGCGCGAGGTGCGGCTGGCGGCCGAACATTGCGGCAGCCACATCGAAGCGGAGTTCGTGGATAAATTGCTGGACGACACGCGGCACATGGTCCCCTACGATAGCAGCATGAGGTTGGACTACCGCGCTCGGCGGCCGATCGAGGTGGAAGCGATCTTTGGTAGTCCGCTACGTGCAGCTTGGGCCGTCGGCCATCATCCGCCGAGAATCGAAATGCTCTATCGACAACTCTGTTTTCTCGATCGTCAAAATCGAAAATCCGCCGCCGCGGCGAACGGCGAAACCTCCGCGCAGAATCCACATCAGCGCCATGACAGTGAGCAATAGCAACACCAGCACGACGTATTTCATTACCGAATCCACTCGCTAGCGCCTCACGCAGAACTACTCACCCGACATGGCGGGGAACATTTCGCGTGACATTTGGATGCCAGCAGGTCCCACCAGGACCACGAAGATACCTGGGAAAATGAAAAGCACTAGCGGGAAGATCAGCTTAACGGCGGTCTTAGCCGCTTTTTCTTCGGCGATTTGGTGGCGACGCACGCGCATCGAATCGCTTTGGACACGCAGCGCGGTCGCTACGCTCGAACCGAACTTGTCAGCCTGTACCAGAATCGATGCCAAAGCTCGCAAGTCGTCCACGCCGGTTCGGGCACCCAAGTCGGTTAGGACTTGATTCCGAGCACGACCCATTTGCAAGTGCAGATTGCACATGCCGAATTCGTCAGCGATGATGCGATAGCTCTTTTTCATCTCCGTCGCCACGCGGCGCATGGCTTGATCCAATCCCAGTCCCGCTTCCACGCACACGACCATCAAGTCGAGCGCATCGGGGAGACCGTAGAAGATCTGCGTTTTACGGCGTTTGCCTAGATAACCCAGGATAAATGTTGGTAGGTAAAATCCAGCCGCTCCGACAAAAAACGCGCGTATGGCGGCGGCACCGGTGAAGCCATATATGAACAACGCACCACCACCACCCACCGCCAGGAAGGCGATCGCCACGATAGCCCGGATGGCCAAGTAGGTGACGGTGGCTGTTTCGCTGCGGAAGCCAGCCTCGACCAGCGACTGACGCAACTTGCCCATCTCTCGCTCGTTGGTAGGGGTCAACGATTTGGCCAACGCGGGGGCTGATCGTTGCAGCACGCGCTGCAGGGCTTCTGTCTTTTTCGAATCGCGATCGCCACCCTTACGAGCTCGCGGATCGCTCAATTCGGTTAAGCGCTGTTCGGCTCGTTCATCCTTGGCACCAAACATGTAACCCAAGAAGAACCACGCGACAACCCCGATGGCCATGAAGACCGCGATTGGCAATACGACTGCGTTGGAAAGTGATAGACCCAGCAACATGACTTATACCTTGATATTAATAATCTTACGAATTACCAGTGCCCCAACGAATTGCATCAGCAAGGCAATTCCCATCAGCATGCGACCGGTTTCATCGCGCACCAACACCATTGCGTAATCGTTGTTGAGATACAACATGGTGGCATACAATCCAGGAGGTAACGCCAGCAACACGATCCCGGACAAACGACCTTCACCAGTTAGGGCTTGGATGGCCCCTGCCAGCTTAAATCGATCGCGGATCAGGTTTCCGATCTTGTCCAAGATTTCGGCTAAGTCACCACCGGTTTGACGTTGGAGCATGACCGCCGTGGCGAAGAATCGCAAATCCATGTTGGGGACCCGTTCGGTCATCCCTTCGAGAGCTTCTTCTAGCGAGATACCCAGATTCTGTTCTTCAAACGCACGTCCGAATTCAGGCCCAATTGGCTCGTGCATTTCGCTGGCGATCAGTCCAAAGCCAGCGGCCAACGAGTGTCCAGCGCGCAGTGAGCGACTGAGTAACTCCAGAGCTTCGGGGAGCTGGGCATTGAACTTGGCAATCCGCCGTTTACGTTTGGTGAGCAGCCACAATAGTGGCAAAGCGCCAGTCACGGCAGCGAACACAGGCAACAGGTACTTCGGGGTTGGAGTCACCAGGCAAATCAGCGCACCGGCTCCCGCAGCGATGCCGCACAGCGACAGAAACTTCGTCCCCGACATCTGCACATTGGCTTGATCCATCAGGTTCGTGATATTGCCGAACCTTGCCAGAAATTCGTCAGCCATTGTTTTGGTATCGTTCAACGAACTGCTGGTGAGCAGACTGGCTTCATCGCGTTCACCAGGAGCACGTTTGGCACCAGTTAAGACCGCTAGACGATCTTCGGCCGCATGGTCGGCGGATGGACGCAAGGCGAGCGCAACGCCACCGATTAAAGCGGTTACGCCAATCCCCACGGCAAGGATGATAATGAGTGGCAGCATGTCAGTTAACTCTTTTGTTTGAACCTATTCTCAAATGTCGTGGATCGCTCCGTCGGTCCTGGCTTTTTAAACGTCAACCTACGCATCCATGATTCTCCGTTGCCGGAAGGCACTTGCTGGCAAACGCACACCAGCCGACTCTAAGCGATGCATGAAGCTGGGGCGAACGCCCGTGCATTCGAAGTGCCCATGGGCTCTCCCGTCGGCATCGATCCCGTCTTGCACAAAACGGAAGATGTCTTGCATCACCACGGTTTCTTGCTCCATACCGGTAATCTCGGTAATGTGCGTCACTCGCCGTTTACCACCTTGCAGACGGTTGGCTTGAATGATCAAGTTCACAGCGCTGGAAAGCTGTTGACGAATCGCCTTGATCGGCAAGTCATAGCCGGCCATCATGACCAGCGTTTCTAAACGGGCCACACCGTCACGCGGATTATTAGCGTGAATCGTAGTGAGCGAGCCGTCGTGACCAGTGTTCATGGCCTGCAGCATGTCAAGTGTTTCACCACCCCGGCATTCGCCGATGATGATTCGTTCAGGACGCATACGCAACGCATTCTTTACTAGGTCGGTGGCGGTTACCGCACCGTTCCCTTCAATGTTCCGTGGGCGAGTCTCCAAGCGCACGACGTGGTCTTGTTGCAATTGCAATTCGGCCGCATCTTCGATCGTCACGATCCGCTGATCGTTGGGGATAAAGCTGCTAAGTGTATTCAAGAGTGTCGTTTTACCGGAACCAGTACCACCGCAGATAATCATGTTCAAGCGGGCCTTGATGCAGCCCTCCAACAACATCACCATCTCAGGCGTCAATGCCTTGTAGTTGAGCAAGTCTTCCAGCTTGAGGGGATTGGTACCAAAGCGACGAATCGACACGCAGGCACCGTCCAGCGCCAGGGGTGGAATGATCGCATTTACCCGCGAACCATCTTCCAAACGCGCGTCGACCATCGGCGAAGTTTCGTCGACGCGTCGTCCCACCTTGGAGACGATCCGGTCGATGATTTGCATCAAGTGATTGTTGTCGCGAAACTCGACTTCGGTCTTTTCCAATCGACCATGACGCTCCACGAAGATGTTCTTCGGACCGTTGATCATAATATCGCTGATCGACGAATCTTTGAGCAAGAATTCGAGTGGTCCCAGGCCGAACGTCTCGTCGAGTACTTCTTCGATGATTCGATCGCGTTCGGTGCGATTGAGCAGTGTGTTTTCAGCGTCGCACAAGTGTTCAACCACTAGGCGAATCTCGCGCCGCAGTTGCTCGCCCTTCATATCGCCAATGCGGCTCAAATCGAGCTTGTCGACCAGCTTATTGTGAATGCGCCTCTTGACTTGATCAAACTCGTCAGCCTTGGATTGTTCTGGTGTACGTAGGGGTTGAGTAAGAGTTTTCATAAGGTGCGATCCTGCAAGGCAATTGGTTGCAACTGGGAGATTTCCGCTCAGTCCAGCCGTTCAGTCCAGTTGATTTCACGACAATCTGTCGCAACTAAGCCTGGAAACTGATCCGTTTCGACTACGCAAGCTCTACCGGATAGATAAAACTTGCTGTGGAAACCTACCTTACAAATAACACCGATAGCGAGTATCGCAGCCAGAATTCAGGAAATGGCTTATTCTTTTTGTGGCTGGCGTGGTGATTCGGACGAGGGGAAGCGATCGGCCAAATAGACGCGGGCCGCATCAACCATATAACCACTATCACCGTAACCGAGGCTCTGTTGCAGATAGTCGGCCGCCCGCTTGGGGTCGCCCAGAGAATCATAGTACAAGCCGACGTACAGAGCTGCATAGAATTGCGCGCGTTGCCGCTCTGGTCCGGCTGTGGTGTTCGCCTCGGCCGCCTTGAGGACTTGTTCTGGCTCTAATTTCTGTTGTAGCATTTGTAGGACGCTCATCATTGGTTCGCGACCGTCACCGCGACTGGGAATAACCGCTTTCCGCGCCGCCTCGATCCCCTCCGTCTTGGCAATACACAGGAAGTACCAAGCCGAGTTCTCCACGTCGTCGGGATTGACGCGATGATGCGTTTCGAACTGCTTAGCCCCGTCCGCGAATTTGCCACAACTGCACAGGGCGATCCCCCGCTGCCAATTCTGGGGTGCCTCCTCGGGGACCAGCTTCACCACGCGATCAAACAGCGGCAGACTCTGCTCCGAATGCCCCGAGAGGTAAAGGATTTCCGCCGCGCGTTGCAACACATAGGAGGAGTCGTCAGCCAGCTTTGCGCCCTCCGTCGCTTGCTGAGCCGCTTTGTCAAAGTCGCGTTGTTCCAAGAACATCGCGGCACGGTGGAGTGATTGCACGGCTTCTTTTTCCGCAGTCTCTTGGCCATGCGAACAGGCTGGCAAGGAACAGCAAAACAGCAGCAGCCATCGAACTAAATGAATTGCCCTCTGGTGACCTAGTGGGGCGGCAAGACTGCGTGGACCGATTACGACTGGCACAATTAAAACCTTTCACGATAATGGAAGCTAAATAAGACACTTGTTGCTGAACGAAAACACCTACTCAAGCTTTGATATTTTCTGACCCCTAATTTTCTTAACTTAATTTCGAACGCGGTGGAACGCCTCGGCGACCAGTAGCTCAATCTTTCGAGCGATGACATGTAGGTAAGAAAATTAGGGGTAAGAAAATGGAATGGTAGTGAGATCGGTGGAGTTTGCCAGCCAACTCCCCCCCATACCCGAGTGATTCCAGCCATGTCATCACAACGCACGCTCATTCGTAACGCTGAAGTTATTCTCCCTGACCAAATCGCTCAGACCAATATCCTACTGGAAAACGGCAAGATCGTAGCGATCGATGCCAGCCCTTCGACTCAGGCCGACGAAGTGGTCGACGCCGCAGGCTTGGTCTTGCTTCCAGGGGTGATCGACGATCAAGTCCACTTTCGAGAACCTGGGCTGACGCACAAGGAAGACCTCGAATCGGGAAGCCGAGCTTGCGCCTCAGGTGGCATCACCACTTATTTGGAGATGCCCAACACCCATCCGCCCGCGACCGACGTACAGTCGCTGCAATGGAAGTATGATCGCGCCACCGCAGTGAGTCGCGTCAATTTTGGTTTTTACATCGGTGCCACGGAGAACAACGTTCCTGAGTTGCAACGAGCCACGCATGCGCCCGGCATCAAGATCTTCATTGGCTCTAGCACTGGGGGTCTATTGGTCGATAGCCAGGAGGCTCTGGAACGCATCTTCGCCGAAACGACGCTCCCCATCTGTGCCCACTGCGAGGATGAATCGACGGTCCGCGCGAATCGCGCAGCCCTCGGAGAACAACTGACGATCCACGACCATTCGCGCATACGCGATACTCGGGCAGCCGTCATCGCCACTCGCAGGGCGATCGATTTGTCGCAACGTCACCAGCATCGCTTTCATGTGTTGCATGTTAGTACGGCGGCGGAAATCCCGCTGATCGCACACGCTGGACCGACTATCACAGCGGAAGTATGTCCACACCATCTGTTCTTTTCCACCGACGACTACGATCGCTTGGGGAGCCTGGTGCAAATGAATCCTTCCGTGAAATCCCCCGATGATGCGCGTCAATTGTGGAACGCATTAACTGCGGGGAGCATCCAAGTAATAGCGACCGACCACGCGCCCCACACGCTGGCCGAGAAACAGGCCCCCTACCCCCAAAGTCCAAGTGGATTGCCTGCCGTAGAAAACAGTTTAGCGCTGCTCCTCAATCAAGTGAACTTGGGTCTGTGTACGTTAGAGCAGGTCGCCAGTTGGATGTGTGACGCACCGGCCAGGGTCTGGGATTTGGTCGGTAAGGGACGCATTGCCGTCGGTTACGACGCCGATCTTGTGCTCGTCGACATGTCGCGCGAGAAAACCATTCGCCATTCCGAGCAAATGACCCGCAGTGGTTGGAGTCCCTGGGATGGTGTGACCCTCAAGGGCTGGCCGGCCCGCACGATCGTAGGTGGACAAACAGTCTTTGCTGATGGGCAAGTCAACGAGTCGGTGCGTGGTGCGGCGGTCCGCTGTGATCATCCCCGCGGAGGTTTCTGGAAAACTGCGGATGGTATCGGAGTGTAGCTTTTGATGGACCAATTGACGTGGCATCAATCGCTACTGTTGATCATCGCCGCCGCCGGTATTGGAGTCTCCAAGAGTGGCTTTGCTGGGGTGGGGATGTTGCACGTCATAATCTTCGCCATGATATTTGGCGCGAAGGCTTCGACGGGTGTGCTGCTGCCGATGTTGGTGATCGGCGACTGCTGTGCGATCGCGTTGTTTGGGAAAAAAGTCCAATGGCCCCAAGTGCGACGCTTGTTGCCCCCCGCTTTGATTGGAGTGGTATTGGGGACACTGCTCATGGGGCGATTGGACGAGTCGATCTTTAGACCGTTGGTCGGGACGATCATTTTATCGCTGACTGTCGTGCAGGTAATACGCCTGTGGCGTCCCACTACGTTTGAACACATTCCACACGCGACTTGGTTTGCATGGACGCTGGGACTATTGGCAGGAGTGACGACCATGTTAGCTAATGCGGCGGGTCCGGTGGTCGCGCTCTACTTGTTGGCCGTGGCACTCCCCAAATGGGAATTGGTCGGGACTAGCGCCTGGTTCTTTCTGGTGCTGAACGTCTTCAAACTTCCGTTTAGTTTTGGACTGGGGCTGATTGATTTGCAGAGTCTGAGCATCAACGCTCTGTTCTCCCCAGCCATCTTGCTCGGCATGTGGGCTGGCAAGTGGTTGGTGCAGCGTGTGCCTCAGAAGCTATTCGACAGTTTTCTGTTAGCTTTCACCGCCGTTGCCGCTGTGCGTCTGATCGGCTGGTGATTCTACAGTGTCAATCCCAGGCTCTTTTCATAATACTGCCGCTGTGCTGGACCTACTTTTTCCGTGACTTTCTGCCACCTCGCGTGGGTCGCTTGCAAGGCTTGCTTGGCAGTCTTCCTGCCAGCCAGGAATTCGATCAGTTCGTCAGCCAAGGCGTCGCGATACTCGATCGCTCCCGGCAATCGCGGCTCCTGCGCAACCCCCGTTCCCGATACCACCTCAGATAAAGTTTGCCGGGCTTCCCAAGCTAACGAATCGCTGCCGGCTGCGGTGGTTGGTGATTCGATCCCGGCTGCAAACTTCGACAAGATGGTTCGCGTCCCTGGTTCGGCTAACCAACGTAACACCGCAGTGGCCTGATTTGATTGACGACATTGACTCGACAGTGAGGCCATGAGCCCAGCTCCACTATTCCAGGCCACCACTGTCGGGCGTTGGCTGGAACTGGTTGTCGCTTGAAATTGAACGATCTGACCAGTCGTAATTTCGATGGCAGCCGAGTCGATCAGGGCCGGAGCCGCAATGGCCAAAGTTGGTTGGGCGTTGCCCGCGCTCCAATTCCAAGCGGTCGAATGCGAACCAATGACGGAGTCGAGACCCATGGGTTGTGCGGCTAGGCCGGCCAAGAGTCGCGCCGCGCGTTGGAAATTCTCCTCCCCCAGTCGGGATTGCATCGTTTGGAGATCAAACAGCAAACCATAGCTCGGATCGCGATTAGACAGCGTAGCGGCAATCGACAAGAAACGGGCTACGAGCGCCGCGCGGTCCACTTGTTTGGAATCAAAATCAAATGCCGGAGGTGCATCTTCTTGTAAGTCCAACGCTTGCCGAACGTTGTCCCAGGTGAGCGGTTGATTGTTGGAAGGGAAACTCTCGCTGGCGATGAAAACTGGCAACACGCACCCCATCGGAACAGCCAGAGATTGCCCGGCATACTGCGCTTGCTGTCTCCACGCCATCGGTAGTGAAGCGGACTTGTTCTCCAGACTATCTTCGCTGCTCGCCTCAGTGGAGACCGCACTCGATTTGTCAGGAGCTTTGACGATCCAGTCACGCTCGACTAGTTCGCCGATCAACTGCGCGGGATATAACAACACATCACAGTCGCACTGCGGTCGTTGTAGCAGCTCATCAATCGTCAACGAACGCAATTCTAGTGGCTGCTCGGAATGAGCTACCCACTGTCTCAACCAAATTTGTTGGTCACCGATTGGCGCGGCAATCCACACCCGAAGAGGAATCAGCGACGGTGTCAGCGTTTCTGCGCTAGGTTGCGCAGGCGTGACGGTGGCAATCTTCCGTTCGCAACCCAACTGGCTCAGGGATACAAGTAAGAGCAGACAGACGAATCCCTTCGAATAGATACTAGACGTAGGAAACGGAACGGCGTGCCGAGTGTATCGTGGAATCATAAGTGCGCGGATTCAATGAGAGCGGAGTCACTAAGTTGGAATGACCATTATAAAATCATGTCCCGTAACGGGCGATGGTACTTCCATGATAGGCTGCACGGTTGCAGCTGTGGACCGCGAGTAGACAAGAAAAGCGAGTTTCACCCCCCCCTACGTCGCGATTTCTAAAGAAGGCAGGCAATAATCGCCGATCGCTCCGCCAATCAGTCGCTTGGGCGTTGCTAATTCCGTTGGCTCTCTGAATTCGCCAATCGCGAAAGCACTGATCGGCGGAGCGATCAGCGACTTTCGTGTTGACGGTAGGGTAGCTGCGGTCAGCTACCAATACCAAGATCGCGACAGCCCCGCGTTCACAAACTGTTCTCGACCCGGAATGTAGTACAAGGGACTAGAATTCGACATGTAACTCGCGTTCATACTCGGTCGCGCTGGCGAGTAACCAATCGATTTATTGAACTCAGTTCGCAGCAGTCTCCCATCTGCTTCAATCCTGGCGCGCTGGTGAATAATAGCCCAGGCCTGCGCGGTGGAGTTGTAAGAGGCTGACGAGTGGGTCGACAGTGGCAACGGTTTGAAGGGTGCAATCGTCGAGCCTTCTTGGGCGTCAACAACGCTCGGCTGAAAGGCAACGAACAGTGCGCATACGGTCAACAGTAAAGTAGCAATGGTGGATTTCAACATTTGTTTTTCTCCAGGGATTCGGGGGTTCGCAACTTGCCGAGTCGTCGTGCTAAGTGAGATGGGGCACACCGCGAGGGAGCGCGGTGGGCAGATAGCGACAATCAACTCAATGTCTATCTATCGGGTGAACGCAGGGGAATTGCTAGCAATTCGAAGTGGTTTGGGGGAGTTGGTGCTGTTGAGAGAAGGAAGAGTGTGGTGGGGCAAGGAGTTGGGGGTAGGTGAAATAGTGGCCTGGAGTTGAGTTTTACACTCAGGCAAAGTCAGGCAGGAAAGCCTGACGTACGGGGCGTGACGGTGAAACTGGCCAGCGACGCTCTTAATGTTTGGCAATAGCTGATTCAAAATTGTTTTCGAATTCCGTTTTTCCGCAGGTTGGTTTGTGCCGCGAGCGTTGGGGAAGCGTTTCAGGTATTTGCTGGAACGCTCATTCTCAGTGTCTGCCTTCAGCATTTTTGCCAGTTGCTTATCGATGATTTTTAGCTGTTTTTCGTCACTTCTCGCTGATCGCCGGTTTAGTTTCGGTGCAACTCACCCTCCCACCGTAAGTTACGTCGTATTCGACGTATCTTACGGTGGGAGGGTCGGAGCCTAAGCGACGGGGAGGGAAATTCCAGCCAAGCCCCCCCTCTCCGCTCGCCGACCAACTTCGTCGGTGCCCGTCGCGACTCTCCCCTGGGTAGAGTTAGCCATACCGGCGATCAGCGAGTAGTGTCGAATTAGTTAGCCTCATTATAGCCACGATATTATAGCCACAACGCAACTACTCAATGGAATATCAGTTTGAACCGACAATCCTCAAAGCCGTAGACTGCGTCACTAAGTCGCAGTTGAGGAAAACCGCCTACCATCAGTACTCCCCGCTGGCCTGCGGAAATGTTATCTTAACACTCTCACCCCTGCCGCTCCGAAACTGCTGTTAGCTACCGTTGCCCGTTCGCGGAAAAAACACGCTCTGGCGAGCGTACGCCCCCAACTGCTTTGTTACCACCCCACTGAAACTGGAATGCTATCGCCATGGAAGCTGTCGTTTGGTTTGCCACTCTGCTCTGTTCTATTGCTGCGCTGGTACAAGCCTATCTGTTTTATCGCTGGATGATGAGCTGCGATGAAGGGACGGAGGAGATGCGGACGATTGCGGCGGCGGTCCGCGACGGTGCCAACGCTTATTTACGACAACAGTATCGCGTCGTAACAGTCGTATTTTTGGTGATTGCCGCGCTACTGGCAGTGGCCGCGTATGGTTTCGAACTGCAAAGCAAATTTGTTCCGATCGCGTTCTTGACGGGAGGACTTTTCTCTGGGCTCAGTGGTTGGTTGGGGATGAAGACAGCCACGCAAGCCAGCTCGCGCACTGCGCAAGCCGCTCGGACTTCGCTCAATCAAGGCTTGCGAGTTGCCTTTCGTAGCGGAGCGGTGCTGGGACTGACGGTTGTCGGGTTGGGTTTGGCCTACATCACGATATGGTTCGCGATCCTGTATTGGGTGTGGCCGCTGGTAGCGGGTGCGGAGCAGGCTTTGTCGTTGGAAGCCATCACCGTGTCGATGCTCTGCTTTGGCATGGGAGCTAGCGCACAAGCCCTGTTCGCGCGCGTCGGAGGTGGGATCTTTACCAAGGCGGCCGACGTGGGTGCCGATCTGGTGGGGAAAGTCGAACAGAGCATGGCTGAGGACTCGCCTCGCAATCCAGCGACGATCGCCGACAATGTGGGGGACAATGTAGGTGACGTGGCTGGAATGGGAGCTGACCTGTACGAATCGTATTGTGGTTCGATCCTCGCGACATCCGCGCTGGGAGTGGCCGCATTCGCGAGCCCTGCCTTGATGGAAGGCTTGACGCTCCAGCAGCGCCAAGCCAATCAATTGAATGCGATCCTGCTGCCGATGATCTTGGCCGGAGTCGGGATATTGCTGTCGATCGCGGGTATCTATTTGGTTCGCACCGATGAGAACTCCAACCAAAAAAATCTGCTCGACGCGCTTGGACGCGGGATCAACTTTTCGGCCATCATGGTCTGCATCGCCACGATTGGATTGACATGGCTCTTGATGCCTCACGTCCCAGGGACGCTTCTATGGGGTGTGATCCCAGGAGTGGCCTTCAGCGTGATCGTGGGCTTGGTGGCGGGCTGGCTGATTGGCAAGTACACCGAATACGCAACCAGCGACCACTACGCCCCGACACAGCGTTTGGCAGCACAAGCCGAGACGGGACCTGCCACGATCATCATTGGCGGTATCGCTGATGGGATGGGGAGCGTCTGGGCACCAGTGCTAATCATCTGTAGCGCGATGTTGTTGGCCTTTGGTTTCGCCTGCGGCTGGAATCTCAATGAGCCACAGTACTTTGCGTTGGGACTCTACGGGGTGGGGATCAGCGCGGTGGGGATGCTCAGCACACTCGGGATCACCTTGGCTACCGATGCCTACGGACCGATCGCCGACAACGCGGGTGGCAATGCCGAAATGGCGGGGCTAGAAAAGCACGTTCGCGAGCGGACCGACGCGCTCGATTCTCTCGGGAACACAACGGCAGCCACTGGTAAAGGCTTTGCGATTGGCTCCGCCGCGCTGACGGCCTTGGCCTTGTTAGCCGCCTACGTGGAAGAGGTACGCATTGGCTTCGAGCGTTGGTCGACACAAGTCGCGGAAAGGCTCGACGAAGATGGCTTATACAAGTTGTCTCCAGGTTTGTTGGTATGGAAACAGGGGGAGAAAGTTGAGTCCTTTCTGGCCATGCCCGATTCGCGACGCGACGTGCGCGTGCGTGCGAGCTGGAATGAGCTCGAATTTAGCGGCGGCCCACAGCGCGTACCGAGCGATTTCATTGCCGTACGGGAGGACGAAAATGGTAGCGTGGCAACTTTTGTCCCCAGCGGTGCGAACCTGATCAATTTACACACTGCCACCATCATTGACTTTACAAGTTATTATGAAGCCAACGCCCTCAATCCGCGGATGCTGATTGGACTGTTCTTGGGAGCCATGACCACATTTGTATTTTGTGCCATGACCATGAAAGCGGTCGGGCGCGCCGCGCACGGCATGGTCGAAGAAGTGCGACGGCAGTTGCGGGAAATGCCCGGCATTCTGACAGGTGAAACCAAACCCGACTACAAACGCCCAGTCCTAATCAGCACTCGAGCCGCCCAGAGGGAAATGATCCTCCCGGCACTGCTTGGATTGCTTACTCCCATCGCCACCGGTCTAGCGCTGGGAGTCGGTGGTGTGTTGGGCTTGTTGGCGGGTTCGTTGTCTTCTGGCCTGTGTGTGGCTCTATTCATGTCCAACGCAGGCGGATCGTGGGACAATGCCAAGAAGTACATCGAAAGCGGCAAGCTGGGTGGAAAAGGTTCCCCGGCACATAAAGCCGCCGTGGTGGGCGATACCGTTGGCGATCCCTTCAAGGACACCAGCGGACCAAGTTTAAACATTCTCATCAAGCTCATGAGCATTGTCAGCGTGGTCGTCGCTAGCATAGTTGTCCGCTACAGCGCTGTGGCCCACGGTTGGTTATAGGTAGTGCGTGACAACAGCGTTTTCGCGTTACCAGCGAGAAGTGGCAGGAACTTAGAGTTCCGCCCAGTGCCCGAGGCTGCTGTGCTGGTTCGACGCCATGCTGGCCTGCTTGACCACGTAGCGCGATCGCCTAGTTGTTTGGCCATTGTTAGGGCATATTGCGGGACTAATTGGGGCGACCACCGGTTCTGCGGGGACAGTCTTGCCGTTCTGGATCCTCCATTCGCGCTGCGCGGCTAAACCCGGATTATTCCTAACCCGCAGCGTGAGCAAGGGCGTTTGACCCGCAAGCAAAAAGTGAAAATAAGAATTGCCCGGGTATTGCCGCTGCTTATTGAAGTCAGGTCAATCGTCCTCGCTCACGCGTCGGGTTACGATTTTCTGAGAGTCTGTCTTTAGCGTGAATGCTTCAGACTTTTTCGTAGCACTCAGCACGCCTACGTTCCATCACCTAGTGCTTCGTCCAGATTAAAAAGTGGGGTTGCCAGCGCTCAAAGTAGAACGATTGTCCCAATCGTTTTTCAAGCGATTGGGACAATCGCTCTACTCTCCCAACCCCAAAATTAAAGTTAGACAAAGCACTAGGGTCCCCTCATTCTGATTTTTCATAAATCAACATTTATCTAGTTGATTCCAAGCTTTCCATTTGATAACATAACCTTATTGCAGCTCTCACGCAGACCTAGATTTACTGTCTGCGACTCAGTGCCCACTAAAAGTGCGTTTCCCTTGTCTCTCGCGATTTAGCCGCGACGAGATGATTTTTAGTAACGTGTTTTTTTGTGGAGACTTTGTCATGGGGATACTTGCTGCGCGCGATCGACATTTACAGCGCGGTTTTACGTTGGTCGAATTGCTGGTGGTCATTGCGATTATCGGTATCTTGGTTGGTCTACTGCTCCCTGCAGTGCAAGCGGCGCGCGAGGCGGCGCGGCGAATGCAGTGCTCCAATAACTTAAAGCAATTGGCGTTGGCATTTCACAACCACCACGATACCTTTCGGTCCTTTCCGACGGGTGGACAGGAGGATTCTCGCTCGCGGTACTTGATTGGCTGGCCAGGGAAAATCTTTCCATTTTTTGAACAGGGAAACCTTCGAAATACCATCGATGCGATGACGACCGGCTTTACCACCGACATCACCGCCAACGGAGTCACGACCAAGATGCCAGCCTTGGACTGGATTATGCCGTGGCGTCTGCGGGCTGCACCTCACAACGGTGACAATCCGATTTTTGAGAGTCCTATTGGCAGCTTCACTTGCCCCAGTTCGGAACTGGGAACTCAAAGCCCCGATGGAAGCAGGTCGTCAAACGCGGATATTCGCGCTATCTTCCAAGGCGCTTTGCATTACCGCGCCAACGGCGGTGCTGCCACGGTTTCGCTGGTGCAGGGGACACAGGGAAGGCACCAGTGGTACAACAAATCGGGCTTGATGTATCCAGAATGCAAAACCACTTTTGGTAGTATCTCAGACGGCTCCAGCAACACGTTGCTGCTCGGGGAAACCTCGTCGGCCATCGGTCGCAACCAGAATTCTCGTGGCTGGGGGGGCCTTCAACCTTGGACCTGGGGCTATTACGCCTATCCACCCAGCGTAACGCGTGGCTGGCTATTCCTCGATCACAAAATTGTGACCTATCCCATTGGTTACACAGGTGCCTTCTTCACCAATGAAACACCTTTTACAAGCAACCATACCGGCGGAGCGATGTTCGCTTTGGGGGATGGCAGCGTTCACTTTTTGTCGCAGTCGATCCCACTCTTGCTGCTTCAAAACTACGCCACGATTTCCGACGGTCAGGTGGTCGCTATTCCCGACTAGTACTGCGTTACAGCTTAATTTTAGGGTAGTGGACGAGGCCCTCGAGTCCCATCTGTATCGTGCTATTCAGGGACTCGTAGCCTCGTCCACTACATTGAACCCTAATTCTTAGCTGTAACAGACCACTAGGCTCAACCGCCATTACCGATTGCGCGAAAGTCTCAATCGCGAGGCGAGCAGAACACTGAACACAACTCTCTTAACTGCGTTCGCCAGAACGTAGAGCTCCTGCGGTCTGGCGACCGCAGCTACGCTCAAGAGGCGACAGTGGCCTGCTTGCCGACCAATCACCCACGCTCAAGTGTCGGGTTACGAAGCCCGCGCAGCTTAATTTCCCATACAGCTATCGGCTGCTCCTTAAGCATCGAGCGGAAAATAACTGTCGCGTTTTCATTGTAGTCATCACGCTCCGCCGTGATGATCAGCCGAAAATCCGGACAGTTATTTTCCGCTCGATGCTAAAGGATATGTTATCAACTACCTTCCAAAAAATCTGGTTTTTTTGCTAGTTGATTTTCTCTTTGCAAATTGCTAGGATGACGAGGATGCAGTTCTCACGCAGACCTAGGTTTTCTATCTGCTCCTCTCTGCCCGCTTAATGTGCGCGTTTCACTTGTCTCTCGCGAATTTCCGCGAAGGGATGGTTTTTAGTTACGTGTTTTAGTGGAGATTCTGTCATGGGGATTTATGTTGCACGCGATCGTCATCTGCGACGCGGTTTCACGTTGGTTGAACTACTGGTGGTCATTGCGATCATTGGCATCTTGGTTGGTCTACTGCTCCCTGCCGTGCAAGCGGCCCGGGAGGCGGCGCGGCGCATGCAGTGTTCCAATAATTTGAAACAGTTAGCGTTGGCGTTTCACAACCACCACGATACCTTTCGGTCCTTTCCGACAGGTGGACAGGAGAAGTCAGGCTCGCGGTATTGCATTGGCTGGCCTGGAAAAATTTTTCCATTTTTTGAACAGGGAAACCTAAGAAATAACATTGATGCGATGACCGCTGGCTTTACCACTAACGTCACCGTGAATGGAGTCACGACCGCGATGCCCGCCTTGGATTGGATTATGCCTTGGCGCCTGCGGGCTGCACCCCATAACGGCGACAACCCGATATTTGAAAATCCCATCGGCAGCTTTACTTGCCCCAGTTCGGAATTGGGAACAAAGAGCCCCGACGGAAGTACGTCGACGAATCCCGATATTCGCGCCGTCTTTCAGGGTGCCTTGCACTATCGCGCCAACGGTGGCGCTGCCACCGTTTCTCTAGTACAGGGGACGCAGGGGAGGCACCAGTGGTACAACAAATCGGGCTTGATGTATCCAGAATGCAAAACCACTTTTGGCAGCATCTCCGACGGGTCCAGCAACACGTTGCTGCTCGGTGAAACCTCATCGGCTATCGGACGCAATCAAAATTCTCGTGGTTGGGCTGGCCTACAACCCTGGACCTGGGGCTATTACGCCTACCCACCTAGCGTAACGCGGGGGTGGCTGTTCCTCGATCACAAAATTGTGACCTATCCCATCGGTTACACGGGGGCGTTCTTCACCAATGAAACGCCTTTTACAAGCAATCATACCGGCGGGGCGATGTTCGCCTTAGGGGATGGAAGCGTTCACTTTTTGTCGCGGTCGATCCCACTCTTGCTACTCCAAAACTACGCTACGGTCGCCGACGGACAGGTGGTCGCGATTCCCGACTAGTTCAACCACCATTACCAAAGTTGCTTTGGAGAGCTTCCCACCCCGTGGTGCGAAGCTCTCCTTTTTTCACGACAGTTTATTTTGCGGAGCGCCGCTTTCGGCTACAATACCAGCCCGACGTGCTGGCGCGTGAGTTGCAGGTTTTTATTGGAGTTCGCGCTCTACAAGATCGCTTCAGACATCCCACTCGCTGGCGCGTCGAG
>JBGSJT010000794.1:0-9579 GCA_041741715.1 Pirellulaceae bacterium | reverse complement strand
TGTGATTAGCGATCTGGGCCAGAGAACCGATGCTAACACCGCCTAGATGCGGGCAATTGTGCACTTTACCGCAAGGGTGTTCGAGAGTCGGGTAAAAGCAAAATTGCATCGAAATCCGTTCCGAAAAAGACACCTCTCTCTTACGTCAAAATCACTCGTCAACACAACCCCTACCGAACCAAAAGCAACTAAACTGTTACATGCCCAGGGAAGCAATCAAAGGGGTCAGGAAGCAATCAAAGGGGTCGGCCTCTTTGAAAGCAATCCTCGCCCACCAAAGAGGCCTGACCCCTTTAGTTTTCTTAGCGCGCAATCCGAAAACCGACTTTTTCAAGCGCTCTAACGGCATTGAGGTGGTTGATGCCTGCGAGTTTCGGCATGCTACACCTCAACTGCAAGCTGCTTCTTACCGCCAGACCGGGCAAGTTCTTCGACAACGTCAAAGTACGTCCGAATAGCGTCCTTAATATTGGCTACTGCTTCCGCCCCTGTCTCTCCTTGTGAGTGACAGCCAGGGAGCCCTGGAACGGACACAGCAAATCCTTCGTCCGACTCTTCAACGACAACCGTGTATTTCACTACACCTCTCGAAAACTATTGCCACTTAACGGGGCTGCCAGCTCCCAACGACACCATCTATAGTTTAACTCCTTCGAATCCTATTCGACAAGCGTATAGTCCAGGTTTAGGCAATAGCCAACTCGCTTCTACCCTGCGGCAGATTAAAACAGATCACCGTCTCTCGCTCCTCGCCAAAGTACTGACCTCTATTGAGTGAAGCCAACGTGCTGACTCCCTTCAGTTCGACCGTTTCCTGGCCGCTTCGCTGGATGACCTTGGCAACCCTCCCTCCATCGACGCGCAGCGTAAAACCATCGCAGGCAAAGGGGGCGTCGAGTTGCAGTGTGTTGCCGGTCCAACGCAGTTTGGTTAGCTCCTTGGCAGCCCAATAGCGACCGATGTCGCTGATCTTCATCCACACTGTTTGATCATGGAAGCGTTTCTCCAAGGCAACGACAACTTGTTGAAAATCGCGAAAGCCTTGCGAATCACCATTGCCGTACAGCCCCGCCCAGTGACAGAGCATGATTGCGGGGCGCCGTTGCTGGATCAACTCAACCATCCGACCCGAGGTGGCGTTGTCGTTGGCGTACTTGCTCCCTTGGCTCGTCTCGGCTCCGTCCCAACCTCCAAACCAATCGCCCGTCCCGGCGGGTACATTGACCGTTAGTCGCGGCAAGTCGGTATCACCGTCACGCATTGCTTCCAACTTCGGCTCGGTGCTCTCATCACCGCTCGATACATATTTGAAGTAGTGTGGCAATTCGCTGCCGTACACATCCCGCACCGCTTCGAAGACGGCCAGCGGCAGTTTATCCTTGACTCGATTCCCAAATCCTCCTGGCGTGGTGATCCCTTCGCAGGGCAAATCACAGTTCTTTAGCACACGCAGCGCGTAGGCCAGGTAGGCGGCCAAATAGTCGACACTCACATCTTCTTGAGGATAGGAGTTCTCCATGTGCGCTGCAGAGTAATCTTCGAAAGGTCGACCGGTTTTCAAATCGATCACCCGCGTATGCGTAATCATTTCCGGATGGATATCCCAATTGGGGACCATCAGCTCGCGCACCAGCTTGAGGCTCTCCTGCAATTCCTGCTGCGACCAACCGGGGAGCGTTCGATCGAGCCAACCGACACAGGCTGGATAAGGGACGATACTATACTTCCCTTTCACCCCATGCTCAGCACACCACTCGCCGAACTGGCGCACAAAGCTATCGGGGATTTCATTGGGCCACTCGCGCCACGGTCGCTGATAATCGGCTCGCTGTGGATAGGTCGCCGCAAACTGCGGCATGCAGTACTTCCCCATGTTCACCAAACAAGTCGAATCATCGATGATGAACGACAGTGGCACTCGCCCCCTCGGCAACTCGACCGAAACAGTCCGTGCGTTCGTCGCTAACTTCTCTTGGCCAGACGAAGAAGAATTTACGGCCAGTGCCGCTAACGTTGCGGCGGTAAAAAAATCTCGGCGCACAGCATACATACGAAGCTCCTCAGTGATATAACGTCGATCTACGAGAGAGCAATCAGTTTAGACCCAAAGGCTGCTAGCATGTCGCAACAATCAGATAATTTATCCAATCCTTATGCTGCGGTAGTCGTTGAACCGCCACGCGCCGATCCTTCTAGCCAAGCTGACGAGATTCGGCGGCAGTACCTCAGCCATGAAGCGTCAGTCAAATCAATCGGCGTACTCTATTTATTGGGGGCCATCTTCCTGGTCCCCGCAGGACTGGCGCTGATGGGCATGGCGGTCTATGGAATGATAACTGCGGATGCCAAAATCGAATCCGCAGGGTTTTTAATGGAAGTGGGAATAGTCGCGTTAGGAGTGCTCCAAGGCATGACTGGCTTGGCGCTGCGAAAACTGAAGAGTTGGGCACGCTCGGTTGGTATCCTGTTCTCGGCCATTGGACTCATTGGTTTTCCGATCGGCACGCTGATTTCTGGCTATTTCCTCTATTTACTGATATCAAAGAAGGGGGTCTATGTTTTCTCCGAAGAATACCAGCAAGTCATCGCAGCCACGCCTCACATAAAATACAAGACATCCATCGTCGTGTGGATCTTCTTGGGACTACTGGTAGGTTTGATCGGCCTAGGGGTTGTAGCAGCGCTAATTGGAGGCCTCTCGCGCTAGTCGATCCACCCCTGTATAATCTTTTTGCCAAACATCTTTTTGTCGGAATATACTGATTGTCGGAATATACTGATTGTCGGAACATACTGACGCCCGCCGGGAAGCGACGGCCTACACCAATCCCGCGTGGTGTTGGCCACCTCTCAAACTCACAGACAAAAAGATGTGCGGCAAAAAGATGAACGTACTCGATCGTAGATCTAAGTCAGCAAGACCCGACACTGCTCGGCGGGTGGAGCCACGTCAGATAACGCACAATGGCCTGGCGTTGCGATTCATCTTGGCTGAGTTGCGCATCGTCAAGTCGTCGCTGGGCGATGTGCAAACTGCGCAGGGCTTTTACATACAATTGCAAATCGGCCGCGCAGCGGCGACAGGCGGACTGCTGCGGTTGTCGGGCACGACAGACCGGGCAAGTTAATTCGTGTTCCTCAGAATGTGTCATGTAGCGCCAGAACAAACCCTATATCTTATTCGTCTAAGTAGAAGAGCAGATCATCCAACTCGGATTCCAATGCGACCAGCGCATCGTTGTCAGCTTGTTGCTCGGCCTGCGTAATCGAATGCAATAACCGCTGGACATCTTGCGCATCGTCTTGATTGAGCGCAGTAGCCAGCGAACGGGCACGCGATACCAATTGAGTTAGCTTGGATACGGGCGCATCAGCCGTATCGACACGCTGAATGTTCTCAGGCGTCGCATCCACGCTTAGGAAGTCTGTGACTTCGGTAGCGTCATCCTCTGCCGTGCTCCCCCGAAAACCGACAATCTCATCGGAGTCCTCAAACATCTCCTCCAAGCGGTTAGCCCAATCGTCACCAGCCTGCTGCCCCATTTGCGACAGGGCGTTGTCGATCTTGAGCACCGTGGAGATACCCGTCTTGCGTTCGCTGGCTGTTACCTTGAGCGTACCGTCGAGCGTCAGTTCAAATTGCACCAGGATCTCTCCATCCGTGTTGTCCGCTTTGTTGAGCCCTTCCAACTTGAACTTGCCAATCAATCGATTGCGACTGAGTTGCTCGCTTTCACCTTGATAGACGCCAACATTGACCACTTCTTGATCGTCCGACATGGTGTAAAACACATCGTCGTATTTGGCTGGCAATGGCGAATTGCGGCGCAGGATGGGGACGAAACGGAGTTCGGAATTGTAGCCAGAACCGCTAACCGCCTCGACCCCCAGGGTATGCGTGGCCACGTCGATCAAAACGGGTCCGACCGATTGCCCATCTTGCATAGCGGCCTGCGTGGCGGCCCCTAGGGCGACCGCCAAATCAGGGTTCACTGACCATTGTGGGTCGCGTTGGAACTCTTCGCGCAAACGTTTCTGTACAAGCGGTGTACGCGTTGAACCGCCCACCAAAATCAGCTCATCCAACTGCGAAATCATCAAGCCCGAATCACGGATGGCTTGATCCACGCAGGCAATCGTCTGCTCGACCAAGGGGGCGATCAGCGCTTCGTACTCCCCGCGCGCGATCTCGACATCCAGATTGACCGGTTGTCCATCCACGGTGGCGATGAACTCCTCGGCGATGCGTGTTACACCATGAGTGGAGAGTTCACATTTGGCTCTTTCGCAAGCCGCAATTAAGCGCCAACGGGTTTGGCTGTGAGCCATCAAATCGTGGTTGTGCTCGGTAAGAAAGATATCGGCCACGTGCTTGGTGAGGATTTGATCGAAATCGTCGCCACCCAGTTGCGTGTCCCCCTTGCTGCTAAGGACTTCCACCACACCTTCCTCGACGCGAACAATCGACACATCGAAAGTGCCTCCCCCCAAGTCATAAACGATCAAGTGGCGTCGCGCTGCATCGCCAACATGGTAGACCAAGCTAGCGGCGGTCGGTTCGTTGATGATGCGTTCGACGGTCAGTCCAGCTAGCTGCCCAGCCTCGCGCGTCGCCTGTCGCTGATTTTCATCGAAGAAGGCGGGGACAGTAATCACAGCCCGCGTGACTTCCCTGCCGAGTGCTGTTTCGGCGCGTTGCCGCAGGCGTCTAAGGAGGATGGCGCTGATTTCCTGAGGTGAGAATTCCTGATCGGCCAACTTTACCTTGACCGCCTCTCCCATTTTGCGTTTGACCGAGCTGATGGTCCGCTCGGGAAACGCGGCCAGTTGATTTTTGGCGGTTTGCCCGACGATCAATTTATTATCAAGCGTCAAGCCGACGACCGACGGAAGTATCGACTCACCTTGTTCTTCGATGACTTGGATTTTGCCATCCACCAGCGCCGCCACCACGCTGTTGGTTGTCCCAAGGTCGATACCAATTATCGGCGAAGTTGACTGGTTCATGGGCAAGTTTCGATGAAGGCAATGGGAATGATGAATGATGGATTCTGTGCGGCGATTCTCAAGACAGAAAACCGACGCGGAGCGTCGGGCCACTTTATCGAGCTAACCGCACATCGGCATATTTTAAAACTTGACCGCGCCAACGATAGAGTGGGCGAAGCTGTTCGGCCACATGCGAACTGGGGACCGAATCGGAAGTGACAACATCAATGGCCCGCATCGTCTCGGCATCAAAAGGTTGTCCCAGCACGTCTTGACGTTCTAGCTGACAAGCTTCCATCAGTCGCCGCACGCGTTCCAATAACAACTCCACCCCTCGACCACTGACCTCCAATCGTTCGCGCGCTGGATCGCGGACAACTGGTTCACTTTGTGGAAGACCACTTTCAAGGTTCTTACGCAGACGAGACACAAGCAAACGAGCGAAAAATCTTTGCGTCCAAGTAGCGCTTGCCACGACTTGATCAAATTGCTCGAGCAGTTGTGTAAGTGGCTGGGCTACCGACACCGGCGTCTGCTCGACCAGCGGTCCTGTGAGAGTCTCCACGGCGCGCTCCAAGCTCTCTTCCACCTCCGCCAGGGCTTCGGCCAGTTGCCGCGTGTCAGCATCGGCAACTGGCTGAGCTTGGGCTCCCCGGACGGATCCGTCGATCTGCTTGACCAAGGCACTATGCTGCTGCACACGCTGTTCATGCAAGCGTTCTTCGAGCTGCTGCAGTCGTTGATCAAGCGACTGTTGTAGCTCGCGCCCACCACGCACTTGCAGCTTCAATTCGTGGCGCAGAGTGGTGAAGGCTTCCACGATATCCACGGCCCCCAATAACTCCCCAGACTCCAGGGGACTTTCGTTACTCATGAACACTCTCACCTGCATTGCCCAGGGCCAACAGAGGCAATCTGGGGAGACGCAATGGCTGTGCTGCGGCGCTGTCGATAATCGCCGCCAGATCACTCGCATCGCGCGAGGGGAGCAACAACGCCTTGGCCTGCATCAACGGATCATTGAGCATGGTGTAGGCAGCGTGAATCTGATGGAACTTGTCCGCGTCTCGCTCTGGCGGATGTTCACGCACCAATCGCAAATAGGCACTGCGCACCTCGTCCGGCGTGGCGGCGGCGTCCAGTTCCAATACGGCGTGCGGATTAAGCTCAGTGGTGTTCATGCGTGTGGCTCAGTTTTCTATGTTACAGTTCTAACGCTTGGCTTTCTTAGCCAGCTCTTTTTGGCGTTGCTTGCGCGACTGGCGGCGCTCATCGGCAGTTTTACTTGGCGATGCGGCGGTAGAGGTTGGTTGACCAAATTGTCTCCTTGCCAGTTCAATATTGGCGGCGGCGAATTCACGTGCATCTTCATCAACCAAACCATGCTCGCGAAAATAGGCCTGCATCTTGCCAATGATCCGCTGGTATGCGATGGGATTCTCGATCTCCTCGACCGCCTCTTTCATCAACGCAAACAGCGGTTCCGTGGCACCGCGCGACTCCATATGAGCCAGCACGCGAAAAATAATCGGCTGCATTGGACCAAGCAGCCCTGCCATCTCGTCCGGCAACACGAAGTCCTCCTCGTCATCCCAATCTTCGTCCTCTTCATCGTCGTCCTCATCGTCGTCGTCATCATCGTCGTCGTCATCATCGTCGTCGTCATCATCGTCGTCGAAGAAGCCAGGAAAACCGCCCCACGGGCCGAGTCCTTGTTTGGAATCCGAATCGGCTACAAGCTGTTGAAATTTATCGACAACGGCATTCATCGTGTATCGGTAGTAGGGATCACTCTCTGACTTGATAGCCGATTGGAGTTGCTCCACGCGAGGTTGAAGTTCGCCTAGCCGCCACTTCCAAAATCGTTCACCGAGCTGGGCGTTCAAGACTCGCGCGGCAACGCGTGGATACTTGTCGTAACAATCTGTCAAACACGCGGGGACGCTCAACTCGTTGCCAGTCGGCCAGAAACGATGCTCGGCCATCCAGCAACTGGCACCTTCAAAGTCAGCCGTACGTTGAAAGGTCATTCCCCCCTTCAATCGCTGCATCAGTCCCTTGCCGATCTTGGCTGCTTGCTGCCGATAGCCTTTGTGACGCAAGCCGGTGCGGGTCAGATCCCACAAGAAATTCCCAAGCGCGAACAATTCCTCCAGAGGAATCTCCTCCACTCGCGTAATATGCCGATCGACGATCTCTCGAAACGGCTTGAGTTCGGCCGCCGGAACGTTCATCTGCTGCACCGCCGCGAAGGTCATGAAGTCAGCTACCCACGCTGGAGCTTGGCACGCCGAGCGAGCCGCCGTGTCGAGTTTATCAAATGTAGCTCGATCGCCGCCGCGCAATGCCACCGCAGCTCGTAGGAAGGGGAGCCAATCTCGACCAAGCCAAGTCGGCCAAAGCGACTCTGCCACTTCCATGGCGCAAGCCGCTTCAGTTAGGTTCGACTTGCGACGACTAGCATGCATGGCCAACCGCAATTTCAATTTCCACGGCAATGCCTTGGCCCGTGGGTCCTCCAGTCGGTAGCTGGACAATTGCTCCACCAGTTCATTCGCCTGGGGCAATTGATCTTCGTCAAAGTAGTGATCGATCAACCACAACGACGTCTCCACTTCACTGGGAAACGCCTTAACGTAGGCCACCTTGGCCGCCACGACTCGTTTCTCGATTGGTCTTTTATCAGCGGCGGACAAGCCGTAGATGTCGAGTTGGCTTTCCAAGACATCCAACAATGCCAGATGCGCGTTACGGTTGGCGGGATAGAGCTTGATCGCTTCGCGCATCCGCAGTTCGACCTGCTTGTAATCGATGCGCTCCCCTCCCATAAAACTGAAAGGGCCAAGCCCCTGGCGAGCTTCGATTAGAAAATTCTTTGCCTGCCCCAGCCGCAACGTACTGGCCAGCGCCTGCTTGACCGGTTCGGGAAGAGACAACTTAGGAAGATTCTTAATGTACGAGCTGGCAGCATCATCCAACCATTCATCCGAATCCTCAAACTGCAACGCAAACTTGAACTGCTCCAAATCCCACTCAGGATCATATGCTGGACCAGGCACCTTTTCCACTAACATGTCAAAGGCGTCGGTTTCGGGTTGGGCAGTCGAGAGGCGGACACAGGCCTGCGCGAAGCGGTTGACCAGTTCGGGATCCTGGCCACGATAGTTGTCTCGGAAGGCCAGCAACTGTTTGGCTTGCACGACTGAAAACGATGCCTCGGACCGATGCCGTTTGGCTCCGGCAATCGCGCGAGCCGCCGCCAAGATATGCTTGCGAAAGCGGAGTTGCCGTGCCGCTTCAACAAATGCGGCAGCGGGCTGCTGCCGTTCGGGGACCAGCAGTGACTCGGTTTCGGCCTTGAACAGGGCGGCCGCGATGCGCGCCGGGCGGCGGTCGGGATCAAGTCGTACCCAAGCCTCGCGAGCCGCAGAAGTATCCCCAGCGTAAACAGCCACCAGCCCCCGCACGAACAAGCGCCAGTCGGCAAAGGGACTCGTGCGTGGTATATCCTTAAGTAGCTGCTGCGCTTCAGCGTCTTTGCCTTGACGTACCAACTCCAACGACTCGGCCACGACCGTGGCTTGAAGCTGCAATTCTTCGGGAAGTTGCTCGCGACTAGACCTCGCGAAGACAGCCACATCGTGGAGCGGCTCGTTGGGTAGCGGATTGGGCTTGAGTTCCCAGGCATTTTCGCTTTTGGCAACCGCAGCTGGGGAAGTCGGCACCGCCCCTTTCCTCGCACTCCTTTGCTTCGCTCGTCGCGCCAATTCCGCCTTTTTCTTAGCCTGCGACTTGGACGTGCCCATCTGTCAATCCCTTGAAATCCCGCTTTGAATCTCACTCGGGTAACGATAAGCGCTCGCTCCCCCTGCTCGCCCATTGTAAGGGCTCAGTACCGTCCTCTACAACTCCCTATAGGACTCCGGTTCGCGGGTCGCTCGCCGAGTAGGGCGGTCCCCCACCCCATCGTCCGGCATGAACCAAAGCTTGGCAGGTTAGAAATACCGAGATCGCAGTTTAGAGAGCCTGTAATGTCAACGCTCCGTGCGCATGCCGCGCACCGAAACAGACAACCGCCAACAAACAACACAAAACGCTCTGAACACGCATAATCTATGGACTCCAGGTTGCATAAATAACTATGCAGTAGCCAAACACAGGCCGCACACTGAACTCGCTTCACCTACATTCACAAATTGATGCTTGCAATCTCCATCCGGAAAATGCCGGAAACAGGCGAAAAGTTTGTCCGACTATGGAGTTGGATTGTCGGTTTTTCAAAGAGCGTGGTCGTATTAGGCTGTAACGAAGCACTACGTCAGGTTACCGATCTCCCTGCGTTCGTCTGCGTCTCCCTCGTTCGTCTGCGTGCTTGGGCTCCGCCTGGGCTGTGCTTGGGCTCGATAGATGCTGTGACATTTCGAGCAACTAGTGCTCTGTCCACATTTGATTTTAGGGTTGCGGGTATTTTACCCTCCCGCGCGTAACAGTAGCTACAGCAGGTAGTTTTGATTCGCGGGAGGGTCGTCGGCGAGCCCCAGCGAGCTGGCGGGGAGGGCGAAATGCTCAGTGTTTTCCCTCCCCGATGAC
>JBGSJT010000793.1:0-2404 GCA_041741715.1 Pirellulaceae bacterium | reverse complement strand
TGGCCCCGAAAAAGGTGTTGTCCCCGAGAGTAGCCGGTAGAGCACGACGCCCAAGCTATACTGGTCGCTAGCTGGCCCAAGTTGGCTAGTTTCACCGCGAGCCTGCTCCGGAGACATGTATGCCGGAGTGCCAAGCAAGGCGCCATCGCCAGTCAAATTGGCATCGTCGTCTAGTCGCCTGGCCAGTCCAAAATCTAAAATGAATGGACGCCCATGAACATCAAGCAGGATATTTTCAGGCTTGATATCCCGGTGAATAATTCCTTGCTCATGTGCATACGCCAATGCATCGGCTAACTGACAAATCAATTCGACAGATTGCCGCATGTCAAGCTGTTGGCGTTTCAAACGCGATGCCAGTGTTTCGCCCGCTACAAACTGGGAAGCGATGAAATATTGTTCGCCTACTTGCCCAAATTCATAAACTTTCACGATATTGGGATGAGAGAGTCCAGCAGCAAGTTTGGCTTCTGCGGTAAAGCGTTAGACACGTTGCTGGTCTTCCAGCGAAAACGTGGGTACTTTCAGTGCGACAAACCGTTCCAGTAGTGGATCAAAGGCTTTATAGACCTGCCCAAAAGCGCCAGCACCCAGCAGTTCCCGTAGCTCGTAGCGTCCGAACTTTCCCATCGACTCGGAAGCTGTTTTCTCACTTGGGTCGATCAAGCTTTCGGAAGCGGGAGCCCCAACTGAAGCTTCGGAAAAGGTGGCAATTCTATTCGCGTTGGTGCCCCTACTCCCATCGGTACCAGGCAACGCGGCTAGCTGCTCGCATTTAGGACAATAGATGCGTGCTCCAACTAGCTCTGCCTCGACTGTAAGTTGCGCTCCACACGACACACAAATAAGTTTCGAAAGTGTCGGTTCGTTTTTCATCGGATCAACATTAGCGAACTGGGTGCGAAGGACCTAGAAGGTCGCATCGGGTGACAGACTGCCAATTCCTTGCGGAAATTTTTATGAATAACCAGGAAATTATAGTCAATACTGTCGACCGCAGCACCCACAGAGAAAGTGTCTTGCGCCCTTATCGCACGGCGCCTCCCGGTTTGGCAGGATTAAATGGACAAATCGTTATTAGCAGCTTGACGTTAGCCATAGTTACCCAGTTACCGCCGGGCATTAGCCACTGTTCCCAGCCCAACGTTTGCCCCAACTGCGGCTAACGCCGTGCGGCTGATTTCTCCGACTCCGCCTCTGCCCTATCCGAACCTTCCTTGTCCATGCCGAGCCGACCGCGTCTAGCAAAATGCAGATCATTGAGCAATGATCTGCATTAGACCCTCGTAGGCAAAGGCTTGGTGTTAGGGACGATTTCGACATGCCAGCAGTTATTCGACTTGTTCGTTTCGTCGATGAACTTGCTGATGTAGCCGTCAGTGGCAGCTTTGGTGAATGCCGCCGTAATCTTGGCTTTATTGAAAGTGGTACCGGCTGCTGCCTGAGTGGAATTGACACCAATATCTATGATGTTCTTGAGTTTATAGGCTTCAGGTGTGGTCACATGCAGTGAGACTCGCTGGTCAGTCTTTAGGAGTTCTTTCACTTTATCGACCATCAACTTCTTGACCTCCGCCTCGGATTTGGTCGTGTTGTTTTCATAAATCTTGAGGACCGTGTCTCCGTTGGCTCCGTACAAAGAATATTGCCCAGCTAGATTTATTTTGGCGTTCTTGTACATGATATCCACTTGCTCTTCGGGGGTACGTATGGTGCTGGTTAAAACCGCCTTAGAACAACCTGCATTGATCATCACCAAGCGGATTACGTCAAAACAGTATGGATCGACAATTCGCTCGCTGTTCGACAAGGACTCCTTATAGACTACGGCAGCCGTGCCATTTAGATTGACCGTGGCTGGAAGTGAATTACTGCCTGACAGCGCCCGCCAAGTAGCTCCCGCCGGATCAACTCGCCCATCTGGCACGGGCATTTTGACAATGGCCCGCTGAAAGTGTTCGATAGCAGCGATCGTCAGCAAGCCCACCCGACCATCGACAGTCAAGGGACGCAAGGGGGTCAGTTTGCTAATATGTTGGTTAAGCAATTCCTGCACTGCCTGCACGTCATTGGACCGATTAACGCCAGCATTGCCGACTGATGCAGTGATCGCGCGATTCATAGGAAACGCTCCTGATTGCAAAATTAGTAAATCGTTTGAACCGGAATATTCACGCCAATACCCGTACACTTGTTGCTTACTGCGTCATTATATCAAGCCTGATCGGTTGGCGGTGGACTGCCACCTCCACCGCCGCGACCCTACCTCTCTTTCAGCCACTGGTGAAATCGTTGCTCTAAATCGACCACTTCTTCCGTAATTTGTGGGAGTCCGTCACGAATTGGAATTTTAGCCCAGTCGTAGAATTCCTTTACCTGTCTTGGAAGTCCGTCGGCACCTTTA
>JBGSJT010000792.1:0-29461 GCA_041741715.1 Pirellulaceae bacterium | reverse complement strand
AAACGGGTCGAATGCAACAGTTGGACTTTCCAGCGGTTGTCCTCTCTGACCATCACTGCACTTTCGAGCCAAACTACAGTCCGCAGTCCGCTCTCACCACGAATCTCAGCCTTGTTCCAGTAGCTCACCCAGGCCATGTCGTCATTCTGTCGAGCTCGAATCTGCCTGAAGAAGTTCTTTCGCTCATACGGTTTGCCCTTGGGCTGGACCGCATCCACGAGTTTCTGCATCGTCCAGTCTTCGCCATGCTCAAGCAATTGGAAGTCCTCTGTTGAAGTCTCCTGCATCGCCTTGCCATCGTGTTTGGACATCGCGGCAAACAGTTCTTTAACCGGCTGAAATGCAGGATGGTCCGCCGCTTCAGCAACCCCGCTTAAGAATAAAAATCCACCAAGCAAAAATCCGACATGCAGGATTTCGCGTACCAAACCACTGATTTTCACGACTTCCACTCCAGTTAATTTCAATTGAATCGGGCACAATCTGAGCATTATACATTGCGACTCGAGCGTGTTCCGATCCGTTAAGATCGGCTTTGAGGGGAAGTACGTACACGCCAGGCTTTCAACTTTCTGAGATCAGCGAAAGGCAAGAGAAGGCCATTTCGCAACACCTGGGGCATGTGGGACACCACTGAGTTTGGCCTGCGAGTACCTGGGAAGCAGTGCAAGTAGCAGCAAGCCCAAAGTCGACTGGCTGGCGATACGGTGCTAAGTCGACGCATCCAAGAGAGCGGCGCACCGTGCATCGGTCTAACCCACGGAAAATCAATTGCATCTATTCGGTGCCGATATCTACCCAAGGTCATGCCGGTCATGCCCTCCTGTGTACTGCCTAAGCCGCACTTCTCCCAGGCTATCCTGAGGTCACCGCCTGTCTGGAAGCTACAACCCTGACAAGCATCCAGCTTGGACTGCGGCGGAGTTGCCGTCGCTAGCAACTGGAACTAAGGCAGTGCGTGCGGCGTCGGCTCCGTATCAAATACGAACACCCGCGAGCCGCAATAGCGACCCGCGGGTGTTTTGAGAGTTCTAGACAAGCCGCGACTGGACCGGCGGCTACGTGCCGCTATGACCCGCCGTTGGCGCCGGCTTTAAGGTGTAGCTCGCTTGGCCTTCAGCTCAAGGGTTAATTCGAGATTTGTGTAGTCGACGCGTAGTTCTTTTGCCAACAGTAGACCGACGCCTAGCAGAGGCGCTTGGCCTGAGTTCGCAATCACTTCCAAATCTCTGACTCGGCCAAACCAGTTCAACTGGCAGTGATAAGTCGATAGCTCAACTTGCGAGCCATCTGCCAGAACACCGTCGATGGAGCCAGTGACTTCTAGTTCAAGGTCTTCGATAAGAGATTCCGGTAGTACCAAATCTCCAGTGAACCCCGTATCGATCCAAGCCTCGACCTGCACTCCGACTGGATGTTTGGGGCAAAGAATTTGAATGGGCAGAATCGCTCTGCCAGAATCATCAACAATCCCCCTCATCGGGTTTGCATTCCGAAATGGACAGCAGCGGCATGTCCTATCCGAAAGGTATGGACTAACCGATCGGGATACTTTCGTCTTGAATCGCCAATCGCCTCACTCATCGTGTCACCGACGAAAAATTCGCCAGACATGGGCTCAATTGCGACGAACCTGTTCAGGTGCTCAGCTTCAAGTTGGCTTTTCAGTGACTCAAAAATTGGTCGTGCAGCAAAGGCAACGGATTGTTGGTTTTTCAAATGAAGCTCCTTTTTCTTGGACCACCGAGCCATCTAATCATACCTCATGAAGCGGTTGCAGATGTGTCCAATGTCCATATTTTACATTCGACAACGCTACCATTTCGCGATCGAGCCGCTGGATTACCGCGTCTGCTCCAAGCGACGCGCTGATTGCAAGTGCGATCAGAAATGCTGGCCAAGTTGCGATTGCATCATTGATAGAGCCGGTGTCAAGTCGAAATGATTTCACGGTGTTAGCCAAATAACGGTGGCGTTCAGCTGGCTGCGGAGAACGACATTGATTTCAAAACCCGCGTGGCCCGCGGCTAGGTGTGTAACGGTTTGTTCTGTCCCTGCGTCACGCGAGATTTAGAAGTTCCTGCGTGTTCTTACGGTAGTCTATTGGGTCGAATCCAATTTTCGTTGCAGCAACAATTTTTCCGTTCCGAATCCACGCGATCTCGGGGGGTATCACTAATGAAGTCGCATTGCGTGCCCGAGGGGTGCGATTGATCGAAGCTGGCTGGACTGAGTTGTTTCCCCGCAAGTCCGTGGAGGCCGAAAGCGAGGACGAACAGTCATTGCCGAATTTCGCAGCGCGTGAGAGCGTTTCGGGCAAACGGATTTCAGCCCGCGCGGCTAAGACACTCCTCCGCGACGGCAAGACTGGAGTTTTAAAAGGATTCAAATCAAAATCAGGTCAACCTTTCAGTGGCCGCCTGAAGCTGATCGATGGAAAAGTGAGTTTGGATTTCGACCATTGATTGCATCACAAGTCCAGCTACTTTCGGTTCGGTTGCTGCCAGCAGTGGCTCGGGTTGTTGGCCAAGATGGAGCCGGCGATTCCGATATAGGCAACGATCGATAATATCGGCAGGATGGCAAAGAAAAGGAGCATAACCGCGCGTGAGAGGTATTCCATGGCTGGACTCAGTCGCTCACCATTCCCTGTGGGCGCGATTAAGATGGCAGTCCCGCCTAGCAAACTGGGTACTAAGAGACGGGTACTCAGCGATCAAGCCGACGGGACTATAAGCCAGTTTTCTGTCACTTGTTCCCCAATTGCTCGACCGGCTAATGCGCCTGCTACATTGTCGAACTGAAAATGGATGCCGCCGTAGATGCGGCTCATTCCTGCCTCGTCGGCTGCGGAACGAAAACTCGTAAATTGGCGCGTGCTGACGGCAGCTAGTGGCTTTTGTGTTAGTCCAGTGTGACCATCCGAACGACTGGCGAATGAAAAATTTTCACCAAAAAGAACGGTTAGCACTTCGGCTGCCGCTGCGCTAAATGTGCTGTGGCCTGAAGTGTACGCTGGGAATGGAGGTGTGCGAATCAATGGTAGCCAGTTCGCATCCACTACCGTGGCGTCATTTCCATCTTCGTTCGCTCGGCGAATGGCATCGATTGGTCGCCAATGGTCATATTGGTACTTTGAATCCCAGGAGGCTATTCCGGCGTCAACCAATGCTAGATTGAGTAGGGCCATGGTGCGAGCCCCGTCCAGCAGTGGTTCGCCTTTGGCCAAGCTCACGCGCGACGCAATTCGATTCCAGTGTCCTGGCGGTGTAGCTGAACCGCCGCCGTCGACCCAAAACAGAGCAATTTCTGTTTGTTCGGTTGTTCTTTCACTACTGTCAACTCGCCCCAGTCGCATTACCTCGTCGACGGAAATGGCGTATTCCTCGCTGGCAAGAGCGGGAGGAGGGGATGCACGAAACTGGGAGATGTCCTCCATTGCCATGGGGCGGACATTTCCCCAGTGTGGCACAAGCGGAGGTAGTCTGTCGGGTTCAGTTCGATTCCAGTCTCCAGGCACTGTTCCCGGGACATAGCCGGTGGTTGCTGTCGAACCATCGTTTGCCCGAGCGGCAAGAATTTGCTTAGCTACATCCCGTCCAAACGAAATTCCTTGCTGCTTGGCAGGTCCATCCTCAACGGTGGCTAGCGATTCAGCAAAAGTTGCTTGCCAGATCGCAAGTTCCCTGGCGTCGGGATACAACTCCACCGCAACTTCGAAAGCGGCGGACGCCGCTGCGGCGATGGTTGATGTATCGGGCGGGGCATCTCTGGCAAACGCATATGCTTCATACTGGTTCGACACGCCATTGATTGCGTCAAACATGGCCACATGCAGCATCGCCAAGTTGCGAGCAACCACAGGCGGAGCCGAAGGAACGATGCGTCCAGGATAGGGGTCGTTTGACGTTGCCGTCCAATCACGGACCACGTTCAACATCGCCGCATTCCAGTCCGCTACCAAGTCACCGCGGACGATCTCCCGTTGTACAAACAACACTCGACCCAAGCGATCCGTCGCCTTGGCAGTCACTTGGTTCAGACCCCAGGATAGTTCCTGTAGGATTTGAAAGCTCCCAGTGCGATCAGTTCGCAATTCGGTGGAGCGAGATTGGTTGGGAACCGGTTTGAGATCAACTCCAAGTGCATCAACCGTGAATTGGACTCGTGCCTGAGCAGCGGTTTGCCCCAGCAAGGTCACCTGATCTTGAAGGATGACACCATTGCCGTTTGGATCGGCACCGGGTGTTATAGACAACGCAAAATTCAACGGCCCTTGATTCTCGTTGAGTGCGTTGATGATGAGCAGCATGTCAAGTGGTGTGACTCGGGAGTCGTTGTTTACATCGACGAACCGTTGTGGCTCGTCACTGGGTTGACTGAAAGGCAGCAATCTTAAGCCGTGAGCATTCAAATCATTGATGACCGATAACACATCCAGCGAAGTAACTAACCCCGAGGCATCGACATCGATTGGGTTCAGTTGGTTGTGCCACCCTGAGAGTAGATAACGAGATTCAAGCGATTCAAAGAAAGGCCTTCGATTGACAGGTTGCTTTCTGTTTGTTGATTGTGGAATTGTCGAAATCAAGTCAATACTCCAGTAGCATCTTTGCTGACACACCGATGCAGTTGGGAACACGGGCTATGGCTTTTGCTGAATCAAATAAATCACTGAATGTTATATCGCGCGATCTGCTTTTTCATATCTAGTCGCCATCGCTTAAACATTTGTGAATATTGCTGATATCCTGGCTGGTTAACTATCTCGCGTTGCAGGTCGATGCCAATTTTCTTCTGGGCTTCCAGAGCTGCCTTCGCCTTTTTCAATGCCTCCCTAAGCTTTTCCTGCTGCGCCTTAGTACAGTTCTTCTTTATGGCATCTTCTAACTTCTTCTGCGCAATGTCGACCGCTTTCTGCTTAATGTTTGTAGCTTCACGGGCTTTCGTGAGCAGATCCTTTAGCCGCCCAAGATGGCCGTCATTTGGCAGGAGACCAATTAAGAAGTCGGAACCGCTATTGGCCATCGACCCGGCGTCTGGTATCAAACCGCCTAAAGATTCTCCCAGATCACCAAGACCGGTTGGGTCGTTACCTGCCGAACCTTTCAGGCCAAATGCATCTCTCAAGCGTGTGGGTTCGTTGTCGACGTAGGCATGCAAGTTGAACGAATCAGCCAAAAATCCCGCCAAGTCCTCACTGATAAATTTACCAATCGATGGATCGTAGTAGCGCGTGCGGTTAAATTGCAATCCTGTTTCCGTGTCAAACTCGCGGCCTGTGAATTGAAAGCGGGTCGAAATCAATTCATTGGATTGGGCGACTACGTTTCCATACGAGTCATAACGCAGCTGGCTATCGACCGCACCGAGCGAGTTCACCAAATGGGTGACGGTACCCAAATGGTCCGCAAGCATCCAGTGTACGTTGCCTTTACCATCGTCTTGCGCCAGAACCTGGTCAACATCAGGGCCATGAAGGTATCGAATAGCCAGAGCGGGAGGGCTCGCGCCTACAGCCCCATCCGCGTCAATAAAATCAAGTAGTACGTTGTCGCGATCATAAACGAAATGATATATCACTTCGTCCACGTCAGTCTCTACACTTTTCGAAATACGACGATCGAGGGGGTCATACGTAAATTCGACGCGCTGCAACTCCGCTCCTTCAGCATTGCGGTCGCTCACTGCGGTAAGTCGATTTCGATTGTCCCAGGAAAACTCACGTGCGATACCAGAGTCGATTTCGGTTCGACGGCTGAGATTATTTTCGCGATCGTAAACGAAGTTATATCGCCCATCAGATAGGACTTGATTGTTTAAGCCAGTCTGATATTCGAGCGGTATCCCAAGTACTGTCGCAGAAACTCGATTCCCATTTGCATCATAGGCGTACTGTTCAAGTGGTTTGGCTAGGTCAGCATGGACGGCCGAGACTAATTGACCTCGCGTATCGTAGTCATAGACCGTCTCACCATCGATTCCAGAAATCCGTGTTATGCGCCCGACCGCGTCGTAGTCAAAATCGAAAAAGGCCAATGAGGCGTTCTGCCCCACATGGTCTATCTGCAACAACCGATTGAGTTCATCATAGCTGAAAACGGTATCAACTACCGAAAGGGTGCCAGCAAGATCGGAGTAACGATGGATCGACATGAACTGTCCCAACGCATCGTAACCGAAGTTAACTCGCTTGGAGTTGGTGTTAGCACCTGTTTGCGTGATTTGTTCAACGCGATTGAGCGCGTCAAAATGGTAAGTCATGGATCCTCCATCTTCACCATCAATGGTGTCAACTACCGAAAGCAAGTTGCCCACACTGTCGTATTGGTAATTAAGCACAACATGGGGAGACTTGGGTGTTCCCGCGTTATCAACGGATACAACACGGTCTCTAGAGTCGTATTGAAAACTTAATGCACTGAATTGATCCATCAGTGTGATCAAGTTTCCGACCGCGTCATAGCTAAACTGAATGACGTTTCCACCTTCGCCCCACGATTCGGCCACCAAGCGGTTCGCATCATCGTATTCGAAGGTCGTGACGCGGCCCATTCGATCTTGGGTCGAGATTAGATTGTCGCTGAGGTCGTATGCGTAACTTGTAGAGTTTCCGAGTTCGTCTATCTTGTCGACAACCCGGTTGCGCGCGTCGTGCGCATAGCGGGTGGCGTTGCCATTCAAATCGCTGATAGCGATCAGATTGTCATCTAAGTCATACTCAAAACGCGCTCGTGTTCCGTCAGGTTCTATCTTCTCGACTAGTCTGTTTCGGGCGTCATAGACGAACCGCGTGATTTGGGAAAGCGGATCGCGGCTAGATAGTAAATTGCCAACCCTGTCGTAGGTCCAATTGGATACTTGGCCTTTAGAATCAACGACTCGTATTAACCGATTGAGCTGGTCATATTCGAATTCGGTCCGATTGCTTCTTTGGTCGGTCAGAGCGACCAGGTTGCCAACGGCGTCATACTCGAGTCGCGTGGCAGGAGAGACCAGCGGTCCTGATCCGTCTGGATCGGCCTCGGTAACTTTCATCAATCGGTTCAATGCATCATATTGGAAAAGGCTGCGATTCCCGTTTTCGTCCGTCGTTGCGGATACGTTACCAGCCAGGTCATATTCGTACCGCACACTTGATTGACTGGATGTTCCCGATGAAAACGCATGTTGCGTGAGACGACCAAGACTATCGAAGAACGATTCGCTAACCCTCCCCAGAGGGTCAGTGATCGACTTCACGAGCCCTCGTGTTGTGTATTGCAGGTGCGTAACTAGATCATCTTCACCTAGACTTCCCAAGACCTGTGTGATTGAGCGGACATTTCCATTGAGCGGATCAATATCGTACAGAGTCTGTCGTCCTAACTCATCGGTTGCACTTGTTAGTCGATTGAATTCGCTTTCATAGGTGTAAAGCGAAGGATTCTGCGGATTCAGTGAATCGAACATGCGAATCAAGTTTCCTCGCGAATCATAGGTGTAGTTGGTTATATTGCCGCGCGCGTCGCTATCCTGAGATGGCAAATTGGTCGCCATATCAAATTGCGTGGACGGTAACAAACCGATAGAGTCGTTGGCTGCGGTTCTCTGGCCTAACCCATCAACGGTCGTGGTTTGCACATTGCCATTGCTATCGATGTAGGTAGACTGACCAGCAAGGTTTCCGTCGGCCAGTGGCGCTGAAAATGGGTCCTTGGTTTGATGAGCTGGATGAAGCCCCCGAACTTGGACGGAGCTCAGATTAATTTCTGTTCCGTCTTTACGTAGGGTCCGTTCAACACGACCTGCAAAGTTGTAGATGGCTTGCTCACGATTGCCGCGCTGGTCGGTTTCGGCAGTCATAAGACGATTCGCGTCATATTCAAAGGTACGCCTTGATCCATCGGGGTCGATGATACTGGTCAGATTTCCCACCGTGTCGTATTGCAACTGCGTTATGCGACCCGCCGGATCAGTAATCGATGTGGCCTTGCCTTCGGTGTAGGAAAATGTCGTCACAAGGCCGACTGGATCAACCCAGTGGGTGAAGTTTCCGGCTTCATCGTACAGCCACTGCGTGACGTTATTGTTGCGGTCGATGGATTGTACTAGTTGACCGCTATTATCATAGAGGTAAACAGCCTTATCTTTCATGGTACGGCGAAAGGATCCGTCGATAAGTTTCTCCAGTGTCGAAAAATCGCCAACGGGAGATAGGTAGATGCTTTCGGCGACGGCAGGTGATGGCGGGATGAAATTGACGAAGCCGCCATTGCCTGTAACAAAGCGTTCAACAAAAACGCCAGTTTGACCACTAAATCGGTCCGTATTACCATTAACGTTCACGTATAGATCACCATTGGGACCTATAGTAATTCCGCTCACGACCGTACTGCTGGTTATAGCAAAAACACCTAAGAATTCTCCGGTTTGGCCATCGAATCGTCTTACACCTCCTAAAGTGGCGTCTGTGATGAAGATGTCACCATCAGCTCCAATATCAAAGTCACATGCATTCACTAAATTGTCCGAGGAAGGAATCAAAACTCTGATCAGTTCACCAGACTCTAAACTAAAAACTCGCATTTCCTCATCAAAGGTATCATAAACGAGCAGCTCTCCAGTAGATCCAATTTCGATTCCGCAGGCCGATTGTAAACCAACGTGAGTTCCACCAATCGCTTCTTTGAAAGCTCCGTTGGCATCGAATCGCAGCACTTCGGTGCCACCGGTTGCTACATATAGATTTCCTTCCGAATCGAATAGCATTTCCGTACCACCCGCGAAACCACCTACGCCGGTATCCACGAAGACATCCATAAACGATCCGGTTCGGCCATTAAAACGGAGAATTTGTTGTTCCTCAGGCGTACCACGAAAGACATACATATTTCCATCGGGACCGAACGTTGGATTGTGAGGCAAATCCAATCCTCCGGCACCTCGGCCAACGAGCTGACCGATTCTTTCACCGGTTATGCCATCGTAGCGCATGACGGTATCGTTCGTTGCATCCTGGATAAGGAGATCCTGGACTCGTCGGAACGGTAACACCTCTGGGCCAGGAAAGAATGTTCCAAAGCCTGTGTTGTTCCCAATAAAAGAGTCTATGAATCTGCCTGTTGTTCCATCCACGCGAGCGATACTTCCAGGAGTGCCTGGTTGGAAGATTCCAACGTATAGATTGCCGTCGATTCCCGATGTCGCACGAAATGGAGTTCCTAGACCTGGACTGACAGCAAAGACACCCATAAATGTACCTGTCGCACCATCAAACTTGCGCACGTCCCGCGTCTGTTGGTCGGCGATATAAAGATTCCCATCAGCTCCAAAATCGATAGGACAGGTGTCCTCTAGGTTCCCCGAAGGGACAAAGACGTCGATAAAATTCCCCTCGGTATCGAACCTCAGGATGCGATCGTAACCGGTAAAACGAAATGGATCGCTGTCGCCCACGTACAGATTTCCGTCGGGCCCGAAAGCGATTCCACATGCTCTTTGGATCTCATTGCCAAACGCCGCCATTCCCAACGAAGTACCCGTCGTTCCGTCGACCTTAAACACACCTGCTCCTGATCCGAAATATAGGTGTCCGTCAGGGCCAAAAGCCATTTGAGCGCTGCTGGTGAATCCTCCGCCCCCTGTTTCCATAAAGACATCAATAAACTCGCCTGTTTGACCATCAAATCGAAGCACTCGGGAATTGGCATTCGATAACACATACAAATTGCCGTCTGGGCCAAAAGTTGGATTGTGTGGCCCTGTTAGCCCGCCAGCTCCGCTTGCAACGAAAGTTCCCTGCAAGGCACCGGTCAATCCGTCGTATCGCAGAATACTATTGTTAGGCCCATCTGGCAGTAGAAAATCCCTGACTTCTGCCGCCCCACTAGGTCGGAAGAGCAACTCGCTGCCATCTCCATCGACGATCATGGCTGTTCCATCGGGATTCTCAACGATTTGTTCATGACCTGCCAACCCCCAGCCGCTGCCGAACGGACTATCGATCGTATTGACATGCAAAATATGTCCATCTTGGCGAGACTCCGAGCCACCAAATCGCTGAGAATCTTCAGAAAAGAGCCTTACCCCGGTGGAAAAAACGTAGTCATATTTACCTGTCGGCTGCAACCGCATGTCAACTTGTAGCGCTGCATCCACGGTTCCCGGCTCAGTGGGCAATGACCAGAAATTCTCACCGCCAAGGAGTCCAAATTGGTTGCCCTCGTAGCCAGGAACGGAAGCAGAAACATTTCCTTGTTGCATTCTCAGTCTGGCAACAAGTCGCAAGTTGTCCGCATTGGCGCCTCCAATTGCGGCGGGATCCACGTTCTCTATAGCGGTGTGAATAATCGGCCGCGGATCGGCGCGCAGCGAATCGTAGTTGAGAACGAACCCACGCGACGCACCCAATGACTGATACGAGACCAAATCGTGCGTCTCCATCAACGCACCAGTTTGGAACATGATCAGGGACGAGCCAGGTCCCCCTTCTTCACATTCGTCGCAGTCGTCATCATCATTGTTGTCATTGGTGGGAGGCGCTGGCGGAGGAGGTGGGGCTGGAAAGTGCCAGCTACTATTGCGGATGCCGCCGGAGATAGTCTCGATTTGACGTCCATCAGCGCTCACTCGCATTGCCCCTACGATCTCGAATTCGCCCGTAACCGGATTAATCGACCACAAATCCATGAGTACTCCAGGGGCCCAACCGGCCGTGTTGGGGAACGTCAGTGGCGCTGGCGAACTAAAGACCATCTCGCCTGGCTGGATCGTAATCAACATGTCCGGGAACAAGTTAGACGGCAGCGCCGCAGGTGTTCGGTCAATGGGGACTTCCGTTATGCTCAAGTTTCCAGCGAACGGCGCACCTTGTTGTGTGAATAAAGTACCGGCAGCTATATGAACTTCGACCGGCACTTGATTCGGTCGCAACTCCGCCCGAATGACCGTGCCATCTGTTGGGTTCACCGGTGAGCCCGCGTTTAGAGTTGGCAAATAGATAGCTCGCTCGAGTATGTTTCGAAATCCCCGATAGACTTCGCGCCCCAACATGAATGGCAACTTCTCAGCAATAAACGGATAGCGAACGTCTGGACGCGTAAGGTCCATGTAAGTATCTCCTCGGACCTTCAGCGTATCGCTGACCAGCGGACCTGCGCCGAGATCGATTTCAAACCGTCCATCGGCTTGCGTCAACACCTGCACACCGCCGATCTCGACGACAAGCCCAGGAAGTGGCATGTCGTTGACATCCAACACTCGCCCCGCAATACGAGTAGAAATGGACGTATCTTCTACTATCGAAAGTGCAAAGCTCTGTGAGGCGGTCTTTTTTCCATCGCTCGCAAACACCTCGACTTGGTAACTGCCAAGCTGCTCGGGTGCCGGCGAGAAGACCATCAAGCCCGTGGCTGCGTCAAGCCCACCGGTTGGTAACGGACGCGATCCTTCAGCAGATCTCATGCTATACGTCAACTGGTCACCATCTGCATCGATCGCATTCATTTGGATATTCAGTTGTGCGCCTGGTACAACGCTTTGAGCCGCAATGGGAGCGATGACTGGGGGACGATTCTCGTCACCAACATAGACCTCTGCAGTGAGATGCAGCGGGATGCGCGAAGCATTGGCAATCCTGATCTCGACAAGACTCGATCGCTCGTTTGCCCCCAATCCGCCCCTGCGAATTGCATTGCGCATGTTGAGGTACGGTCGGCCTTGCGGATCAATGCCAGATGCATTCAATAACGTTGCACCTGAAGGCAAGCCGCCAATAACGATGGCAAGATCTCGCCCTGTCGCTTCGCCGCGATTGACCAAATCGAGCTCAGCAATGAAGAGATTGTTTGTCGAGTTGAAACGCATATTTTCCACATCGACATCGAACGCTTGACTACGCGTGAGCTGCGTAAAATTGAGTGAAGTGCCCGGTAATGCAAGATCACTATTAGCTGGCAACAAACTGCCCGGGGGCGCGTCAGGGTCAACTCTGTTTTCCAAGGGGAGTATCGACACTCGCGATCTGCTGGCCGGATCGCCATTTAACAATTCCATGTAGAGATGGCCCGATGCTTTGTCTTTGATGGAACTAAGATCAAGCTCTAAGATGTTTCCATCCCAACGAACAAGCCCAGTTGCCAACTCTGCTCCCCGCGAGGATAGGGAGAACAACGACGTTCCGTTGACTCCACGATCCAATAGGGTTTGACCTGGATTGTCAGGGTCGCGCAGGTAGACGGAAAATAGGTCTGGCAACAAGCTGTCAGTGTTATCTGCCCCAAAGCTCGCATTCACCTGCATTCGGTAGAGTCGAGCACCCTCTTGACTCGAAAGGTCAATCCGGATGTTTCTAAATGAATCGAATCGACTCAATTCCGTGAGAGCACCGCGACGATCAGCACCGGAGTTCAGGTAGTTGATAACGAAAAGTACATCGAGCGCAGTGACGCGTGAATCCCCATTGACATCAACGTACGGAGGTGGAACTCCGATGCCAGTGGGTAGTGCTGACCCTGAACCGTTGGCAAAGCGTCTGTTAAGCTCATTTACAACAAGTACTACGTCCAACGGAGAAACCAGGCCGTCGTGGCTTACGTCCTCTGGAAAGGAGCTGTTTTGCCAATCGGCCACCAAAACGCGACGATCTTCGAGTCGCTCAAGCAACATGGTCCTGCGTTGGTTCTTGCTAGCTGGGCGAGAGATTGGTCGCTTGCTTTTGGACGAGGGGCGTTTCATGGAGGTATACCGAAGTTGAGATTTTGGGGAAACCAGGAGGCCGTTGATGCGCTCCTCGCCAAAGTTGCTAAAGTGGATTATGGTTAATCTAACTGTCTCGATCAAGCCAATCGAGGTAGGGCTTTTAGCATCTAGGACCCGTCCGCAAATAGGTTACCGACTTGCAGTCCCCGCCCCCTACGCTCTCCACGGCTATTCTCGCTGCGCGAGGCAGGGGAGAGCACGGGCAAACGCCATATCTCCGTAAACGAGCGTGCTATCGGTAGCTGGCTAAACGGCCCAAGCGTGGCAATCGCCGAACTCCGCCACCGCGACCTGTCCAGTTATGTGAGGCGTACAGCTTTTGAAGTTAAACTGCTTCACTCGAGTCATGCCGACGGCGAATCGGTAACAATTCTTTCATCCAGCGATTTCTAAAAACGCCATCTTCGTCTGCCCGATCGCAGATATCCTGGAACTCATTGAAGCTAGGGTAGAGCTTTCGCAAATCGGCTGGCGGCACTGGGCACAATTTGCCCCAATGGGGACGAGCGTCAAACAAACTCTGCATGGATTTCGCTAGAAATACGACGAGTTCCTCAAAATGCTTGCGGCGTCGTCCCCGCTCGAAATTGGTCAACGTAATAGAGTACCACGCTTCTTGGTCGACGAGGTAAGTTGAGCTCTCGACCCCGTTGATCTGTTCACCGATACCTGCGTTGCTTGCCATGGAAATCAATGTATCATCCGGCAGTATCTTTCGAACGCATATTGGATAGTGGTGACAATACTTCCCAATTAATCGTGCAAAATCGTCGCTGCTGTCGGCCTGCACAAGCTGATTATGAAATTCAGTTTCTAATCGGCTCTGCCGATTGGCTGACCCTTCAAGCGATTGCTTCAAAAACAAGAGGGCACCTGGCAAGCGCGAACTTTGTACAAAGAGCTCGCACTCGATGTGTCGAAACAGCTCGTGCTCCATCACCAATTGCGAACTGGACGGACCCACTACTCGCCAATTACGAATCACACAAGCGGGCGCTATCCAACGGAAAACGGCTTTGACCGCTGCGGGGAGCGTGAGCAAGTGCACGACAAGCAGAATCAGTAGATGCATGGTGACGTCGATCGCTAGAAAGCGATACCAATGGTAGAGCCAAAGGGTCTTGGAGGGTGAGCACTCGGACTCGCGACGATGCTGCACGAAATAGGACCAGCGCCATGGGACCAAGTAGAATTGCTGAAGCGGATACTCCGTTTCAGCAGCCAAGACATCGTCAATTTGTTGATACTCGCGAAAGTGCTCCTCGACAAGGTAGATTGGACGGCACTGCATGGTCACGTTCAAAATGACTCCTAGACAGCCCAGTGAACACCGCGCTGCACGGAGTTCGTCCCCGTCCGTGATTTCGACAATTACAGCCTCTCCAGTCTGCTGGTCGTATCGAGCTACGCGGACACCGCTCACGTAATGCGACAAGGAATGCCGACCGGATCCATGGGTGCCAGTGGATATGGCACCAGCCATCGTCTGTTCTGTGATGAACCCGACTGAGGGGAGGGTCCACCCCGCTGACTGCTCAAGTTCTGTGAGGAGATGTTTGATTTGGCATCCCGCTCCGACAACAACCGACCGGGGCTCACCGTGTTGGGGCTCAACGTGTTGGGGTTCAACGCTGTTAAAATTTCGCAGGTCCAGCAGCACATCGGGGCTCTCCAGCACTTGGCTCCAGGAATGAAGCCGACCAATGCAGCGAACGGTACGTCCTCGATGCTTGTTTAGCAATTCCAGCACTTCGGCTTCAGTTTTTGGGGTGAAATACGATTTTGATTCAATCTGAACGTTATGTCCGAAGTTAAACTTTTTCATGATCCTCGACCGTTTTGTGGTGATTTGATATGCTGCGTGCAAGCGTATAAGCGAGAATGGGCGATTTCTTGTGCGCGGAAGATCTCAAAATATTGAAAACTCCGTGCACATTTTTGCCTCCAATCTCGCTTCTAAGCTGGGGAGCTTGTGGATGAAACAAAGTTCGCAGCAGATACAAGAAAACTTGGAACGACGTCGCCCGATTTTGCTTTCGTTGGCAGAATCGCTGCTTTCTCCAAAGCTGCGCGGACATCTCGACGCATCCGATCTCGTTCAGCAGACACTTATGGAAGCGCATTGCAAGCTCGAAGTTTTGAGCGAGTTGGACGAAGCCCCACTGCTTGCGTGGCTGCATTCAGCCCTTAAACACAACGTGCTTGATGCGATCAGGCATTCACGCACGGCGAAGAAAAACATTGACAGGAATATCCGTGAAGGAGATCTTCGCAACTCGTTTTTGCGTTTGGAGCAGTTCCTGGTTGCGGACGACACCACGCCGAGTCAGGTACTGCAACGCAATGAAGAGGTATCCAACATGTTGGCAGCTTTGCAGACTTTGCCTGACAACCAAAAAATGGCGATCATACTTAAGCATTTACGCGGCCATGCGCTTAGAGAAGTAGCTGAGATTCTGGAAGTCTCAGAATCTGCGGTCGCAGGACTGCTCCACCGGGGAAGGCAGCAGTTGTTGAGCTGCATGAAATCAGGGTCCGATGATTAGCAAGCTAACCAATGATAGCAGGCCGCTAAGCGATGATGAGCTTGCCGTACTCGAACGTGCGCTGGAGTCCGCTGACGAATCGCACCCAGAGCTTGATTCGCCGCAGCAGCTGGAGCATCGAACGGCTTTTATGTTCATCCATGAGCTTTCGGCACCCATTCGTACAGCGATCGAATCGCTCGACAGTCCACCCCTTCTAGAGGATTACGACGAGCTAACGGAGATTGCGAGGGGCGGGATGGGAGTTGTCTATCGAGGTCTGCACAAAAAAACGCAAAGGTTTGATGCGGTCAAGGTAATGCGTCCCGATCGCCTCGTTGGGACAGCTCACGATACGGTTGGCCTGCTGCGTATGCAGTTCCTGCGCGAGTCGCAACTGGCTGCCCGCGTTGCGCACGAACACATCGTCCCTGTTTATCAAGTTGGCGAGTCGGGCGATCGACCCTGGTTCTCAATGCAGTTGGTGGACGGTCGCAGTTTACATGAAATTACCAGGAATTCGTTGATTTCGCCGGAGCGCATTGTGCGTTACCTGGAACAGATCGCTCGCGCTGTGGATGTCGTGCATCGGCATGGAATCCTGCACGGAGACATTAAACCTCAGAATATTCTCATCGAGTCCCGTAGTGACCGACCGATGATCAGTGACTTTGGACTCGCGGCTCTGGACGCGACTGTGAGAAACACCCCCGAGGCAGGCATTGCGGGAACTCCAGCCTACATGGCTCCAGAATTGGCGCACGCCGCCATCACGGGACGGTCACAAGATGACATCAACGCTTCCCGCACCATCTCGTCCGACGTCTATTCGCTCGGAGCAACGCTGTGGGCCGCCCTGTCTGGGTGTTCGCCCTGCATTGAAGACCGGACACCCTCGCAACAATTGGCCGATGTTGCGGCTGGCAAACTGAGATTCGAAGAGAAAGTCAGCCGCGACATTCCTCCCGCGCTGCTGGGTATCATTTATGGTTGTGTCTCACGCGATGCTGCGAACCGTTTTGCGACGGCTGGTGAATTCGCAGATGAACTGGCGAAATGGCTTGATCGGCCAAGTTGGAACAGGCACTTTCCGCGGCTGCGATATCTACTTTGCATCGTTGTCGCACCCGTGCTCGTGATGAGCGGAGTGGCGGTGCAGTGGCTTTTGTATCTGGAGGCAGCGAAATTCTGGATGTGGTTCGTGGTGTTTGGTGGTTATGTCCCTTTGTTCGCCACATTTTTAGCCAGTCAGGAGATCCACCAGCGGTCACAACAGGCCCGCCGCGAGTTATGGTCGATCTGGATAGGGCATCTTTGTGCCTCGTTTGCTGGAATGATTGTGTTGCACATTCTTTGCCAACCGGAAGGCGATCGGATTAGTGAGTTTTTTTATCCGTTTTGGGCATTGATTAGTTCGCTGTTGTTTTTTTCCAAGAGCGGAAATTTTTGGTTCGGTTACCGCTGGTTAGGGGTCGCTTGGTCGGTCGTCGCGATTTGGTTGTCCCTGATGCCTGCTTGGGCACCCATTCTATTTGGAGTGCTGGCCGCAACCACCTGTTTTGTCACCGCAACCATGGACCGCTCGTTTGTGGATGACTGAGTACTGGTTCGATGCAGTAGGTCTTCGCTTGTGGTAGTCATCGCTTATGGAGACGTACGTAGGATCCAACTTGCTTTGCAATGGAGAGCAGTCGCGGATTGAGACTCGAGTGGACAGCTAACGGCAGAAAGTTGTTAGTTCCGCATTGCAACGCCTCGTCAGCTATTCTCGAGCAACCATCGTACTGCAGCGCGAGAGAGCTCGGCAGCGTTGCTGACGCCGAGTTTGCGTTTGATGTTTTCACGGTGGGTGTCGATGGTGTGGATGCTGAGGAACAGCCGGTTGGCGATAGATCCGCTGGTAAGCCCCTCGCCGATCATTCGGAAGACCTCAAGTTCGCGATCTGTCAAGAGTTCGATCGGGTCCTGGGCATCGTCTCGCCCCTCTAAAGCTCGGGCCACCAAGCGCCGCGTAAGTTCGGGACTGACAAATCGCTCCCCCTTGAGTACGGTTCGGATGGCGTCGAGTAATTTGTCATTGGACTCCTGTTTGTTCAGGTAGCCCATTGCGCCAGCGCGCAAGGCACGTTCGCCGTAGAGCGAATCCTGGAAACCCGAAACGACCAGCATCTTCACCGCCGCGTACCGCGACTTGACTTGCTTGATTAACTCGATCCCGTGTCCACTTTTCAGCGAGATGTCGACGATTATCAAATTCGGGTTGGTGTCATTTACCAGTGCGAGCGCTTCATCCTCCGTGGCTGCTTCACCGCACACCTCCAAATCGGGTTGGGCAGAAATGCGCATGGCTAGTCCTTCCCTAACGATCGGGTGGTCGTCGACGATCAATATTTTGGATGGTGCCCAGTGGTTAATCACTGTATGCTTTCCCCTCCTACAAAAATCACGCAACTTATCAGCATCCCGCCTTTCGCTTGGCGTTCGACCTGGAGCTTACCGCCGATTAACGCGGCTCGATAGGCCATGGTCCGCAATCCTATGCCAAGATAGGCAGTTGCTTGGAGCCTAAGGTCTGGCTCGAAACCACTTCCGTTATCGCTCACTTGTAGGACGATCTGACCATTTTTTTGCGACAATGAGATGCCGACTTGGTTGGCGTGTCCATGACGCAGTGCATTGTTCAGTGCTTCTTGGGCGATGCGGTATAGGTGCAGGGCGGTGGTGTTACTTAAAGCCACTCGACCTGAGTACTCGAAGCTGCAATGCACATGGTCTTGTGCGTCCGTCACCGCCGCAAGCTCCTCCAGCGCCGATCGCAGTCCCTCGGCGTCGATTTGAACGGGCATAATACCGCGCGAGAGTGCTTGGACATTGCGGAGTGCCTCAGCTAGCCCTCGCGACAGCCGCTCGGAGATCTGCTCAAGTCGCAAAATGTCAACTTCTTCAAGGTATCGTACTGCACGGCCCTCGATTTCCCGCCGGTCGGCGTTGTGAAGTCTTCCCTGCAGTGCGCCTGCGATCAAAGAGAGGCCGGTCAGCTCTTGGCCTGTACCATCGTGCAATTCCTGCCCGATGCGGCGTTGTTCCTCAGCGGCGATTTCCAAGATATGTTTTTGAGCCTCCCTCAGCTTCGTTAGGTCCCGGACGATGCCAGTGAAGAGTCCAATGTGATCAACCTCGCTGACCGACAGGCCAGCGGGAAAAGTCGAACCGTCCTTGCGACGTCCGAACACTTCGCGGCCAATGCCGATGATGCGGGGTTCCCGTGTTTTTTGGTAACGGGCGATGTAGCCATTATGTTCGTCGCTGTACGGTCTCGGCATTAGGATACTGACGTTTTGGCCGAGAAGCTCGTGCTGGAGGTAGCCGAACATATTCTCGGCCGCAGGATTGGCACTTTTGATAATGCCGCCTCCGTCGATGGTGATAATTGCGTCGGCCGCTGTGCTGAGCACAGCCCGCAAGCTCTCTTCGCTTTCCCGCAATGCCCGGTCTGACTTTTTCCGCTCACTGATGTCGCGGTGGATCGCGACGTAGTTGGTGTGGCTGCCGACGGCATCGAACAGCGGCGTGATAAACAGCTCGGCGTCGTAGGCTGTACCGTCTTTGCGGAAGTTGGTCAGTTCGGCCAAGCACGAGCGTCCAGCGGACAGCTCGGCTTTTATCCGATTCAACGTTTCAAGCTCAGTGGTATCGCCTTGAAGCATGCGCGGTGTCTGGCCGATAAGTTCGTCCGTCGTATAGCCCGTGATTCTGCACATCGCATCGTTCACGAAGATGATTTTTGGTCCCGGCCAGTCCAATTCGTCGCTGGTAATCACCACCCCTTCGCCGAGATGTGCGACGGCTTCGGCAAGCAGGTGGATGTCGCGGGTTTGTTCTTCGACGCGTTGTGCCAGCGTTTCGTTGAGTTGTTTGAGTTTCGCTTCGGATTGCTTGTGGTCGGTGACGTCCCGTTCCGTGGTGGCAACAGCGATTACTTGGCCCGCTTCATCGACCAGTTTCGAAACGGTCAACCAGACGTCGAGAATTCGACCATCTTTGGTCACACGTTGGGTTTCAAGTGACTCGGACTCATTACCTTCGATGATGCGGTGGATGATCGCCAATGCTGTTTCTCGGATCTGTTCGGGGACGAGGTCGCGGACGTTCATCTGCAGCGCTTCAGCCTGGCTGTAGCCGTACATCCGCTCGGCACCACGGTTCCAAAAAATCAAGCGGCCATCCGACATTTGCACGGTCACCGCGTCATTCGAGTCGCGCATGGCGGTTGCCAATCGCCTCGATTCGGCCTCAGCCTGGACGCGCGCGGTGATCTCCACATAGGTGATTGCTATGCCGCTAATGCGATTATCAGCCGTACGGTAGGGCAGAATACGGCGTAAGAAATGGCGGTTTTCGTCGGTGCGCAGTTCGCGTTCCACCGGCGTGAGCCTGTCAAGCACCACTTGGCATTCGGCCAGCAGGTCGCCGTCGGTAAAGCGGGGCGCGAAGTCCCGAAAGGGACGACCGATGTCAGTGCTCCTAAGATTCAACAGCTTGACGGTAGGGGGCGTGAACCGCACGATTTGCAACTCGACGTCCAGAAACACCGTGGCGATGTCACTGGCGGCCATCAAATTCGTCAGATCATTGTTGGCCTTGTCCAACTCACCGACCTTGTCCTGCAGCTGATTGTTGACCGTGCTCAGCTCTTCGTTGAGCGATTGCAGTTCTTCTTTGGAGGTCTCGAGCTCTTCGTTGGCCGACTGCAACTCCTCGTTCATCGACATGACTTCTTCGTTTGCCGCCTTCAATTCCTCGTTCGAGCTTTCCATTTCCTCGATGGTGCTCTGCAGATCCTCGCGTGTGGATTTGAGTTCGAATTCAAGCTGCTGGATGAGTTTGGAGTTTTCCTCATCAGGGGGCTGGCTGGTGAGCTGAGAGTTTTCCGTCGCTTGCTTATGCAGCGGGATTGAATCCCAATCTTGAAAGGTGACGAGCATGAGCCCCTCGGCTTCCTTTGGTTCGGAGATTGAGCGGACGGTGATGGTGCAAGGAACGTAACTGCCGTTGCGTTTGACACGGGCATCGGCATCGCTCACGGTCACGCGGTCGTGAATGGCTCGATGGCAAGCTGCGCGTATTTTCGTCCGCATGCCCTGACGAGCCATCGACAGCAGGTCCCTGGTCGGCTCGCCCGTCGGGAATTCCAGATAGTTGACCAGCGGACCGGCAACGTACAGGATCTCAAACTTGCGGTTGATCAAGGCAGTCGCCGGCGCGTATTCGCTGAGGATCATCCGTTCGGTGAGCTCTCTGAAGCCCATGGGAGGCAGGCTCGTCGGCGCGGGACGCCGTAGCGAGACGCGACGCTCATCGGTCGACACGATAGGGATTTCCAACAACTCGCGCCGTATGGCGCCGATGTGGCGGTAGACCCGCCACTTCTTCGAAACTGGCTCAAACATGTCGACGGCACGACCGATCGACTCGGAAGGGCCAAGCAGCAAATAGCCGTCCTCAACCAGAGCAAAGTGAAATAACGCGATTACCTTCCGCTGCACTTCCGGTTCCAAATAGATCAGCAGATTGCGGCATGAGATCAGGTCGAGTCGCGAAAACGGGGCGTCGCTGATCAGGTTTTGCGCCGCAAAGCAAATTGATTCGCGAAGTTGTTTGGTGACCTCATAGTGATTTTCGTCCGACTTTATGAAGAACCTTTTCAGCCGTTCAGAAGAGACATCGCCGGCGATGCTGGCGGGATAAATCCCAGCACGAGCCACGTCGAGTGAAGGCTCGTCGATGTCGCTCGCGAAAATCTGGACGTTCGCCGGTTTGTCGGCCGCAGCAAACCCTTCGGATAACAGCATCGCGATCGAATAGGCTTCCTCGCCGGTAGCGCAGCCCGGAATCCAGACGCGGACCGGTGCCTCATTCTTTTGACGCTCAACGAGCGAAGGGATGACCTGTTGCTCGAGCAAGTCAAAGGCTTCCGACTCGCGAAAGAAGGCGGTGACGCTGATCAACAGGTCTCGATGGAGTGCCGTCACTTCGTCCGGATTCTCGCGGAGCAACTCTAGGTAATCGGCGATCCGGGCGGTGTGGGACAGGCTCATCCGCCGCTGCACGCGGCGCATCACCATGTTCTTGCGGTAGCTGCGGAAGTCATACTTGGTCCGCGTTCGCAATACGGCGAAATGCGGTTAAGTTGGTCGCTTGCCTCTCCTGACGGAACTGGATCTTTCACTCGGTTCAGGTACGGTTGCTCGGCATATTTGAGCAGTGCCTTGGGCATCTCCTGCGGCGGCAGCACATAGTCCACCGCGCCCGAGGCAATTGCGCTGCGTGGCATTTGGTCGTATTCGGCACTCTCGGGCTCTTGAGCCATCACCAACCCGCCGGCCATCTTGATCTCGCGGATGCCTGGCGTGCCGTGGCTTCCCGTTCCGGAAAGCACAATGCCGACGGCCCGCTCCCGTTGGTCCGCAGCCAGCGAGCGCAAAAAGAAATCAATGGCCGTTTGCAATCCGCGTGGTTTTGGCGGAGCGCTCAATCGCAACACCCCCTGGGAAATGGCTAGGTAATTGTTTGGTGGAATGATGTAAACGCGGTTCGCCTCCACGCTCGTCCCATCTTTCGGTTCTATTACCGGCATGGCAGTCTGCCGGCTGAGAAGTTCCACCATCAGACTTTCATGCGTCGGATCAAGGTGCGGGATCAGGACAAATGCCATGCCACTGTCGGCGGGCATGCTGCTAAAGAACTTCTTGAAGGCATCCAACCCACCCGCCGATGCTCCGATGCCGACGATGAGGCAATCGAGCTTAGGAGTCTCCTCGGCAGCTGCTACGTCCAGCGATGTGGCCGTAATTGTGGAAAGCTCTTGATGGGCCTTCGTCGTCTGGCCCGCGCTACGATTGTCGGCCGCCTCCGTGCTGGGGCTTGAGTCCGAAGGACCTTGTTTATTTGTGGTGCTCTTCCGGGCCATTGGCGTTTCCTTGGCTGCGTTTCCTTGGCTGCGTGGCCTAGTCGCGCTTGATGTTCTCGAAAGCGGCGGTCACGAAACCCATTAGAACCTATCATTCGCGAAAGCACAGCTGCGTGCTTCACAACAGTGGCACAGGGCCACGGTCGCCGTTCTGGGTGGACCTGAACGAAGTCGATTTGCCGTCGTAGTTTGGGGGCCATTGTAAACTAGAATTCGCGGGCCCTGCATGGCGGATTCCACCATGCCCGGAATGGCTGGCCCTTCGATTCTCGCGCCCCCTCGAAGTCGCCATGATCAGCCTAACGCTTTGGGAGAGCAACGCATAAAACCTGGTCGTTTCCCGGTCATTTGTCGAATTTAGCGATGTTCAAATTCCTGGCGGATCGGTTTAAACGACTTCGCTTTGGGGTATGAATCATTAAGTATCGGAACTCTATACCGCAAATACCAATTGCCTATCGGCGAAACGGGTTTCCCAAGGCGTGTTTTCCGTTGGACTTTCTGTGGGAACTCAATGGCGGCACCATGCTCGTTTGGACTTAATTAACCCATCACGGTTGGATCGCCAGCTCAGCATTTCCAGGGGGCTGTGGCCTACAACTCTAACAACTTACCGCAAAATGGAGGGAATGCGACGCGCATTCTAATTGTTGACTCGGACGAAGCTTTTCTCGAGGTCCTGCAATGCTACATGTGGAAACGTGGGCATGTAACGGAGATCGCCACGAATGGGCTCGAATGCATGGCGGCTCTGCGATACTTCAAGCCCGAGGTACTTGTACTAACAGACGAATTGTTGTGGGGTGGCAGCGAGGAAGTCTTGGCCTTGATGGGAGAAGATCCCGAAGTCGCGCCGACGCCCACCATCCTGATCAGCGACGAAGATCCGGAACGATCACTGCCGCCCATGTTGCACAGGCGTATCTTCAAGTCTTTGCGCAAGCTGTTTCGGCTAAGTGACCTGAAGGCCTGTATCGATGCCGCAGGCCGCTCGCCGCGGAGGGAGGTGGTGCCTCAGTGCGCGACCGTAGGAGTTTACCGCTGAAGAATTCTGCAACCCGGTTGTTAGAGCCCGTCTCGAATTGAGTTTACGCCCCTACTATCCGTGGCGCAATGGCAAGTGCAAAACGATTCCCTTGATATGCTCAAGCGCGTGCATCGGGCCAGCGGAACCGGCCACTGCCTAAAAACGCGACCAATCTGCGAAGAGCTTTTATTCCTCAATGCAACCACGTACGTTTACAGAGCGCCTTGGGCGATGTGGCACCGAATGATTGCATACTGAGACTCACCAGCGAGATCCATACGGAGCGCCAACGCAAGCCTGATGAAGCACACGAGCGACCCAAGCAAGCCAGAAGAGCAACATCACCAGTTGACGTCTCGGCTTCAGTCTGCCCATGTCTAGCATCGATTTAATCCCCGGTGATTGTCGAGTACTGACAGCTCGGGACCTCGATGTTGATGAGGCAACATTGACGGGTGAGAGTTTTCCAGCCGAGAAGTCATCGGTGGTGGTTGCAAAGGAGGCAGTACTGCGAGAACGACTCAACTCGTTGTTCCTTGGCACGTATGTGGTAAGTGGTACGGGCACTGCGGTCGTAGTCGATACGGGGCGCAACACGGAGTTTGGAAGGATCTCAAATCGTCTACAGCGAAATGCCCCAGAGACCGGCTTTGAGCGTGGACTGCGTCACTTTGGCCAGCTACTCGTAAAAGTGGTCCTAGCGATCACCGCGGTCGTCTTCGCCATAAAGGTTGGTGTGCAAGGAAAACCATTCTCAGATTCGCTCCTTGTCGGGCTAGCCTTGGCAGTAGGAATGACCCCTCAATTATTGCCAGCCTTTACCAGCGTTGTATTGTCTACGGGGGCCAACCCATGACTGAGCAAAAGGTGATCGTCAAGCAATTGTTGTCGATTGAGAATCTCGGCAATCCGCACCGTGACACAAGCGTTCGCAGCTGCCTGGGAGTGATGGCACGACATCCATGATTTCCATTGGGGCATCCCATTCAGGGGCTGCCGCGCGACCGTTCCCCGGTGGCAAGCCATCCCAATCGAGTAACAATTGTGTCCAAATTGGTCGCGGCAAAGCTATCCGATATTAATTTCACCTCGGTAAGACATATCAGTGGCGGCCGCATTGCCGACGTGCGAGTTGTGTGCCCAGACGATTGCTTTGCTGTCCGACCCATGAAAATCCAATATTGCGTTAAGGGTAGAGAACATGTGTGTATCTCGAAGATTCCACGAGGCACGCGAGCCGTAGTACATGATCCGATAGTATTTCTCAGCCTCGGCAACCAGCTTCGCATTCTGCATGGCATCCATAAATCGTTCGCCATCCCTGAGCCTATACTAGGCTTCCTTACGACGGAGTTTCGTTAACATCCCAACCACCTCCTGTTCGCATGATTTGTAGGTTCCCGTCAGCGCTGCATGTCCGTAGGTCGCCGGGTCTGACTGCCAAGGGGTCAGGCAGCCGTAACGCAAGCGAACAATTTTGGCTGTTTCGGAATCGACATCTTTCAAGTAATCAAGCACCAGTCCAAGCGAGCGATGCTAGCTGTACAGGTGCAAGCCATGGACGGCAACTCGGTTATTTGGGGGGTGTGCGGAGTTGGATTCTCTCAGCCAATCAACAAAGTCGCGGACTTCGCGGTTCCGCCACATCCAGGTTGGAAAGCGGGCAAAGGCAGTCCAAGGTGATCGCGGAAACTCGAAGTGACGCACATGCTGGTCGGTTCTTGCCACGTCGGGCCAATCGCCCTCGATGCCGACAAAGGCAAAACCCTTGGTCGCGATCAAGGCCTGCGTAACGACCTCGCGCATGTGGTAAATTGTGACGTCCCGTGTGATGCTTCGCCGATCAGAACAACGCGCGCATCGCCAATTCGGTCCAATAAGGGTTGCAGATTGGCTGTCTCGATAAATTCAAATGGTTCGCTGTAATCTGCCATCATTCTGGAGATTGTGGAGTTCTCTTTTTGCTAAAGTGCAGGAAGTTTTTGACATATCGTCGAAGATTCTCCTTTGGGTTCGTCTGGCCACCCCTCTTTACCAATCAGCGGCACGAAACGCACATCCGCGATGTCCTCGCTTCTGAACTCTGTTTTCGAAGCGCGCGTAATTCGAACCAGTTCTTGGCTCGTCGAATCGATTCCAACGGGAATCACCAACCGCCCTCCAATTTTCAGTTGCGCTTTAAACGATTCTGGTACTGCTGGCCCACCTGCCGCGACGACAATCGCGTCGAAGGGCGCGTGTTCTGCCCACCCCAATGTCCCGTCGCCGCAACGGACGTGGATATTGCGATAGTCAAGTGCTTCGAGTCTGTTTTTCGCATGGTCGGCGAGTTCCTGGACGCGTTCTACCGTGTAGACTTCGCCAGCAATCTTACCGAGAACTGCCGCGGCATAGCCCGATCCTGCGCCTATTTCCAGTACTCGCTCACCACCCTCGAGCGCCAACGCCTCAATCATGAATGCAACGATATAAGGCTGGGAGATGGTTTGACCAGCGGCGATCGGCAGCGGTGTATCCTCGTAGGCAAATTCCCGCATTGCGTCTGGCAAGAATACTTCGCGCGGCACATTGTTCAGCGCTTCTAATACCAAGCGATCGCGCACGCCTCGTGACCGTATTTGATGTTCGACCATTTCATGTCGCTGTGCCGCGAAGTCAATTTGCTTTGACATTTACCTTCCCAAAGAAACTACTGCCAACAAACGCAGCCTTAAAAGAACTTACTAATAGAGTGCGGCAATTCATTGCCTGTTGCGGCGACGGTCTTGCAGAACATGAGAAAATCGCTCAAGTCCATCGTAGACAAAGGGAAATTGCAATCCAAGTCACAGCCATAGTGTTTGCAAATGCAATTGCACCTTCGTCTGCGTTAGACGATTCGTGGTTACGTTGAAAGCCATAGCACGGTTTGCTACAAATCGCTTCGACGTGTTGTACAAAACTCTGTTGGTTCTACTTGGCTGTAACAGTAATTCGTTTCGCACGAGCCGCTTCACCCTTAGGCAAGTGGACTTCCAAGATACCATTCTTGTAGCTAGCTGCAATCTTGTCTGCCTCGATCCCTGCAGGTATACTCATCGAGCGATAGAATTTCCCGTAGCTCGAGTAATGTCCATTTCCGCCAGCTTCTTGCTCAACTTTGTGTTCGGCTTGCAGCACCAAGCGATTGCCGGAAAGGCGAACGTCAATTTCGTTTGGTTCGAAGCCAGGTGCTTCAGCCCGAACGACGATTTCTGCCTCGCCGTCTTGTATATCGCAACCCCAACCAGTATTCCATATTTCTTCCCAATCGCCCTGCCAAACGCGGTCCAGCATGCGATCGAAACTAGAGCGGAACTCGGCCAGCTCGTTGGCGGGATCAATTCTCATCAGCTCATTGTGGTCCTGTCGTTTCCGTGGAATTAGGTTCTTGAACATGCGATCGTTTCCTTTTGTAAATGATATGGGATGTTAACAGAACGAACGAAATACAGACAGCAAAACGGTTTGCGATGGATTTAAGAAGATTCCACCGCTGACAAACTAAACACCTTTGACAACGATGCGTTTGGGCTTGGCCGACTCGGCCTTAGGCAAGTGCACAATCAACACACCGTTGTGGAGTTTCGCATTAATGGCCTCTGCGTTAATAGCTTCACCGATGGAGAACACCCGTTGAAAATCGCCAACTCCATATTCCTTTCGCACGACCTCCAATCCCTCGTTGCGGCTGGCTACGCGTCCACGAATGATCAATTGGTCATTTTCGTACTCAATGTCCAAACCATCCCGAGCGACTCCCGGCAGATCTCCGTAAAGCGTTAGTTCGTTTTCGTTTTCGAGGATGTCGAAGAGTGGCTGAAAGGTTGGTGCTTCGCGGGTCGGCTCGGGCTGCGTCGGCGCGGGGCGGGATTTTGCAAGCGAATGTTCGGTCATGTTTATCTTCCTTTCAATTAAAATTGAGAATCATTTATTCGGCGACGACGGCAATATGCCGTGGTTTCGCCTCTGGCTTCTTGGGCAACGTGATACGCAGTACGCCATTTGAGTAGGTCGCCTGGGTAGCAGCTCCTTCAACCAACACCGGTAGCGCAAGCATTCTTGAAAACTTACCGAAGCTACGTTCTATGCGGTGCCGCTTCTTCGATTCGCCGTTGGATTGCTTGCGCTCCCCTTGAATCGTCAGTTGATTGTCGGCATTCACAAAAAGCTCAAATTGCTCAAGCTCCATACCAGGGATTTCCGACTCGATAAACAAGTTGTCGTCATTTTCGAATAGGTTGACAGCTGGATACGCGCGCGAGCGCAACGGTTGTACGCCACTCCCTCCAAACAGTTGCTCGATCTCGTTTTGCAACCGATTTAGCTCGCGGGGCCAGGTAAATTGATACGCCATAGCTAGTTCCTTTCATTCCACATAGAAGGTCTCCTCATATTAGAGATTCGTAAACTCCTTTTATGAGATGCATGTTGCGTGCCACCGTTGGTTTAGCTGTGAGACACCGTAAAGTTTGTGGGAGAGATTGTCTCTTCCTCGATGGTTTAGGAACAAGCGTGTCAAAAATGTCACAATCGGCGGACGCGTTCGCACTGCGACTCATTCGCTTTTCGCGTCTGCAATCGCTTGTGAACGGATCAATCGCGCAGGATACGCGAAAGTTAGCGACATGGCACAAGCTAGTACCGGCACTCATCAGCGTGGAGTTGAATAGGTTCTGTCGTCCAGTCGCGATCGTCAGAGGAATTGAGGAATTACAGATGAGTGGCATTCAAATTGCTAAGTTGTCCCGATGTATTTTTGCGTTCATCATCGTTTTGTTGCGGACCCTAGAGCAAATCGGGAGTCAAAAATGAATATGCCCAGGTTGACACGAAATGAACTCGAACGACTCATCGCTAGCGAGGGAGGGCCTCACCTGAGTCTTTACCTGCCTCCGCCAGTTGGAAGCAACGATACACTTGAAGAGGAAAAAATTCGTTTTGGGAACCTGATTCGATTGGCGCGAGAACGGTTGACAAGATATTGGATGCCCGGTTCAGAGGCAGACGACTTTTTGCGACCGTTGGAACCTGTGCTGGGAGATCTTTTGCTGGTCAATCCACGTAGACACGCTGTGGCAGCCTTTGTGAGCAGCCAGTCGCGTGATGTCTTTGGATTAGAGCAAGAGCTAGTTGAAATGCTGAACGTTGGCCGGACGTTCCGTATTCGACCGCTTTTGCCCTGTTTGGATGAGCCTGATCCCTATGTTGTGGCCACACTGAGCCAACAAAGGGTCGCATTGTACGCTCGCACACAGTTTGGTTTGGAAAGAGTTGCCGGAATCGTGCCTGAGTGTTTCGAGAAGATTGAAGCGGAGTTGACGGATGAGCCCCAAGTCCGTGCAGCGGTCGTTGGCGGTCGTGGCGTGCAAGGAGTAACCTACCATGGTCAGGGAGGGATACGCGATTTTAAAAAAATCGACCTCGAGAATTATCTTAGGCATGTTGATGATTGCATTAGTTCGTACTTGCGACAGCACGTGGGAACTCGTTTGATTCTGGCGGGAGTTGACTCACTGACTGCCAAGTATCAAGCGATCAGTCATTGCGACAACATGGTCAAGCAGACGATTCCTGGAAATGTGGACCACTTGTCTGTTGAAGAACTTCAAACCCGAGCGGAAGCGGTTGCTGGTCGTGAACTGCATATGCAGCTAGAGCAAAAGAGAGTACGTATTCGCGAGCGCGACGTCGCGATTGTGAGCGATCCCGAGCAGGTTTTGGTTGCTGGATTGGAAGGACGAATTGACACTTTGTTCATCGACAAAGAGGCGAAACTAAATGGAACTTTTTTGGTTGATCAGCGGACGTTAAAAGAAATCCACTGCGAGCCAAGCGGTGCCCCAGATGACTGTAACCACGACATGATAGAATTGGCGGCCGTGCAAACCATCAAGAATGGCGGTGTGGTCTACGCTGTTGCAGCCAATGAAATGCCGGTCGCAAAACGTATGGTGGCCTCGCTAAGATATTGAACAACGTCACAATGCCTGCTTACACCCAAGTGGATGCGACCGAACTGGGTTACGGCATCCCCTACTAGTTAGTGTCTGTCCGGAAACTGGTTCGAACTTGGATTTTCCCCGATTTCGGGGGGATTATCGCGTTGAAGAATTAATGCAATCAGCCTTTCGATCCAGAGAATTGCAATCGACGAGAGGCAACCAGCCGTCGAATTTC
>JBGSJT010000791.1:0-59166 GCA_041741715.1 Pirellulaceae bacterium | reverse complement strand
TTGCCAGGACGTCTACGCAGCGATCCGCAGCGCCCTGCCTGGAGGACTGGGAGAACAAGCTCAAGACGACATTGCGGGTCCAGCACCAAGTGACCTGCGCATCGCAATGTCCACCGTCGCCGACACCGATGCCGTCGCACGACAGTACACCAATGATTTCGCTGACATCTTCACTTATCTAGTCCCCTGGCTTGTGGAAGATCTGCGGCATACTTCCCAGCCGCTGGAGGCCCTGTGTCGCACGCAACTTCGTTGGTTGGCCCACGAGCCCGATGGTTTGATAGTGCGTAAAGCCGGAATGGTGATCGCAGCGCAAGTACAACAACGGGCTGCAAGACTTTTGCCTTCTTGCCTAGTTCGCAGTGAGCCAGTTGCTCAACGGACGGAGGTGCAAGAGTTCGATCGCTTTTTGCGCAGTGAAGGTCATCGACTTAATCCCGGCACCACCGCCGACTTGCTCGCCGCTGCAGCGCTGGTCATCTTGTTAGGCCACGCTTAATCCCTTAATTTTTCGGTCGCGTAATCTTTCGGTCGTTACACCATCTAACCACCAAATTGTTTTTTGTAGATACCTTGAATCATGGCTTCCACATCTTTGAATTTGCCGCCCGACGCGAGGGCTTGTTCTATTAACTGTCGCGCATCGCTTTCGCTATGCCCCAACGCGAGTAGAGCTTGATAGGTGTCTTCCACGACGCTGTCCTTAACAACTTCACCGGTTGGAGAGGCGCGGCGAACCAACAACGCGAACTTCGGCATCTTCCTGCGAAGCTTGGCGATAATTCGCTCCGCAGTGGCTGGCCCGACACCGGGTAGACTCGATAGCCCCTTGGCATCTTGTTGTTCAATCATGATAGCCGTGTCCTGCACCGGCTGGGTCATCGCACGCAAGGCCTTCTTCACACCCACGCCATCCACCGAACAAAACAATTCAAAAAACTCACGCTCGGCGGTCGACAAAAAACCGACTAAGCGCGGCGTCAAGCGCCCACCACTACTCACATTCCCATCCATGTAGTGAATCGTATGGAAGGCGACCTCCTTCTTGAGCTGCGATTGCAGATGCCGCCGCGTAAACTCAGCGATTAAGACTTCGTATTCCATTGGGGGAATCGCGAGTGTGGCGGCGTCGTCATCCAAGGCGATGAGCTTACCAGAAATTTTCGTGATCATGATGTTGACTTCGCAAGTTGTACTAAGAAACCGGCCGGAGAACGGAGGGTATTGTGATGCGTCAAGGCGATGGCGAGCGCGTCGGCCACGTCGGCCGGTTCGGGGATCACGGCCAGTCCCAATTGATGCTTGACGGCAAACTGCATTTGAGTCTTCGGCGCGCGACCATTTCCGGTCAATGTCTTTTTTACATGCGTGGCGGCATAGGAGTGGACCGCCACTCCCGCTTGTTGCGCCGCGAGCAAAATGACGCCGCGGGCGTGCCCCATCAAGATGGCCGTGGTGGGGCGATCGTAGTGCGAGTAGAGTTGTTCAATGGCGAAGTGATCTGGTTTGAGTTCTTCCAGAATTTCGACTAGACCGTCATGCAGCTCGCGCAGTCGCTCCTCAAGCGGTCGATCACGGCGACAGCGGATCACTCCCGCGTCGAGCAAGCGGATCGCGGTGCCCGAGCACTGGATTCGCCCGTAGCCCGTCGTCCCCAGCGCGGGGTCGATGCCAAGGATAGTGAGTTGTTGCATGGCTGCCTATTTCAGTTGTTTGTCGAACCGCCCGTCTCCAAAAACACCCCGTATTCTGACACTTCTCGCTGAACACCAGTATAGTTTCGTCGCAACTCACCCTCCCACCGTAAGTTACGTCGTATTCGACGTAACTTTCGGTGGGAGGGTCGGAGCCTAAGCGACGGGGAGGGAAATTCCAGAAAAGCCCCCCCTCTCCGCTCGCCGACCAACATCGTCGGTGCCCGTCGCGACTCTCCCCCGTGGGGAGAGTTGGCTATACCGGTGATCAGCGAGACGTGTCCGTATTATTCATCTTTTTGCCGCACATCTTTTTGTCGGAAAATGTGAGTGGCTTTTAGGGAGCATCCGTCGAGTTCAAAATGGATCGCAAGTGGTTCAGCCTAAGACTCGTCGACAAAAAAATGTGCGGCAAAAAGATGAAAGCCTCGGAAGCGAACTCGATGAAATCGAAGCGACTAGCTCTTCTCCCAACTGGTCCCTTCCTTCAAGTCTTGTAAGGTGATTCCGACTGCGCTCAAACCGTCGCGAACAGCGTCCGACGTAGCGAAATCCTTTTTGGCGCGAGCTTGGGCGCGGAGCTCTATCACCAATTTCATCAATCCCTCGACAGTCGCACTGGCCCCTTCGTCACCGGTCTTCTTGGGTGCCTTCAAAAACAAGCCCAAGATGGCCCCCAGCTCACGCAAGACGCTCATCGCGGTAGTCAACGTTTCCAATCCCGCAGCGGTGCGGCGTGTGGTGTCCTCCAAATTGGCTTGATCGATAAAGCGATTGATGGCTCGCGACATTTCGAACAGATCGCTGACGGCACCACCCGTATTAAAATCGTCGTCCATCTTTTCTAAGTACGACGCGCGGAGCTTCGACAGCTCTTTAAGGATCTCTTCGCTGGCTCCAGCCAGTACCGCGTGACCTTCGGCGCGAGTCTTGGCGAATTGCAGTTCTTCAACTTCTCCCGCCGCAGTGACGCGCGGATAGAAGGCTTGTCCCGACAATCGCTCGAAGCGCCCAAACAGGCGATAGAAGGTGTGCAGTGATTGCCCTGCTTCCTCAAGTCCTTCGTCGCCAAAGACGATCGTGCTGCGATACTGCGAACGGAGCAAGAAGAAACGGATGCGCTCGCCAGTCTGCTGCTCGATCAACTTGTGCAGCCCACCTGCCCCCTTACTGCGACTAATCTTGCTCGACGCGTCGGCGGGAACTTCGGTGGAAGCAGTGTCACTGGTGTCAGTGTCTTTGGTGGCGGGTTGATCGCGATCACTCTTGCCACCCACCTTGCCAGCAACTCCACTCCGCATCAAACCATTGTGCATCCAATAGCGGACCATCGGTTGTCCGTGGCAGCAGCGACTCTGCGCCAATTCGTTCTCGTGATGTGGAAAAACTAAATCCAGTCCACCACCATGAATGTCAAAGGTCCGACCTAAGATGCGACGACTCATCGCTGAACACTCGATGTGCCACCCCGGACGTCCCAGTCCCCAAGGACTATCCCAACTCGGTTCGTCGGGCTTAGCCGACTTCCACAACGCGAAGTCACCGGGAGAACGCTTCTTGGCTGCCGCGCCACCACCTTCACCTTGTTGACTGTCGGCGGTGCGATTGCTGAGCTTTCCATAATCGGGATCGCGGGTCACGTCGAAAAAGACATCCCCTTCGTTGGCATAGGCAAAGCCACCGTCAATTAACTCCTCGATGAAATTGATGATCTCATCCATGTTATCGGTGGCCCGAGGCAAGTAGTCAATCTGCGTCACCCCCAGGGCTTGCAGATTGGCCAAGTAGTCCATCGTCATCTCGGTGGCCACCTGCGCCATCGAGATCCCACGCTTGCGCGACGCGGCGATCAGTTTGTCGTCGACGTCGGTGATGTTGACCACCCAAGTCACATCAAAACCACAATAGACCAAGTAGCGTTTGATGGTGTCGAATATCACGGGGCCAACCATGTGCCCAATGTGCGCTTCGGCGTAGACGGTCGGTCCGCAGAGGTACATGCCGACTTTGCCTGGCTCCAGCGTTTCGAACGGTTCCTTCTGACGCGTCAGGGTGTTGTAGACGCGAATGTTCAATTGCGAGTGCATAGCGTGCGAGCTTGGGGACGGTTGAGTGATAGGGGCGCTGGCCACGGACGAGGACTCCTGTGGGGTGGTAAATGCGGTTCACAAGCCGCAGATTATAGAGACTGCCCAGTTTGTCCGGTACGTCATTTCCGCGAAGATTGCTGGATCATCTGCAGCAGATGGTCGGGGGGAGCGTCGATGGTAACGACTCTATCCTGACCACCCGAATCGCGGACGATGCAGATAATCTGCCTAGTATTGCTGGCCGTAACAGGGACTTCCCCGGCAATAGAGCCGCTAGGTGCTGGGCCGTGACTGCTAAATTTGGGACTTTCCAGGTTCGGCATCGTGGCTGATTCGTCGGGCCACCGTAGCGGCTCAGTGGCGGAGGCGGTGACGACGGTAGGATTCCCCAGCGACGGGTCACTTGGCGACTGGTTACTCGGCGACTGGTTACTCAGTGGCTGGTTACTCAGTGGCTGGCCCCCCGCAGCCTGCTGCCAACCGCCGGAAGGGTTCGCGCTGACGGGGTTGCTGACGACTGGGTTAGAGGCTAACTGCAAATTGGGGCTGAGGCCTACCGTTGGCTGGCTCCCTTCGAACAATTCGCTGAGTCCCAGGCGTTCGATCTGAGTGTAGACTACATCGGCGGCGGCATAGATTCCTTCGTCGTCCTCTGGATTGGCCGCGTTGCAGACTCCAATCAAGCGTCCCTGTGTGTCGAACAGGCCACCTCCACTGCGACCGAGCACTGGTGCGCCGACGATTTCAATGTTGTCAGCTCCCAAGTAGCGATTGATGCTCTTAATCTGCGTGTCGCGTCGAGTGGGATTAGCTCCGCGATCGCAACCGAAACTGAACGCGGGTTGTCCGATCGATACCGGCTCACCTCGGGCAAGGATCGGGACAGGATCAATGTGGGTCGGAAGTCGAAAGCTGATCAGCCCAATGTCTTCCCCTTCCGCCTTGAAATCGATCAGCTCGCTCGGTAGGTTCGTTTCTTGAGCCGTACCAGGAAACAGATCTATGGTCAGTTGCGAGTTGGGTTGCATATCGCGAAATAAGTGGCCGCAGGTGAGAATGAGCGCTTCCTGTCCACGTACATCGACAATCGTCCCCGTGCCATAAGCGGTCGTATTGGCTTCGTCAACGCGAATCCGCACAGTGGCCGCTGCCGCGCGTGCGATGGCTTGCTCAATCGTCAGTGTCGTCTGTTGTGAAATCGGTTGTGGTTGAGCGCTGGCTGGGATTGTGTTGAATGCTGGTTGTGCGTTGGAGGTGGCCTCTCGGCTCGATCCATCGACAATTCCATTGAGCTGGCCTGAGGCAAGATGTCCGGCCGCGGCCAGTGCGGGAGCCGTGGCCAGCATCGGAAAGGGGTTAAGCCCAGGCGATTGTCCGCGGACGATAGGCCCTGATTGCGGTTGTTGCTGAGGTTGTGTTTGACGCGGGGCTGCGCCACTTTGATTCCGGGCTGCGGCTCGTAATGCGCGCTCACGAATGCGTTCGTACGACACGGCACCCACCATCCGATCGACTTCTTGCTGACGGCACAGAATTGCTAAAGTGGGGAGATTCTCGATGCGGAACTGTTTAACTAGTTCGGGTTGTTGATCGACATCGATGGTGCGGACCACCCAGCCTTCGCTTTGAAGCTGGGCCAAGGCTGGTTCGATCTGCTTGCATGGCTCGCACCAATTAGCAGTAAAGTGCACGATGGTGCAGTCTGCATCAGCTCCCACAGCGGCACACATGAGCACCGATAGTATCCAGCAGGCCATTGGATTCCCTTCCCGTAGCCGATTCAATTTAAAAATAGCGATAAGTTGCAGCATCGTATCCTACGACGTCGCTCCGCGCTGGCGGGAGTTTCGCGAGAAGGTCATCTGACCGCAAGAGCAAACCAGCTTAGTTGTGTAGCCCCTGTTCAGACTTTGATTCCCTGGTGTTCGTTGTGGGACCAGTAGACGACCAGGGAGTTGTAGGGCTATCGCTTGTCGATATCGATTCCGAGTGTTTCATCTTTTTGCCGCACATTTTTTTGTCGCGAGTTTTTGGGGCTGGTCGGTTCTGCGGCGTCTTAAAAATCGATAGTCGCCCCCCTAGCTGCAGTTATCATTTTCCGACAAAAAGATGTGCGGCAAAAAGATGAAGAGTAGGGAGTGCTTGCGGGGGACAGGAATGTTTGTGGGGGAGGTTTGCGGGGGACAGGGTTTGCGGGGGACAGTGCACTTACGCAATGCGCACCTAGAGTAAATCTCCCCGTCGATGGCTGGTTCGTTCGAGCCGTTGAGCGGCGCGCCACGCGGCGATTTGTTGATGATTGCCACCCAGCAAAATCTCCGGCACCCCATGCCCTCGATATTCGCGTGGCCGCGTGTACTGGGGAAACTCCAAGAGGTCTTCGTCGGAAAACGAATCCTCCACGGCGCTCCGTTCATCCCCCAACACGCCTGGAATGAGCCGCAGCGTTGCATCGACAATCGCCATCGCCGCTACTTCGCCACCGTTGAGCACAAAGTCCCCTAGGCTGATCTCACGGGGCCTGAGAATATCGATCACTCGTTGATCAAAGCCTTCGTAGCGTCCGCACAGTAGAATAAGGCGTGTCGATTCGGCCAACTCCGCGACTACGGCTTGCTTGAGCGTTTGACCTTGTGGGCTCATCACCAACAAATCCCCAGGCTCCGATGCTAGCTTTTGCACCGCTTCGACACAATCGACGACCGGTTGCACTTGAATCAGCATACCTGGCCCGCCGCCATAGGGAGGTGCGTCCACTTTGTGATGTTTGTCGGTGGACCAATCGCGAAGGTTGTGAACGTGGACGTCGACCAGCCCGCGCTCAATTGATTTAGCTAGCAGGCTTTCCCCGAGGTATCCAGGAAAAATCTGCGGGAAGAGGGTAATGATGTCAAAGCGAATTTGAGAAGAAGGCATCTGGTTCAGGAAAAAAAGTTAATGGTTGGAATTGACTGCAACTGAAAATTGCAACTTCCGATCAAGCCGCAAGGTTTGCGTAGTCGATAAAGTTTAACATTGTCTCAATACTAACATCTCAGACACGGAGTACTAAGTAGTGTCCTCAGTTCCGTCATCGCGACCGAACGAATTGCCGACCAGCGAGCTGCCGGGGCTGCGTGAATCGCTAGTCCGCTGGGTCAGCGACTGGGGTGAGTTGGTCGTCGACGGCTTGACCACGCTGGGTGACATGGCCATCTTCACGTACCGTGTATTCCTGTGGCTGTTCACCGCTTGGCCAAGCCGCGGAACCATCCTACCTAACTTTTACCATGTTGGGGTGCTGAGCCTACCAGTCGTCGCGTTGACCGGGACCTTTATCGGGATGGTGCTTGCGCATCAGAGCTATCAACAATTTCGTGACATTGGTTTAGAGAGTCAACTTGGCGCTGTCATTAACATGTCATTGGTCCGCGAGCTGGGGCCGGTACTGGCAGCCACCATGTTGGCCGGTCGCGTCGGGAGTTCGATGGCAGCGGTGATTGGTACTATGCGCGTGACCGAGCAGATCGATGCGCTGGTGAGCATGGGTGCCAATCCGATTCGCTATTTGGTGGTGCCTCGTTTCTTGGCTTGCATCCTGCTGATCCCCGCCTTAACGGTCATGGCGGACTTCATGGGGATCGTGGGGGGCTATTTTTATGGCGTGGTGATGCTCGGCATCGATCACTACCAGTACTTGAACAACAGCCGTCGGTTTGTAGGGGGCTGGGACTTTTTCATGGGGATCTTCAAGAGCTTTTTCTTTGGTGGCACGATCGCCATTGTCAGCTGTTATCGTGGCTTTCATTGTCAAGCCGGAGCGGAGGGAGTCGGTCGTGCCGCTACGGCGGCTTTCGTAATCAGTTTCGTATTGATACTGGCCGTCGATTTGATGCTCAACATTTTTCTTGACGCAGTTTACTCGTCCCTCGGATTCGCGGGGAAGAAAATGTTCTAGTGAACCTCAGAACTCTAAACCTTTTTCCATTCAAGTCTGACCTAGTTTCAAACAACAGCCAAGCCTCAACTACACGTGCCCCATGACCACTCTCAACTCCATCTCCGATTCACCAGCGGATCACGGGCGGCAACACTCGCGTCCGATGGTTGAGCTGCGCGACATGACCCTGCAATTTTCTCGGCAAACGATTCTCAGCAACATTAGCTTAAGCATTCCGCGCGGACAGACAGTGGTGGTGATCGGCGAAAGCGGTTGCGGCAAGACAATGCTGCTGAAGTCGGTAGTTGGACTCACTCGTCCCAAGTCGGGCCAGGTGATCTACGACGGACAAGACATTCATACCCTGAACGACCACGAATTGACCGACCTGCGCTGCAAGTTTGGATTTGTGTTTCAGAACGCCGCCTTGTTTGACAGTATGACCATTGGGCAGAACGTGGCTTTTCCACTGGTGCAACACTCTTTGGCGAAGGGGAGGAACATCAACCGGATCGTCTTCGATCGCTTGGCCGAAGTGGGCTTGCCGGACAACGTAGCAGCCAAACGACCAGCTCAACTTTCCGGAGGTATGCGCAAGCGAGTGGGACTGGCCCGCGCTTTGGTGCTCGAGCCCGAGTTGATGCTGTACGACGAACCAACGACGGGACTCGATCCGATCATGAGTGACGTGATCAATGAACTGATGCTGCGAACCAGTGCTAAACCCGATGTCACCAGCCTGATCATCACGCACGACATGAAGACCGCTTACAAAGTGGCTGATCGCGTGGTGATGCTCTATCCCTTTACGAGGTTGGAAAAGGGAGAAAATCAAATTATTTTTGACGGTACGCCCAAGGAACTAGAGAAATCGAAAGACAAACGGGTGCATCAGTTCGTCAATGGTGAAGCGGGTGAAAGACTGATGGAACTCCGTCGCTCGGCCTTCGATGGCTTCGGTGAGACTCCGAGGTTGTCCGACAAGTACGCGAAATAGATATTTAAGGAAGCGGCAATGGACGAACAGGGATATCGTTTCGGAGTGGGAGTGCTAGTGGTCGCCTCGTTGGTGATCGCTGTCATGCTCATTCTGTTCTTCGGTGCCGCCCCAAACTTTTTTGTCCAACGTTATCACGTCACGATTCGCTTTGATGCCGCCCCAGGGGTTGCCACGGATACACCGGTTCGCAAAAGTGGCGTGCAGATTGGTCGCGTTAGTTCTTTGCAACTGCTGGATGAAGATGGTGTCGATCTAACACTGGAACTCGATTCCAAATATAAAGTCTTCGCGCGAGAGCTACCACGGATTGCAACTGGTTCCATTATCACTGGAGACGCAGTGGTCGAATTCGTACCTCCGACTTCAGAAAGCCTGTTGGCCAGGTTCGATGGAGCGGGGGGTTCTCCCCGCGACGCAATGTTGGATGAAAATGAACGCTTGCTGGCCGAAACGCCTATAAAAGATGGCGACTTTTTTCGTGGCGGTCGCGTTGCCCCCGATCCGCTCGACGCATTGATGACCATGCAGGAAGGTATGGGAACCACCCTGGCCGCTATTGAGACGGCTGGTAATCAAGTTACCGCCTTGGCCCTGGATGTCCGCAAGTTGCTTGGTAGTGGTGACGGCGCAATGCAAGATATCGCGCGCAAAGTCGATTTGACGATCGACAATTTTAATAACACACTTGCCGCCATCGAAGGACTATTCAACGACCCGAGTATCCAGTCGTCACTCGACACACTGGCTAGTCGACTACCCACTATCATGCAAGAAGCCGAAACAGTGATGAAGCAAACAGGCGAGACACTGGCCGCCTTCGAGGATGTGGGACGCGCCGCCGAAGAGACCGTCAAAAATGTCACCGAGACGGTCAAGCATGTCAATGAACTAACGGAACCGCTGGGTCGCAATGGCGAGAAACTTGTGGGAGACGCAGTGCGCACGCTTGACAATCTGAACAGTCTTTTGGCCGATTTACGGGGCGTGGCGGCGCGGTTCAATAATGGTCAAGGGACCGTGGCCAAGCTACTCGACGATCCACAACTCTACTACGCTGTCCTCAATACACTGCAAGACATCGAGACACTGACTCGCAAGCTCGAGCCGATCATCGACGACACCCGCGTCTTTACAGACAAGGTCTCACGTCAGCCGTCAAGTATCATTGACCTCCGCGGTGCCATCATGGGGCGACCGGCTGGCGCGGGTATTAAGTGAATCTGAGTCATGCGAACCGACAAACAGGCTTACGCCATCTTCGCCGCCAATCCGCGGTGGCTATTTGAACTGACACAGTTACCTTGGCCCGGACCATGTACCTGGAAGTCGATTACCCTCAAGGAGCTTGAGCAATCAGCGGACGGCGTGCTCGAACCGGACGATATTCAACAGCCATTGACCGTAGCCGAGATTCAAGCTTACGCCGATCCATTCATTTATTCACGTGTCATTGTTGAAATGGCTCTCTTGCAGCGTCAAGCGGCCAATCGCGACGTGCAGGGAGTCATCCTCTTCTTTAATCGCAGTGACGATCCCCAGATTGAGCCCTGGCGCGAAATTGTCCATGTGTTTTACTTGGACGAAGTCCTGGAAAAGCTTGCCACGCAGCAGCCAGACCATCCACTGGTCGCCGTTTTTCGACCCGTTATCACGCGTGAAACGGAAACACTCGAAAAAAATGCCGGCGAATACTATAATCAAATAAAGGCAAGCAGCTTGCCACCTGCGATCGAGGAAACACTGCTACGTGTGTTTATGGACTGGATTCTTCAGCGCTTTCCTACCTTTGGAAAAAAGGAAATAGAGAATATGTTGATTGGTGAACTACCTGACATTACCGAAACCAAAGCGGGTAAGGAATTGATCGAAATTGGCGAACTCAAAGGGAAACGTGAAGGCAAACTCGAGGGTAAACTCGAGGGTAAACTCGACAGTCTATTGTTATTACTCACTGCCAAATTTGGTAAACCGACTCCAGAGGTTCGCAAACGGATCGGATCGTTGAAGTCGGCGGAAGCCATCGATGGCTTGCTGATACAAGTTATCCGCGTCGACTCGATCGATCAAATTCAGTGGTTGTGATAGCACCCTATTGAGTTCCCGAAACGTCCGCTATCTTAGACAAGGTTCAAATAAGGTGTCTGAACCACAGGCACTTTTTTCGTTTGCCCGTATGTTGGGGAGTGGCATAACGAAGCTTCGCTTAGTCTTCTGAATTTCGGATCGCACATCATGACCAACTCGCTTGCTATTCACGGTGCCGCTGGCCGCATGGGAAAACGACTCATTGCGCTGGCCAGCCTAGATCAAGATTTCCAAGTCACGGCGGCCATCGACAATTTCAATCACCCGTCGCTCGGTCAGGATGCGGGGACGGCAGCAGGTGTCGAACCCATCAGCGTTCCGCTCGCCGCCACTTGGCCCGACGCCGTAGATGTAGCCATCGATTTTTCCGTCCCCGCCGCTTGCTCGGCGGCAGTCCGGCATTGCCATGCAAGGTGCGTTCCATTGGTGGTCGCTACCACGGGGCTGAGCGAAGCGCAAATCGCCGAGATCAAAAATGCAGCTCAGAGTATCCCCATATGTTGGGCCCCAAGTATGTCCTTGGCGGTCAACCTGACCATGAAACTTGCACAACAAGCAGCCCAAGCCCTAAAGCATGTCCCCTCCGGGGTGGACGTGGAGATCATCGAACGTCACCATCGATTCAAGGAAGATGCCCCCAGTGGTACTGCCCTGAAGTTCGGCGAGATTATCGCGAACGAGATGGAATTGGCCAAGCACGTATATGGTCGCCAAGGACAATGTGGTCAGAGGACACGCGACGAGATCGGCTATCACGCAGTTCGCACGGGTGACAATCCTGGCGAACATACGATTATCTTTGGCTTGTTGGGCGAAGTAATCGAACTCCGTGTGGCCGCCTCCAATCGCGACTGCTATGCCTCGGGAGCACTCACCGCCGCCAAGTTCCTGCTGGGCAAACCACCTGGCCTATACAGTATGTTTGATGTCCTTGGCATTTCGTAGTTTGCAATAGCTTGACGATCAAGTAACCATGGCCAAATGCGACGAAGGATATCTGTGCGAGCTGTGTGGCCAGGAGGTCGAGGGACTGACCAACAGTGCACTCTACTTGCAATATGTGATTGGCTGGATCGATCCAGAAACGCTACACACCCGCCGCGAGTGTCATTTGCAATGCTTGCCAGCCCTGGCACAGTTTATCGAGGACGAGCGATTCTTTCCGACTGTCGAGATCGAGGGGGATTTTGATCGGCGTCAATTAGATCCAGTCTTCGTGAGCCAGCAAGTCGCCTTGATCACGCGTGGCTACCAGCGGTTGTGGGAACTGCAAACCAAGCGTCGCGGCTTGACCGTCGCCGACTATCCACTCCCCGAAGCGCTAGCCCGCTGGCGGTAGGTCTAACCGAACATGGAATTTACTGCTGTCCGTTCTTTTTGGCATTGCACTGTCGCCTAAAGCGCTGTGTATTCCCTATCTTTTTGCCGCACATCTTTTTGTCGGCGTGTCTTTTTCCCCGCCACGTCTGAGTCGCATTGCGTTCAACTATCACAGCCAATCAGCCGATCGCATTTTCCGGCAAAAAAATGTGCGGCAAAAAAATAAAACACCAGGAATCGATTGCGACAATATTAAACCAAGCATTCCGCCATCCGGTGGGAATCATTTCGTGTTGATGCGATAAAAGACGGCCAAAGGCAGCACTAACAAACCCATCATCAAGAACACACTACAGATCGGCCAGCTGGCCCAACTCGCAATCGCTTCGAACAACTGATAGAGCGGACCAGATATTAAGATCCCCATGAAATTAGCTTGGTTCATGGTGGCGATCATCCGCCCTTTCAAATTGGCAGGTGGTCGCTCTTGCAGAAAGACTTGAATCGGAATCGCAAAGATGGCGGCAAAGACTCCCATGCCAATCAGCGCCACGATACTCCCAGTAAAACCCAGCAAATGTTGATCGCCACCCGTCCACATGCCGAGCATGATCAGCGACGCCAGGATTCCCCACAATCCCAATGAGACTGAGAAATCGCCCCAGCCCTTGCGACATAAGAAACCGGCAAACAGTGCCCCTCCCATAATTCCCAAACCAATGGACGCGGTCAAGATACTAGTGTTAGTATCGCCTACCTGTAACAACCCCAATCCCAAACGATTGACGGTGGGGACAGCCAAGCCTGATACCAACCAAAAAACGCTCGAAACTAGAAGTGCGCCTAACAAGACTCGATCTCCCTTGAGCATCGCCCACACATCTTTACTGACACCCCAACAGTCAGCCGTCAATTGAATTCCCGGCTGGGCTGCTGGCACCCTGCGCACCAGCAGCGATGTGAGTGTTCCCGCCACTGCGATCCCGACGCACACCAGCAGTCCCAACCACAGATTCCGCGTCGAGCCTTCCGCTCCAGTCAAAACCTCTTTGAGACCACCCGCCAGCACTGTTCCGAAAATGATCGCCAGAAAAGTACTCATTAAGATAATGCCGTTAGCACGCGGCAAATCTCGGGCGGGAAAAAGTTCCGGCAGAATGCCGTATTTTCCAGGCCCAAAGAACGCGCTTTGTGTCCCCATCAGAAATAGCACGACCCACGTACCCGCGATTCCCAATCGATCGTAGAAATAGAAAGCGAGCAACCCCAAGAACATCACGCCAATCTCAGCCACTTTGCACAGCACAATGATGGGCGTCTTACTGGTGCGATCTGATAGATAGCCCGCGAAACCGCTGAACAACACAAATGGCAACGAGAATACGAGCGTGGCCCACCCCTGTGTATCGCCGCCTTGCGGCATGGAGCCCGAGGCTCCACCGTCGCCACCTCCCCCCGCCACGACTGCCACCGCCACAGGAATGGCCAGTAGCAACATCAATTGCTTATAGAGATTGTCGTTGAAGGCACCCAAGAACTGCGTACACGTCATTCCCCAAAACGATCGATCGGTCATTAGGCTTGATTTGCCCGCTGCAGTTGGGTCCTGACCTGACATGCTTGCTCCTTGAAAACTACGGTTTCTAACGATCCTTGCCCCAAATGGCTTTTTTCGATTCGAGAGTCGAGGACACATTGTGGCTATTCTCTACGGATGCCGAAAGCCCGCCTGTCGCGCGCTAGTGCCGCATAAAAAGTGTAGAATAAGTGGACGGTGACACTTTGATCGCTTGGATTTGTCGGAAGCTCGTTGGAGAAAATGTAAGTTCAGTCCGGTCGTGAACCTCAGGCGTACTACATCAACAGCGGGTTACAATTAATAACCCAAACTAAGTCTAGGATACGAAGGTTCGTTATCGAGGAGGAACAATCATGCTCGTCAATCGCCGCGAAAGTCTGAGAACTCTGCTCGCCTTGGGTGCCACCGCTGGTCCATTGCTATCGTGGCCCAGTCGCTTGGCCGCTGAACTTAAGGCACAACATAGCGGTCGCAAACTGATCGTGCTGTGGATGCCTGGTGGTCCGTCGCAAATGGATACCTTCGACCTGAAACCTGGACATAACAACGGTGGTCCGTTTCAAGAGTTGAAAACCAGCGTCCCCGGCCTGCGATTCAGCGAACACCTGCCAGAACTCGCCAAACTAGCCGAGCACTTATCGATCGTGCGTGGCATGCAAACCAAAGAAGGAGATCACAGCCGTGGTACCTATTTGGTCCGCACCGGACAACGCCCCGGCAATCCGCTCCGCTACCCCGCCCTCCCAGCCGCGCTAGCCAAGGAACTCGCCACCAGCAAAGCCTCCATTCCAGGCTATGTAAGTATCTTGCCCAATACATTTATCAACCCTCCCGCCTTCAGTGCTGGCTTTTTGGGTGCGGCCCGCGAACCTTTGACGGTCGGCAATGCAGTCAGCTACGATCCCACCCAGCCCAATGCTAACCAGTCCGCGAGCCCTGACAGCCCCGTCGATTTGCGCGTCGACAATCTACTTCCACCCGACGACTTGGATCGCCACAGGATGAATCGTCGACATGATTTTTGGAATGTGCTGCAGCAAAGCTATGGTGCCGCCGCGCGGGGTGGACCATCGGCCACGCACGATACCGTCTATCGTCGCGCGATGCAGTTGGCCGACAGCGATCTAGTCGAGGCCTTTGACCTGAAGCAAGAGTCCGATGAAGTCCGCGCACGGTATGGCAATCAGGCCTTTGGTCAAGGTTGCTTGATGGCGCGGCGACTGATTGAACGGGGCGTGCCGGTCGTCGAGGTATCACTCAGCGACGGCCCCGGCGGTTTGTCTTGGGATAGCCATGCCGACAATTTCAATATCGTTAAACGACTTAGTGGGCAACTCGATCGAGGCTGGAGTCAGCTCATGTTGGATCTCAAATCATCGGGTCTGCTCGAACAGACGACAATTTGCTGGATGGGTGAATTCGGCCGCACGCCACAAATTAATGACATGGGTGGCCGCGATCACTTTCCTAGTGCTTGGAGCTGCGTGCTAGCCGGTGCTGGTATCGTCGGCGGCTCGATCGTCGGTAAAACCAGCGACGATGGGATGGAAGTCACGGATCGTCCCGTCACCGCTCCGGAATTTTTGGCAACCCTCAGTCGAGCTGTCGGAGTCGATCCCAGCGCCGAAAATCTATCCGAAGACCGCCGCCCAATAAAACTTGTCGAAGCCGAACCGATCGATGAAATCCTGTCTTAAGACTCTCACTTGCGGTGAATCTCTGGACTGTGCTGTCGGCGAAATTCGTTGCATTTAGCTTTTTGCCGCACATCTTTTTGTCGGCGAGCCTGAGTAGCATCCACGACAAGTGGTGATGCCAATGCAACTGACCGGCAGAGCGATCAGCGACGATCGCCTAAACCCATTCGACAAAAAAATGTGCGGCAAAAAGATGAAATCCTCAACTGCCTAAATGCTAGCCTCACGCGCGACCACCTGCCTCCACCAATCCGTTCTTTAAGCCATAACACTACGACGCCCTATTCCATGCAAGACCTATTCGACTCGCTGTATGCCTACAACGACTGGGCCAATCGTAAAGTCATCGCGATCTGCGATGGACTGGCTGAGCTGAGTTAACGACGAAGCAAGCAAACCACCATGGCTTGCATCACTTGACCAGTCCCCACCTCCCCCACACGTTCGCCCGTCTTCCCCTTCAAGCCGATGCGGTGCGCATCGATTTGCAGGATCTCGGCGATACGCGCACAGAGTTGTTGCTTGAGCGGCAACAGCTTGGGGCGCTCGGCCAACACCACGCAATCGATGTTGCCGATTAGCCAGCCCGCTGTGCGGACGCGTTCCATGGCCGCCGCCAACATCACCGCTGAATCTTTGCCTTTGTTTTCCTCGGCCGTATCAGGAAACATTTCGCCAATGTCTCCGAGATTGGCAGCTCCCAACAAACTATCGGTGATGGCATGTAGCAGCACATCGGCGTCGCTATGACCGACTAAATGAAAATCAACCGGGATATCAATGCCCCCCAAACGCAAAGGGCCTCCGGTCGCAATGCGATGCGTATCGTGTCCTAATCCGGTCCGAAGGTCGTCTAGCATGGATGCTCTACTCATTTGAATTGTCAATGCCGCTGTGCGCTCATTGATTGGCTTCCTATAATTCCAGGCCTGCCTCCAAAGGGGCAGCCCCCTTTTCTAGACAAAGCTTAGCAGCATGGCCATCATCGAGATCGAAAAACTAAGCAAATCGTACCGAGTCTATCAAAAGCAAGAAGGGCTGATGTCGGCTGTCCGCGGGCTGTGGCATCGCGAGTATCGCCAAGTCGATGCAGTGCGCGGGATCGACCTGCGAGTCGAACAGGGGGAGTTTGTCGCCTTCCTGGGGCCTAACGGTGCCGGCAAGACCACCACCTTAAAACTACTCTCGGGCGTGATCTATCCCACCAGCGGCACCGCCCGTGTCATGGGGCATGTCCCCTGGCTCCGCGACAACGACTACCGCCGACGATTCGCGCTGGTCATGGGACAGAAGAATCAACTCTGGTGGGATCTGCCCGCCCAAGAATCATTTCGGCTGCACGAAAGAATTTATCAGATCGAGTCGCGCGAGTTCACGCGCGCGCTCAACGAGCTGGCTGATCTGTTAGAAGTACAAAAGCTGCTTGGGCGACCAGTTCGCGAATTGTCGCTCGGTGAACGCATGAAAATGGAGCTCATCGCCGCCCTGCTCCACTCACCCGAAGTGCTGTTTCTGGACGAGCCCACGATTGGATTGGATGTCATAGCTCAGCATAACATCCAACAATTCTTGCGTTACTACCAAGAGCAACGCAAGACAACCATCCTGCTCACCAGCCACTACATGAAGGACATCGCCGCGCTCTGTCAACGCGTAGTAGTGATCATTGACGGAGCGATCAAATTTGACGGTTCCCTGGCGGGCATCATCGACAGTTTTAGTGGCTCCAAGATACTCAAGTTACAGTTGACCGAGGGTCAATCGGCTGAGGGGCTCGCGCGATTTGCGGAAGTGACCTCAGTGGTCCTTCCCAAAGTGACCTTGCGCTGCGCCCGCACCGAAGTCCCCAAGATGCTCGCCGCCATCTTGCAACACTATCAGATTGACGATGTAGCCGTCGAAGATCCACCACTGGAAGAAGTAATTGCAGCCTTGTACAAGCAAGACTAAACCAGACAACCTACAAACCATTTATTAGCACCAACACTCTCTACCCACACCCACGCCCCCTCGCCCGCTTGCCTGGCAGGAGCGAGAGTTTTGTAGTTAGCCCCTCGCAGCGCATGAATACCCTCGCACTCACTAATCGAATTGCCTGCTGGTGGATGATCTTCCGCATTGCGCTGGAAGAGCGCTTGGCCTATCGTGGCGATTTTGCGCTCGGTACGCTGATGCGCTTCCTCCCGATCATCACGCAGGTCTTTCTATGGGCGGCCGTATTTGAATCTGTGGGCGGCGGTTCCGCCAAGGCGAGTTTAGCTGGCTACACGCTCCCCGACATGATTGCCTACTACTTATTGTCGATGCTAGCTCGGGCTTTTTCAAGCATGCCCGGCTTGGCATCTTCCGTAGCCAAGCAAATTCGCGATGGCGAGATCAAAAAATATTTGGTGCAACCAATCGACATGATCGGCTTCATGTTGCTGGGGCGAGTCGCGCACAAAATCGCTTACTACACTATTTCCACGCTCCCCTTTGCTTTGGTGTTTTATCTCTGCCGAGGTTACTTCACCAATGGTTGGCCTTCGGGTGAGATTTTGTGCGCGTTTGTCATTTCATGTATGCTAGGCTTTTTGATGGGCTACTTTCTCGATCTATGCATTGGCCTCATCGGCTTTTGGTTTCTCGAGGTCAGCTCGCTGCTATTCGTTTATATGTTGCTCAACTTTTTTCTATCGGGCCACATGTTTCCGCTCGAACTTCTTGACGAGTTGGGAGGACCTTGGAGGACGATCGTCGACTACTTGCCCTTTAAGTACATGGCCTATTTCCCAGCGGCGATTTTCCTCGAAAAAATCCCTGCCCAGGAACTCTGGAATCAAGTCGCCGCCGAAGCGCTGTGGCTGCTGGCCTTGATCGGCATCTCACGTCTTCTTTATGCCCGTGGCCTCAGACGTTATAGCGGATATGGTGGCTAATGAGCACAAGTGACAATCGATCCAAGCATCCGAATTATCTTCAAGTCTTGCTGATGTTCGCCCGCAATTCGTTGGTGCGCGACATGATGTTCCGCGCCAATTTTTTAATCGAGGCGATCTCGAGTCTCAGTTGGGCGATCATGAACGTCGGCCTGTACTGGATCATCTTCGAACACACCACTTCCATTGGGCGCGATACCGGCTGGGGCAAATACGAATTCTTCGTCTTCATGGGGACGACCTGGATCATCAACTCACTCGTGCAAGCCTTCTTCATGCCCAACTTTGAAGAGTTCAGCGAATTGATTCGCACCGGTGGACTCGATTTTGCGATGCTCAAACCGATCGATACGCAGTTTTTAATATCGCTCCGCAAGGTGAGTTGGTCCAGTCTCGCCAATTTGCTGTTGGGGATCGTAATCTTAGCTATCAGCCTGTCACATTTGGTGAACCGCCCCGACAATCCATGGCAGTTTCAGCCTTCGATATTGATACTTTACCCACTCTTTGTGATGTGTGGCGTGGCGATCCTCTATAGCCTGATGATCTGCTTGGCTGCCACCAGTGTCTGGTTGGGACGCAATCAAACGCTGTATGATTTCTGGTTTTACATCACCAACTTTTCGCGCTACCCGATGGAGATCTACGCCCGCGGCTGGGGATTCCCCCTGCTATTTGTGTTCACGTATGTCATTCCAGTGTTGGTCGTCGTCAATGTCCCGGCACGACTACTAGCCCAACCGCTGACCCCGCGCGCCAGTTGGGAATGGCCGCTGGCCGGCTTTACAATGCTGGCCACCGTATTGTCGATGCTTGCCAGTCGCTGGGTCTTTCAACAAGCCCTCCGCTCCTACCGTTCTGCCAGTAGCTAAATCTCCCTCCCGTACATCAGGCTTTCTTGCCAGACACGACCTCCCGTACGTCAGGCTTTCCTGCCTGACACTCCTACCGCTCGGTTAGCAGCCAAGCCTCTCTCTCGGCGGCGCAGCACATAGCCTGAACTGCAGACCAACAACAAACCCCATGCGTTTGGTTCAGGAACTGCGGTGATGGCCAGACTCCACGATACCGACTGCGTCAGCCGACCGGGAGCGAGACGCCACCAATCCAAACCGTCCCCCAAAAACGAATGGTCTAACAAATTGTCATAGGCCTTGGCGGTCAAGGTGTAGTTTCCCGGAGTGAGACCAAGTTCCCCAACATTCAGCATTTCACCGGTGACGGTTAGCAGAGTGCCATCCAGAAACCAATCCACATCGATCACTGACGTGTCGACTACATCGACCCAAGCCGAACTGGTCTGATCGAGCATGGTCGACTCCATCAACCAAGCATCCAGCGGATGGACTTCGTTGTAGATGGCGGAGACGAGAGCCTCCCGTCCTACTGCATCAAACGGACGATAGAGGTTGCGCATGATGGAATTGTCCGATGGGCGATAGATGCCGTTGGATACATATTGACCTCCTTCGTAGTAACCAATGGGCCCAATGTTCGAGCTGGGATCGTTGTAACCAACCCAGCGATCCCATTTGCCCGTTGCGGGGCTGGTCGTGACGTTCGCGGCCGCAGGCTCCAGGCCAGTGTAAGTGCCAGGAGAAAAATACTCGTCTGCCAAGCCCGCGAAGGAATGCCCCAGTTCATGCACGGCGATCTCCGATGCCTGCGCATTGCCACCAGCGTAGACGGCCCACTGTCCGCCTCCACCACCATAGACCGATTCGTTGACGACGCCAATCCGCATATCGACATCGATGCTCGTCCCAGCCAGCGCGGTACTGACGGCCGCATTCGCCTTGGCTGCGTTGAAATACAACAAGCGATCGGTTGTGCCATCATAGCGATAGGTCGCGTCTAGAGCCGTGTCGCGCGTGATACCCGATTGCGGGACATCCGCTCCCGATTGATTGCTAATGACGTTGACGCGATGGACATTAAAAAAACTGGCATAGCGCGAAAGCGGATTGGATGCGCTACCGAACATGTAGGAGACCATCGAACTGACATGCCCCGCGTAGGTGGTCGATACTTCACTGGCCGTATAGCCATCCCCCACGAACACCAAATCGACTCGATTGCCGGAATTGCCATTGTTGACCATGGTGACAAAGTCAGCCCGGCTCGGGGAACTGAGCCAGATAAGTCCAACCACACTGAGGACACCAGTGAACCGCCAATAAAAGCCCATCATGCACCTGTTCTGAGATCGGAAATAAAGGGAGCCATAAGACTAAATCAAGGCAACCGCCATGACAAGTGTTTAGTGGAAGCGGGACCCGTTACCCTTACTCGCCATCTACCCGCAGCGAAACGCCGGGTGCCCCCTACTGCGCACATCCCGAAACCGCCACGACATAAACTTTTCGCAATCTTTACCCGAAGAAACTGAGGGTCTTTATCCCAAGCGTTGCTCCCAACTCAAGTTGAGCACCACCTCCAAACCGAACTCCAGGCTCTACCTCCCGCAAGAAAAAGGGAGAAAACTTTAGGATTTCCAGCACTTTCCGCGCTAAACAGGACTTCATTCGATGTATAACGCTATTGAAATACCGCGAAGAGCGTTTGGTTACTATGCAGCAACATAATTCGCATCTTCGATTTAAAGAGTCCCTGTTTTCAAGGAGCGTTTTATGTTCAGCATAAGGTCCACCCGTACCTCTCGCGGCTTCACTCTAGTTGAGCTGTTGGTGGTCATCGCAATTATTGGCATTTTGGTTGGTCTGCTTCTGCCAGCGGTTCAAGCGGCCCGCGAGGCAGCCCGGCGCATGCAGTGCTCCAACAATCTTAAGCAGATGGGATTGGCGGTACACATGTACCACGACACCCACAGAGTTTTGGTCCCGGGGAGCGTTCACAATGATTGGACTGGTGCCAACACGACCGTCTTCACCGGCTGGGGGATCGCTCTACTACCTTTCATGGAACAAGGGAATCTATACAACGCCTACAACCACCAACTCTACAACGTACATATTGATAATCTCCCCATCCATCAAACGAAGGTGCCAGTCTATATCTGTCCGTCGGATGTGGGGAAGGACGCATTAATTGTTCCAGCTCAAGCCGCTTATTCCGACGGAGAAAAAGTACAGCCGACGTCCTACAAAGGGAATGCTGGCCGACGCTTTCGTGGCCAAAACGGCTACTACGATTGGCATGGTCACATGAATACGTTACGAGCTGGTGAGTCGGAATCGCGAGGGGCCATTCATGCTGTCGGACCCAACATTGGTATCGACAAGTTTGGTTCAGTGATCGACGGGACCAGCAATTCGCTATTGATCGGCGAGTATCACACTCGGACCGACCCCAGTCGTGGAGCCTTTGGCCTGATCTCCAAGGGCTTTGTCAATCTGGCTGCGGCCCAACCCGAATCCTACACTCGCATCCCAGACTTCGCCGATTGCTGGGCGGCCACATTTAACAAACAGCACTGGAAGTGCTATCGCGCTTTCACCAGCCTCCACACGGGCGTAACCAACTTTGTCTTCGTCGATGGTTCGGTCCACTCACTGAGCACGAATATGGACACGCTGACCTACGAGGGCCTGAGCACGATTGCACGTGGTGAAATCACCGGCAGCTTTGAATAGCAGCCAATGCTGATTCCTGGGCAAGCTCGCCTCCCCCCGAACCGAAAGAAAATTGAACAGCGCCACTCCACATGGCTTTGGCGCTGTTAGTGAACCTCAGACGCTAACCGTGGGCTCATGGTGGCTGCGATTGACCCGAGGGCCCACGGCTAGCGTCTGAGGTACACTAAGAATGCATGGCATGATGCAATGAACGATCGACCCAGAGCGGGTTACCCAACCGTATTCAAAACGAATCTCTGCTGGAGCCTAAGAATGCTGAAGTCCTGCTTACCACTCGGCAGGTTGTTGCTGCTAAGTTTATTTGTCGGCTGTGGTCCACAATTCAAGTTCGCCCCAGTCTCTGGCACTGTCACACTCAACGGCGAACCCTTAACAGGTGCCATCGTAGGCTTTGAGCCACTTCCCCAAGGAGACAGTACCGAAGTAGGCTATGGCTCCTATGCTGAGACCGACGACGAAGGATATTACACCATGAAAAGTTTTAAAGGAGATATCGGTGCAATCGTCGGCCCCCATCGCGTGATGATCACTACTGTGTCGGCCGACGAAGGACCCAACGGCGAGACGATCAACATGAAACCTGAACGGGTCCCTGCAAAATATGCGGACTACGACAACCCGCTCAAATTCGAAGTCCCTCCAGAAGGGACCGACCAAGCCAATTTCCAACTTGACTCCAAACCTGGTCCGCTCGTTCAATAACTGTGGACTAGTTGTTCGGCCCTGAGCAGCGGGAAAACGCACTAGGGCGCTGTCCACATTTAACCTGGGGGTAGAGTGTAGAGCAACTGTCCCAATTTCTGCAGAAAACGATTGGGACAATCGTTCTACAAAAAACCTTCAGCCCAAAATTAAAGGTGGAGAGAGTACTAGGAACTCAGCTGTTTTAGCCTAGCTTCAACCAGTCGTTCAATGTTATGCCGCACCAGCAACAAAATTGAACCGAGGATGCACGCCGCGATCACGGCTAGGTACAAACCGGTTTGACTGCTGGTGGTGTTGCCACTCAAAGAATCTTGGCCTGTTCCGTTGGCGCGATCGATGCCTGCGACTACGGGGGTTTCAGCGAATCGCGACCGACACGAATCACCGTCTGTTCGATCCACAATTTAGTTCCGGCAGCCACTCCTGATTGAACCAGAATACGCGTCCCCATCTCAAGTCCCTCCCAGAATATTAAACGCGGCGGGTAATAGAATGGGGGCAATGATTACAATCAGACCTGCGACCATGATCAGCAGCCCAGGAAAAACGATTTGCACCTCTGCCTCAGCGGCCGCTTTCTCTCCCCATTGTGATCGTTTGAGTCACATCTTTTCGGCCTGCTCCATCAAGATTGCGCTCAGTGGTGTCCCCAACTCCTCACCTTTGTTAATTGCAAAAACGAGCTCAGCCACATCGCCATCACGCATGCGTGTTTTCCATTCATCCAAGGCCTGACGTCGACTGCGCCCCGCGTCGATATCGTTGAGCACTGTTTAGCGTCTGAACCTGGAATCATTCTTGCAAGTTCGTCGATGGCAGGTTCGAACCAACGAAAAACACTGTCGCGTCGCCGCATTCTCACTCGCCGCTCATCTTCATACCGCGCACCAGTCCCTACGCTTGTGCATAAGTAGCCCCAACAGCCACCAGACAAGTAACCCCACGCTTAGGCCAAATAGAATTGAGCCTATCACAGCCGGTTGTTCGGTAAAGAAGGACATGCATCACTTACGCGTTGGTGGGCGGTGACATTCCAGCGATGCTGGTCGTAGATCACAGTGGGGGCGGGGACCCCGGGTACTTGGACGGAGTGCGTCGGCCATACGCCAACCCAAAATTTATTCCCTTCGTTCTCATTCCCCACCCCAGCGGCAGCCCATAGGTTGTCATCCATCCGCAAGTCGAGAATGCGCGGATCTTGAGCTGTACCAAACGGATAAGTAAACTTGCGACCGAAGATGTCGATCATCCAAGCCCGCAGAGTTGCTGGCAGCGAGTCTGGTTGCGGTGCCACCAACGATGGGGTCGAATACAGTACCGGACCACCGAAATCGACGCCAAACAGAATTGGTTCATCACCGGGAAAATGCAATGCATCATAGATGGGTGCATTGGTATCACGTGGTGGTAGACGCTTGGTAATTTCGCGAGTGTTCCAATCCCAAACAGCGATGAAGCCATCGGCATCGACATTGACCAGTTGTTGCCCGTCGCGCGAGAAAGCCACGTGTCGCACTGGAACACTGTGCCCTGCCAACAATTGATCGATTTCGTCTAGCCCGTCTGTTCGATACACACGTATCGCCCCATGTTCACGATAGTCGTGCACTCCCACCACCAGAAAATTTCCATCCGGGGAAAACGCAATTGAGTAACTCATTCCCCCGCGAATCAGTTCCATGCAAACCAAAGAAATCTACGCTCAAACGACTCGACATTTCCTTCAGCCCGTTCTCGGTTTTCTCGATGATCCGACCGTTACGGAGATCATGATCAACGGGCCAGAGACTGTATACATCGAGCGTCAGGGGCGGTTGAGCTTGGCGGAGGATGCGCCCCGATCGCATTCTGGTCGGGGAAGTGCGGCGCGGTGAAGCACTTGACCTGGTGCAATCGATGATCTCTGGGCACAGTGGCGCGTTAACCATGCCGTTCTTATAAACGATTCGTGAAACTCAGATGAACCAACGCGAAACTCCCCCAACCTACAATCGCGATCGCTTGCAAAACTACATCAACAACTTCCATCGCGACGAAGATGGAGGTGCTTACACGCTCTCTTACGTCATGACCATTCCTTTTCTAATGTTGTTGGTTGCCTTGATCGTTGAATCGACACTTATGATGACTGCCAAGGTTGGGACGGTTTACTCCGCCTATGCCGCCGCCCGGACCGCATGTGTCTGGAGTTCCGCCGCCGACTGGCCCGACACGCAAGACAGGATTGAGCGGGCTGCCACACAAGCCATGTGGCGGGCCAGAGCCATGAACACTATCACCGCCAACAATCATCTGATCGGTGAAGCCACAGCGCTGTGTGCAATTCAAGAGGCCTGGGGTGGTCCCGAATTGCGATTGGGATTAAAGACCAACACGGGTGAGAATCGGCAACTCGATACTCTCATTCGCCTGGCCGCCAAGAATGCTCCCGTTGGGCGATACCCTTCCCCCCATGTCCCTCTAGGACTGACAAGCCTGGACGAAAAACTGATTCGATTTATTACTGACCGCACTTCTGCTGCGGGAGATAGCGACCTGACCGCATTCGCCACACTTTACGATACGCGAATGACGCTCAAGCGGAGGCTGTTGGAAATGCTAGCTGCCAAATGGGTAGCTAATTTCTTATTCTTAGTTCCACCACCCATCGGCTACGGTACAGCCCTCCCGGCGCACAGTCAAGACGCAACACTTAGGCAACCATTGGACAACCTTCCGAACAGTAACTCCCAACAATCGTCAGGGCAACTGGTTTATCAGGCAGTTTGACTGGAGGGTATTCCCAACGTTCCGGCGGTACTGTTAGCAGGAGACTTGATTCGCTTTGTGGTCCCTAAAGAGCAAGTATTTTAGTTTATGCGCATTTGGTACAACAATGTGGTCGACACCGAGCGCCGCCTGCTAGAAGTAAGCGGGAATCGCTTGCGGATTGGTCGCGATCCGCGCAACGAACTCGTCTTGCATAGTCCCTATGTCGCCAGCGAAGCGGCCGTGCTCACCCAACGGAGTGGTCAGTGGGAGATCCGCGTTCTGGGGGTGAACGGTATCAAGTTCGGTGACGAACAATTGAGCGCTGGCCAGCGACGCGAGATCAAGTCGAATGTCGCCATCGAAATGTTCCCCTTCACCCTCACGCTCGATTTGCCGCGAGCGGAGGAGCTGAGTCAACATGCTCGGATCGTGGCCCTGGATGATCAACTGGCATTGGTGTTGGGAGAGATTCACCGCGAACTGCTCGACCGCATGGACCTGCGTCGCGGAATCGATGTCACGCAACAGAATGACCCAGTCTATCAACTACAATTGGAGCGGCATTTGGAAACGATCGCGGGCAACCACGCACGACTTGCCAACACCGACTCGCCGTTGATCTTTCACTTGGCGGGGCATGCGCTTCGCGATCACCTGCTACGACTTGACGAGAACCGTACCACGGACAATACCACCTCTCCGATAGCGGGCGATTGGAGCCGAATTGCAACCACCGTACCTGAACGTGAAAAGGAACTAGAGACCACCAGTAATTACTTGGCCAAGCTCTTGAAGCTCGACGCGGCGCAATTGCGCCCCACATCAAACATGTCAAACCTCCACGTCAAGCTGGCCAGTCAGTGGATCAACTCGAACCCGGACGGGGACACCGAATGGCCTCGCGCGGTTGACTTCGCGAAGCGCGGCCAGTAGTTTCTCGCCAAGTCACAGAAGTAACGCAGCGAGCAAAGGCCAATATTATGAATCGTGGCGCGGGCGGTGACTAGGCGAGCTCCTCAGCAGAGTCCCACGGCATTTCAGCCAAGCACCAATTGCTAGGCAAAGCGGTTCGTGGTCGAGTACGCCCAATCTACAAGTCGTTACCCCGGCGCGCGCGCACTTAGTCAGAGCTTGGGTTGCCGGAGCGCGTATGAACTTGGCCTTCTAGCGTGCAGCATCAAAAACTGAACTGCAACTGAGTACGGTAGAGCCAGCCGATGTCGCCTGCGGCGATGTCCAAGGTGGATGAGTCTATGCTGGCTCCGTTCAAATACGTCGCATCGACGGTCAATTTGGCCTGTTGCTCCCGAAAGTAGTACACCAACCCACCGGCGATCTCTTCAGAACTTTGGTCGAATGCGCCCAGGGTTCCAGAACTTCCCTGAACACGTGACCAACGCGACAGTAACTCCAGTTTTTGAGGAATCAGGAATATTCCCGTTTGCAACCAGAATCCGTGATCGAATAAATTGGGCAAGCTCACTCCGCGGAAACCGTTGACGTTTCGAAAGTAATATTCGCAGGTCGCCGAAACACCGAGAAACTTCATCGAACCGTCCAGCGAATACAGGGCCACATCGTAAGAGGTTACGCTGGTCGGTAATAATGTTGCCAACGAAGCACCCGAATCTACACTTCGCAAAGCATTGAATTCTGTCTGTCCTGAACGATCAATCGTGGTAAAGGCGCAGCCAGCTCCCAGTCGGCTGGCGAACGAATCATGAATCGTAAAATCAGCTAGCTGACCGCTCTGCCAGTCACCGGTAGGGAAACAAGAAATTCGAGCCGAGACGGCGTTGTTATTATCCAGGTCACCGCTGCTTCCCGTTTCTGCTCCGCCAGTTACCAGGCCATTAAACAAGGCGACCTCCCAGTTGATCGGGGTGTCTAATGCGTCTAGTTTGCCGTACAGCCCCCAAGCTAAACTCCGATTCACATCAAAGTACATACTCGACATGGAGCGATCGGCGAACTGCAACTCTTTGCCGCTTAACTGGCGAGCCAATGAGAATGGCATTTTGTACAAGCCGGTCTTGAAGCCCAGGGTATCCCGGTCAATCTTCCAGATGTGGTGCCCCAAGTCATAGGTCAGGTAGTAGTCAAGAATGCGAACCGCATCGCCTGAGTTGCTGCGACCGTCGAGCTGCACGTAGTAGCGAAATTCTGGAGTGAAAGCATTTCCAGAAAAGACCAAGCGGGCACGTTTGAGTTGCAGTTGATTCAGGTCAGAGCCTGCCCCTTTGGAGTCGAAAACTGTATCGCGCAACTGGCCCCAGCCGTTGATAACCAATCGGTAGGGATCTTCAGCGGAGCCCACCTTCATCGTATTTTGGCTAGCGATTACAAATCCACCGTCATAACCCACGCGGAGAGGCGAGTCACCAACCTGGTCCTGGTTGTCAAGCGGCAGACCGGGTTTGAGTGTGGTGCCACTTGGGTTGCCTAAAGTTGGAACGGAAGCCGCATCCAAACTGGGGTTGAGGGCTTGTTCCCTGCGGTAAACCGCGACGGGCCGCTCAAGTGGATCGAGGAGCGAAAACCTCTCGGCAAGATTGACAGTTGGAAGATTCGCGTCAGAGAAAGATGGAGCCGAGTAACTACCTTGCGCCAGCAAAAGGGGCAAACCGCTTGTGCTGGACAGCCAGCCCAAAACGATGAACGCCGATAATACAAGTCGCGCGAGTCTCATCAATTCGCCAATCCATGGTGAGAACCGCAATTCTGTTAATTGGCGACCCTCGCCCTGCATCCTTGCGAACAGCCAATCGACCATCTGCCAAGCTACCTTCCAATCGTTGTCATCGGCACAATCGGAAGATTCTTCCAGCTAATGTTCTCTTTTTAGATAGTCTCTCTTTAGATAGCCGAGCCTGGCTAGCGGCTCGCCCTGCGGACGCCGACGAATATGTAGCCTGGATATCGCTGCATCGCCCTTTGTGAAGCGATATCACTATTCTGCGCCGTAATCATCACGGTCACCGGGCGACCATAGCTTCTTGGGCCGGGTGCCAAACCAACTTGCCAGATCGCAGTGACTCCTGCCACAGCACCCAACATATCGAGTTTCAACATTTCGATTTGCTGATTAGCCGCACGATCTCGCTGATAGGCCATGGCTGCGGAATTTACTAGAAAGCTCTCTCGATTACGACTGTCGTCGCTCTCGGCTCTTTCTTTCCAGAGCTCCCAGCCTGGCTCCAAGATAGCCAACTCTTCAGGCGCAAACAGGAAAAACGGGACGCCTATTTCATCGCCACTTTCCAGTTGCAAGAGCACGCCTTCCAAAGTGTAAGTCTTGGGGACGCCACCTAGCGTTTTGGACCATTCGTGGAGTTGCTTATCATCCTCAATCTTCGTCCCTTCAAGCTCCGACAAAATCCGAAACACGAGACGTTGATGAAGTGGATCAATGGTCGAAAACTTCTTCTCGTTGACAAAAACTTGCCCCAATTTTCGCTGTACGACCAAGTCTTTCCGCCCAAAGGCCAGTACTCGCCCCCTAACTTTCATACCATCTTTTGAAGTCCATGTTTGCATCTCATCGGCGGCTTTAGCTTTAGCTTCTTTCGCTTCTTGTGACTGGATATATTTCTTGTCAGCTTCTGACAACTCAGCAATTTCGACAGCCACAAGTTCGCCTGTCGGTCGTTTCAGAACGACCATCGTCTCATTAAAGCTAATTTCCTCAGCATCCAGTTTGTAGCTGCCCGAAGCGCTCGTCCACTCACGTCCAAGCGAAGGCCCCGCGAACAAATTCAATACTAGCAATAGCCCCAAAGCATACGATCTTAAATGAAACATGTCCGTACTCCTATGCAACTCACGTATCTCATCAAGTTAGAAAAAAGGCTTACCGTAATATCCTGATCCTGAATCGACTAAAACTGCACTTGGAATTTTTCAGTCATTGCACGACGGACTTCTCCAGTCATTTGGTCGATACTCGCAATTGCTTGTCGATAGCTACCACCGGCAGCCATGCGTTGCTGGGTACCAGTGGTCATGGCATTGTTCATGGCGGCTTGGTTGCTAACGTACGAACCGCCGTAGGAGCCTCCGTAGGCGCCTCCATAATAGCCTCCGTAGTAACCACCACTGTTCGCCTGACCGGCCTCAACCTGACCGGCGGCAACATTACCAACTCGGATCGCAGTAGAATTCCCACGTAAGATACTAGAAACATTGGCACCGTACTGAATTAACTGAGGATCCACATTCAACGTACCAATTTCGTCAATGCGGCGCGCCTGCTGTTCATCCCATTTGGCTCGATATCCCGTAGATTGCGCTTCATACTTTCGCACTCGCTCGATGAAGGCGATCACCTTGTCAAAGTACTCTTTCGAGGCGACTTGGATTGCGCTACTACTGCTTTGTGTCGATTGGCTCATGGGAGCCAGCTTTTTAGTGACCTCATTAGCATGTTCACCGATGCTAAAGATTCCAAGAACACTATCGAGCAACTCGGCGGAAATCGGCCCCTGAAACGACAACTTGTTGCCGTCGACTTTTGTCTTCCAAGAGGCTACTTCAGGAGCACTTGTGCCGTTGCGATTTAAAACTTCGTTCAAAACCGCACTTCCAATAGCTGCTAGACTCGCCGGTGACTGACCGAATTCGACCGTCAATATGCATTCCGACAGGCTTTGCCGTCCAACAATCAGGTTGATACCTTGAACAGTCGAAAACAACTCTGCTATTGCCTGCGGATCTTGGCCCTTGAGCGCATCGAATGACGGCACTCGGCTTTTCAGATTAACAGCGGAAAATGTATTTTTCAGATTCAAGGCAATCATGAATGACAAATACTGCTCGGGTTGCTTGGCCTGTGTAGCCAAGTACGCAGGAATGGGGTTATGTGTGGTACCATCAATCCACTCAGCCAGCAGGTTTCGTTTGGCTGGTCGAAGAAAGCCAATCTGATCCTGTCCCAAAGGTACAATGTAACTCTGCTTGGGAGTCCAAACCGCTTTTTGATCACCAATCATGTCGACGTAGCCACCTAGCGCCTTAGCTAAACTGTCAGCGTCCATGGTTTGCCGAATAGTGGCGTAGCCAGCTTCCCAGTTGGGCTTTAGAGCTTCGGTATCGAGGTCGGAGACCAACCAAACTTCCTCAGCTTTGTCGGCGAGTTCCATTGTCAGATTGGCATCCGCTAGCAGTTTCTTCAATGACGGCGTGTGCAGGTAGCAAATGGCGTTGGCGGGTAACGGAGATCGTTGCAACAGCTTTTCCAGCTTGGGCTCCTGCGCAACTGACCACTGACCGATTGTCAGAACCATAAGCATCGAAACTGAAAATCTGTAAAGGTCCCTACGGAACATAACGCCCTCGCTTAGAAATAATTATTTGCCAATACTGGTTTTGCTCGGTAAGTATACTCGAAAAATCGATTTGTTGGCCGCGATTGACTCTAGAGCACGGCAAAACGGCTAGTTTTCTGGTTGGCACAATCGTGCGCTAGGCGGATTCGTATTAGCGGCCCACGCAGGTCGTCCAATGTTGACTTGCCAGTGCAAACTTGACAACCGTGAATGATGTACACGATTCGAATGGGCGGATTCAACTACCCCAGTGGGTGGCTGGCACCGGCTGTGACTGGCTTCTGTGCGCCGGACATCGCTGGCCTGCTCAAGCCACTGGGTTACGCGACCGGTCAATTCGGTAAGAATCACTCGGGGGATCGCGATGAGATGCTGCCCACCAATCATGGCTTCGACGAGTTCTACGGAAACCTCTATCACCTAAACGCAGAGGAAGAGCCCGAGAGCCTAGGACAGTCAGGGCGTTGGATGAGCGAGTATGCGGATGCCATGATCGATCATGATAAAAATGTCGGGACCGTGCTGGATAAGATCGACGCATTGGGTATCGGCGACAACACGTTCGTCATGTACAGCACCGACAATGGCCCGCACATGAATTGCTGGCCAGACGCGGCGATGACGCCGTTCCGCAGTGAGAAAAATTCCAACTGGGAAGGTGCCTACCGCGTGCCTGCTATGGTTCGCTACCCGGGCAAGATCAAGCCCGGAACTGTCTCCAACGAAATCATCTCTCACCTTGACTGGTTGCCCACGATTCTCGCCATGGCGGGCGAACCACAGATCAAGGAAAAGTTGCTCACCGGTCATAAGGCCATTGGTCGCGATTACAAAGTGCATCTGGATGGTTACAACTTCCTGCCCTACCTGACTGGCTAACAGAAAGAGGGACCTCGTGAATCGTTCATCTACTGCAATGATGACCAGCAACTGACCGGTTTGCGGTTTGATAACGGGAAGCTTGTTTTTCTTGAGCAACGCGCCCCTGGGACATTGCAAATCTGGTCGGAACCCTTTGTTTCACTGCGCTTGCCCAAGATGTTTAACCTGCGGACAGACCCCTACGAACGTGCGGACGTTACGTCCAACACGTATTACGATTGGGTTCTCGATCATGCCTTCCTGCTGGTTCCTGCCCAAGACTATGTTGGCAAGTTCTTGATGACCTTTAAGGAGTTCCCTCCCCGTCAAAAAGCAGCTAGCTTCAACCTCGACGACGTTATGAAGAAGCTCCAAGAGGGCGGTGGCAGTAAGTAACGGGCGCTTGTTGTTGCCAACCTTATAGGAAACAAGCGAGGCGTCAGAAGTGGGCGTCTCGTTTTTTTCGTAGCGTTACAGGTGCGTTGGCAGCTCGCATCAAGACGCTCTTTCAAGTTAGCCTTTCACGACATGTGAAATAGAAGTTGTACAAATATGGATGCGCACGGATAGAGACAAATTGTGGCTTAGGTTGCGTCTGTGTTCGTGTGTTGCAAGCAGTGGTTTTGGCCAATTAGTTTGTTCTAAGTTGTGCACAGCTACCTATCGGTAATTCTAATCTTTCGAAGTTTTTGTAATGACGATTAGTGGCCTTCGTTAACAGATCTCGATTCGCCCGTTTCTTTGGACTACTACGAAGATGCTCCCTTTGAGTTCAACGGAACGATTGTCAAAACAGTGACCAAGCAGAGCGATTAATTCATTGCAGGCTGATCCTGATCCTTAGGCCCAGCACGGGTGTCGTGACGGTTTCCAAACTGATTTCCGGAGTAGCTCTCATCATCGGCGGTGTCATGGTCTACGCGGCCATGAAATTGCGACGTGTTTCACGACGCATCCACAGTTAGTTCTAACACGGAAGCGCAGCGGAGTTTGATGCAGATAGGGGACATGGCAGTGATAGTATTTACCTGTACCATCGCGCGCAGCCTGGCTGCTTGTTGGCGCAGTCTCGTGGCGACAGATCTGCTATTTAAACTTCTGGCTTTGGCTGTGCTGGCACCGCTGCTCGGGTTGCTCTGGCAAGGATTACTCGGGTTCGCAGGGCAAAGCATCTTGTCGGACGTCGACATTGCCATGTTCTTCGCCCGGCCCTTCGGTTGGTTTTGCTTGGTCGTGCTGGGTGCCGTGTGGCTAGCGATCATCGCTCTGGAGTTAGGAGCTCTGCTCTACATCCTGGCGGCTCGATCAGTGGGTACTCAGCCAAGATCAGTAGCCGCCGTTCGATATATTCTTGGACACGGTCTGAATGTGTTGGCGGTCACAACGCGACTGATCGGCAGAAGCCTGCTGGTGATGGCTCCTTTCCTGTTGATCGCTGGCGGCGTTTATCATTGGCTACTCAGTGAATACGACATCAACTATTACCTCAACGAGAATCCGGCGGAGTTCAAAGTCGCCATCGCGATGGGTGGTGCTTTAGTCGTGTTGGCGTTAGGGCTGTTGCTTCGCATTCACTCCAGTTGGTTTTTGCCGCTCCCCCTGGTTCTGTTCGAGCAGATACCACCGTCACAGGCGCTCAGTGCAAGTCGCAAGCTGATTACCGGACATCGAATACAAGTGCTCATCTGGCTGGTGACTTGGCTTGCCGCCGTGTTCCTGGCGAACATCGTTCTTACGGCGATCGTGGGTGCACTAGGGCGTTTGCTGATTGCAGAGCGTGTCGACTCCCTCGTATTCTTGGCAACGCGGATAGGGCTGATGCTGTCGGTGCTGGCCACCGCCAGTCTGCTGCTGAATGTTCTATCGACAATCGCCTTTGCAGGCATGTTGCTTCATGCCTACCAGCGACTTAGTCCGAATTCAGAAGCGGCAACTGCGCGAATCCTGGAAAACAACCACAGCAGCTTAGGCGGTCGAACTTCATTCCTAACCACTCCACGGCTAATCGCTGGCAGCGTCATTGCGGTTTTGCTTGCCGCGCTGCTTGGCTATGCAACGCTCCAGTCGGTAAGGCTTCAAGATGACGTGCAAATCATGGCACACCGCGGTGCTTCCAAGGCTGCGCCGGAGAATACGCTGGCTGCCATCCGCCAGGCTATTGCGGACGGTGCAGACTGGGTCGAGATCGATGTTCAGGAGACAGCCGATGGCCAAGTCGTCGTTGTTCACGACAGCGACTTCATGAAGCTGGCAAACAACTCACTTAAGATCTGGGATGCCAAGTTTACGGATTTGGCGGACATCGATATCGGCAGTTGGAGCAACGTGTCGTCGAGATCGTTGAAGCTGAGAACATGGCTGATCAAATCATGATCATGTCGCTCAAGCCCCAGGGCGACACCAAGACCAAAGCCTTAAGGCCAGACTGGAAGTGTGGCTTATTAATGTCTGTCCATGTCGGCAAACTACAAAATATCCAAGCGGACTTTCTGGCCGTAAACTCCAAGTTTGCGACTCGCAATTTTGTCATCCGCGCACGCCAGGCCGGGAAGGAAGTCTTCGTGTGGACAGTCATTGTGTTACTAACTGGAATCGTGTTTTGCTCATGGACCACTACGACTGTGGCGCAGAGTCCGACGCAACTTCCCAAACCCGATCCGGCTTTCGATGGGAAAATCGGCGAGACCTATCAGGAATCGACTCCCAGTTTTCCTCAGCCATTGAAAGCAGCCGAGGGCAGCCCCAACGTGTTGCTGATTCTGCTAGACGATGTTGGCTTCGGCATGTGCTCGACGTTTGGCGGCCCGGTGGAAACACCGAATATGACCAAGTTGGCCAAGAATGGATTGACTTTCAATCGCTTTCACACGACGGCGCTGTGTAGTCCCACCCGAGCCGCTTTACTGGCGGGACGGAATCACCATTCGGTCGGTACGGGCGTGATCATCGAGATGGGAACGGGGTTTCCTGGATACACCGGAATCATTCCCAAAGAGACGGCGCTGATCTCACAAGTGCTGCGTGACAACGGCTACGCAACCAGCATGTTGGGCAAGTGGCACAACACACCCGAAACCGACATCAGTCCCGCTGGTCCGTTTGACCGCTGGCCGACGGGGCTTGGGTTCGACTACTTCTACGGTTTCAACCAAGGCGAAGCCCATCACTTTTATCCCACGCTGTATCGTAATACGGTTCCTGTGACCGCGCCAAAAACGCCGGAGCAAGGTTATCACTTGACCGAGGACTTGACTGACGAAGCGATCGCTTGGGTTGGCAACACGCGGGCTGCCGATCGCACCAAGCCTTGGTTCTGCTACTTCAGTACCGGTGCCGCGCACGCGCCGCATCACGTCCCCCGAGATTGGATCGGACGATACAAAGGCCGCTTCGATCATGGTTGGGATAGGCAACGTGAAATCACTCATGGGAAGCAACTGGAGATGGGAATTATCCCCTCGGGAACCAAGCTGACGCCGCGACCGGACGAACTGCAAGCCTGGGACGAAGTGCCCGCCGATGCGAAACGAGTCTACTTGAAGTTGATGGAAAACTGCGCCGAGTTCATGGCGCACACGGATCACGAAGTCGGTCGTTTGATCGACAGCCTGGATGCTTCGGGCGAACTCGACAACACGCTGGTCATGTACGTGGTCGGTGACAACGGTGCCAGCGCCGAAGGGGGCCTCGAAGGAACCTTCAGCGAATTGGCCAGCTTGGGCTTGGGCGATGGACGCGCCGTTCAGTTGGACCAAGCAGGTCGCCAGCCACTTCGGTGGCACTCGCAACCCATTGGTCATCCACTGGCCAGCTGGCATCAAAGCGAAAGGCGAAGTGCGCGATCAGTTTCATCACGTGATCGACGTAGTGCCGACCATTTTGGAAGCGTGCAAGATTCCGACGCCTTCCGAAGTGAACGGGATCAAACAGAAGCCGATCGAAGGGGGCAGCCAGCGGTGTGATCGCTTGTGCCGGGGCTTTCTCAGCGGGTTGGTCGTTGTATGTCGAAGATGGCAAGCCCACGTTCCACTACAACGCTTTTGAACTGGCCACGGAGACGATCAATGGCGTTCAGAAGTTGCCCGAAGGTGAGGTTCAAGTAAAAGTTGTTTTCTCACCAGGCGCAACGACAAAGAACGGTGCTGGCAAGCTGGAACTGTTCGTTAATGGTGAATCTGTTGGCAAAGGTACGCTGGAACGCAGTCTTTTTCGTCATGGTCTGGAACCGTTCGAGATCGGACGTGACTCGATCACACCGGTTTCACCTTCGTACGAGACTGAAGGAGATTTTGAATTCAATGGCAAGATTAGAAAGATCGATTTCAAGATCAACTGAATGAACTGGAATCAACCACACCAATCATTATCCCTATAAGGCAGTGAACTGAAACCAATCCGTTTAGCGATCGCCTGCCTTGCGATGGCCTTCATCGTCACGAGTCCATGTGCGGCTCAAGAGGTCAGCGAGCAGGAGGCGCATGAGATCGGTGTGGAAGCGTACCACTATCGTACTCAAACTTCAGTACCGGTGATCGGCGTGCCAGTCTATGATGACGCCCGCCCAACCAAGGGGATGTCGCGTATTTCGAAAACAGATTGACGAGAATGCCAATCGCATCTAGCCGGTAGCGAATTCAAACTAGCCAAGATTCCTACCCAGATTATCCTGAAAAGCCGTGAAATATGGGTAGGAGAACGGAGGTAGAAAATAGCCCGTTCCCATTTCCCTACCTCCATCTTCCTACCAATACTTCGTTTGTGGTAACGAAGCTATGAGCTTAAAGGCACGCACGAGTCTATCAAGTTCGCGTCTTGGCTGATGAGCCCAAACTCGATGGGCGCGCTCGACAGCGCACTGATCATTTGTTCGGTCGGTGAAGCACCGTCGGCTGCCGCTGGGCGGGATATTTGCTTGAGGGAAACACCAACAGAGTGACACTCAGCACCTTAAGACTGGCCACAACAACAGACTCACTGCCATAGCTGCAAGCATTGATAAATTCAATGGGTCGCATGCAAAATAGCAATGCTTCTGAGTGCATCGCGAGCGATATGATAACTCGCTGAGAGTTTGCCGCTGACGTGTTTCAACCCCGCGCCAGCAAGTGCGCAGGCATCTTTACTGCCATTCGGAATCGCGATCCGCGTAGTCAGGCACGGTACCGAAATGTCCCGTCCCAAGTCTCCGGCTTACTCCCTGGCTTAAAGCAAATCCAAATCCTTTACACCGGAACTGAGCACGCAATGCTAACATCCAATCTTCCAAAAATTTCGCTCTCGCGCAGCGCCGAGTTGGTGCTGAGTGAAGCCAAGTCGGTTCGTTTCTTCAGCAGTGTTTCGGAATTGGTTGAAGCGGCCGTTCCGAGCGATTTAGTTGACGAGCAAGGCTATTTTACCGTTGGCTACGATGTCAATGAGCAGTTTGTCCCTGAGGTCAAGGTGTGCCGAGTCAAGAACGGGGTGAGCGCCAACTACGTGGATCCGTACATGCGCCGCCGCGATTCTGACTGCATGGTGATTGCCGACGATCGAGCGACGGACAAGCAAACCTATCGCGGTCGATTCGGCGAAGACTTTGAAGGACTTCGACAGCAGACATTCGATTGGCTAAAGACTCAAGACTTGGCCTGTTTCTTCTTCGACGCCGGTCGTGGCGGTAAAGGGCTACCGGCCGTTGCGATCTGTCCAGCCAATGCGGGCTTCTTTGCGCTCGGCTTGGCGATGCTCCAGGGCATCGTTCCAGTCGAGGAGATTGAGGCCAAGAATGATGATTATTTCCACAGCGCGATCATCTACATCGCCCCCCCGTTTCGTCATACGCATTTTGACGGACGGCAAGTCGTCGTGCACAACCGCCGCGAGGAGTTGCACGAACTTTACAGCTACAATCTGTACCCCGGACCATCCGCCAAGAAAGGCGTGTATGGCATGCTCTTGACCCTCGGTGAGAAACAGGACTGGACGACCGCTCACTGCTCGACCGTGCAAGTCATCACGCCTTATGACAACACCGTGACGATCATGCACGAGGGGGCGTCCGGTGGCGGAAAGAGCGAGATGCTGGAACAAATGCACCGCGAGGCGGACGGTCGGCTATTACTTGGCGAAAACACGACCAGCGGTGAGAAACGCTACATCACGCTTCCGCTGGGCTGTAAGCTGCGTCCTGTCACTGATGACATGGCCCTCTGTCACCCCGATTTCCAGGACGAAGTGTCTCGTGAAAAGAAGCTCACGCTGACCGATGCCGAGCACGCCTGGTTCCTGCGGGTCAATCACATCACCCACTACGGAACCGACCCGCACCTCGAGGGATTAACCATCCATCCCAAGGAGCCGCTGTTGTTTCTGAACATCGACGCCACACCTGGATCGACCGCATTGATCTGGGACCACATCGAAGACGAACCGGGCAAGCCCTGTCCCAACCCGCGGCTGGTTTTCCCTAGACAAAACTACCCCGGAATTGTCGACGAACCCGTCACGGTGGACATCCGAAGCTTCGGCGTGCGCTGCCCCCCCTGCACGCGTGAATTTCCGACCTACGGCATCATGGGAATTTTTCATGTATTGCCACCATCGCTGGCTTGGCTATGGCGCTTGGTGGCACCTCGCGGGCACGGCAATCCGTCGATCGTCGAGACCGAGGGAATGAGCAGCGAGGGTGTCGGCTCTTACTGGCCATTCGCGACGGGCCGCCGTGTGGATCAAGCCAACATTTTGTTGCACCAAATTATGAACACGACCGACACTATGTTCATCCTGGCACCGAATCAGCACGTCGGATGCTGGCAGACCGGTTTCTCGCCGCAGTGGATCGCTCGCGAGTATTTGGCACGCCGTGGGGCTACACCCTTTACCGATGACAAATTGGTGGAATCACGCTGCCCGCTGTTGGGTAGCAACCCGACCACGATCCAGATTGAGGGTCAGACCATTGGTCATTGGTTCCTGAAAGTGGAAAGTCAGCCAGAAGTGGGACTGGAAGGATACGATCGAGGCGCTGAAATTCTGACCGAGTTCTTCCACGATCAGATACGAACGTTCTTGGAATCCGATCTTGACGTGCGCGGACGTCAGATCATCGAAGCTTGCCTGGATGGTTGCCGCTGGGCCGACTACGTGCGTTTGTCCGTCTAAGTATCGTGCGCGACGACTTCGATTCCTTTCCTCGTCGAGCAAGGACATCTTAGGGTGTGTAGCGGCTCGCCAGACTTGGGACTGGCGAGTCGCCGAAGTAGGCTCCAAAGCTCCTGCGGCAAAAGAAAAACTTGTGATGCTTGTGCCGCCAGAGCAAGATGAATCAGTCTTGTTGAGTCTGATTAGCTGGCACCCGTTCTGCCTCCATAATTATTTTCTTACCAAAGTTTCATCCTGCAACTGACCAATGATGTTAGGAAAATGAAGGCAAGAAGACTACTGCGGCCCGTACTCTTGGCGTGGCTGTTTGAGCTTTTCTCGGTGAATCGTGCCTGATCAAAGCTGTACTAGTGCTGATTCAGTCTCGCGAAATAATTCCGCTACACTATAACCGGCGTTTCCCGACCGCCACGTGGCGTGTCCGCCGTTGCGACCTTCGCGTGGCTGGTGAGAAGTGGAAGGCATCCACGAAGGCCACTATCCACTACTGGTTGCTAAGCCAGCGTTTCACTAAAAGTTAGCACCGAGCATTACAGCGAATACCAAGAGATCATTTACAATACTTACAGACGCCCCATCCAATAATCAACGTTCACCCTTTTCGAAAATGTTTCTTGCGATGATCACCATGAATAGTTCGTATGCTCAAGCACCATTGACAGCATGGATTTGCAATGCAGGCCTGACTCTTGGCCTGCTATCCTGCGCGTCAAGCTCAGCTTTCGCCGACGACCCGCTCCCTTCCTGGCACCAGGGTTCTGCGAAGCAAGCGATCGTAGCGTTTGTGGATCGCATTATTACCGAAGGCTCCGATGCGTTCGTTCCCGTGGCCGAGAGGATCGCGGTTTTCGACAACGATGGCACGCTGTGGTGCGAATACCCTTTGCCTAATCAGGCAACTTTCGTTTTTGATGAGATCAAGCGGATGCTTCCGCAGAATCCACCGTGGAAGGACGATCCCGCGGTAAACGCCCTGATAAGTGGCGACATCGCGGCCTTGAATTCAGACCACCATGCGGGCTTGATCAAGCTACTGGCATTGACACACGCTGGGATAACTCCGGCAGAGTTCGATGGACGAGTTGAAAAATGGTTGGCAACAGCCAAACATCCGCGATTCAATCGCTCCTACACCCAAGTTGTCTACCAACCTATGTTGGAATTGCTCACCTACCTACGCGCCAACGATTTCGAAACTTGGATTGTTTCTGGCGGTGGAAAAGACTTTATGCGAGTGTTCGCCGAAGAGACCTACGGCATTCCGCCACAACAGGTCATCGGCTCATACGGCAAACTCAAGTACGAATTGAAGGCTGGCAAGCCGACGCTGACCAAGACACTCGATGCATTGTTCGTTGACGACAAAGAAGGTAAACCCGTGGCCATTGCTCAATCCATCGGTCGTCGCCCGATCGCTTGCTTTGGCAACAGCGATGGCGATCAGGCGATGCTGGAATATACTACCATCGATAACCCGCGACCTAGTTTCGGTTTGATCGTGCATCATACGGACGCTGATCGCGAATACGCTTACGACGCCAATCCTACTAGCAGCGGCAAACTAACGACGGCACTCGAAGATGCTCCCCAGCGAGGCTGGACGGTGGTGGATATGAAGCAGGATTGGAAAACTGTTTTTCCGGCTGTAACTGAGAAGGAACCAGCGGACCTGATTGGAAGTTGGTTAGTCGAAGACATCGATGGACGTGGCGTAATAGATAACGCTCAGACCACAGTCGAGTTCGGCGCGGATGGTGCGGTCAGTGGTAGCACTTGCGTCAATCGCTACTCGGGCAAGGCCAGTATCGATGGAAACAAACTGAGCTTCGGCCCGCTGGCAACGACTCGAAAAGCCGGCCCGCCAGCTTTGATGGATCAAGAGCAAAAGTTTTCAACGGCCCTGGGAACGGTCGCCGCCTTTGAATTTGGAGAGCCAGGCATTCTATATTTCCTGGACTCCAGCGGGAAGAAAGTTCTAAAGCTGTCCAGACAATAGAATCACTTTCTGCATAAACTCTTGATTGAAATACATCCATGATTCAACGACTACTGTGCTCGATCGGCTGCTGGGTGGTGGCCGGTTGCGCGGCACCTTTAATCGCTCAAGATATTCTCCCTTTTCTTCCAGCTCCTTCGGCTTCGGAAGCGGGAGTCACAATCCAAAGCTCGACTTACAAAAAGCGAGTTGAACTCAAACGGTTAGCAGCCGATGCACCGAATATCTTGATCATCTTGATGGACGATGTCGGTGCGGGAACTCCGTCGACTTACGGAGGTGAAATCAACACACCAACACTCAGCCGCATTGCAGGGGCGGGCGTCTCTTACAACCGGTTTCACTCCACGGCGATGTGCTCACCAACCCGAGCAGCTCTGCTGACCGGCCGCAATCATACGCGCGTCGGCAACGGACAGATTGCCGCTATCGCCAACGACTTCGACGGCTTTAGCGGAATCATTCCGAAATCCTCGGCGACTATAGCGGAGGTCTTAAAGGCCTACGGATACAACACGTCTGCTTTCGGAAAGTGGCATAACACACCCGAAGAGCAAATCACCAACAAGGGACCGTTTGACTATTGGCCAACGGGTTACGGGTTCGAGTACTTCTATGGCTTCTTAGCTGGCGAGGCTTCCCAATACGAGCCAACGATGGTCCGCAATACGAACTACGTCGAACACCCTGAAACTTCTGGCGGAAACGATCATTACCACCTGTCCGAGGACTTGGCCGACGACGCGATTGTGTGGCTGCGTGAGCAAAAGGCCTACGCTCCGGATAAGCCATTCTTCATGTACTGGGCCCCCGGTGCATCCCATGGTCCGCATCAAGTCATGAAAGAGTGGGACGATAAATACAAGGGTAAATTCGATGACGGTTGGGACAATTATCGCCAGCGCGTGTTCGCTAACCAGAAGCAACTAGGTTGGATTCCGGAAACGGCCCTGCTGACACCTCGGGCCGAATCGATGGCTTCATGGGATTCTATTCCCGAAAGCGAAAAACCGTTCCAACGCCGCTTGATGGAGATCTTTGCGGGCTTCACCGAGCACGCCGATGCGCAAGTTGGACGAGTGATCGATGAGGTTGAATCTCAAGGCCGACTCGACAACACGCTCGTGCTCTACATTTGGGGCGACAATGGCTCTTCCTCGGAAGGTCTCTACGGCACCATCAGCGAGCAACTCGCACAGAACGGAATCCCGACTAAGGTTTCGCAACACCTCGCCGCTCTCGAAGAGCTAGGTGGGGTCGATGTACTCGGTGGCCCCAAGACCGACAACATGTACCACGCCGGTTGGGCCTGGGCAGGTAGCACACCCTATCAAGGGACTAAACTTCAAGGTGCCTACTTTGGTGGTACGCGACAGCCGATGGCCGTTTCGTGGCCCAATAAAATCAGGGCTGACAAAGTGGCACGCCCTCAATTCCATCATGTGGTCGACGTCGTACCGATACTTGGGAACTGTACAACATCGACGAAGACTGGTCTCAAGCCAACGATCTAGCCGCAAAGAATCCAGCGAAGCTTGAAGAGATGAAGGCACTCTTCCTTACCGAGTCAGCCAAGAACATGAACTTACCGATCGGTGGCGGCTTGTGGTCAACAGCGCTTTATCATCCAGAAGATGCGCCCTCGTCACCGCTGACCGCATGGACCTTCGATCATCCGATCACCGGCATGCCCGAATCGGCGGCACCAAAACTCGGGAAAGTCGACAGCCTAGTAACGATGGAAATCGACGTTCCAGAGAACGCCAACGGTGTGCTCTACGCGCTCGCCGGATTCTCTGGCGGGATTACTTGCTACATGCGAGATGGATTTTTGTGCTACGAATTCAACCTGTTTGAAATCCAACGCACGAAACTAAAATCCAAGGACAAACTGCCAACGGGCAAGGTGAAAGTCGAAGTTGAATCTCGACTTGTACAAAAAATAGGCGGACCGATGGACGTCACTATTTCGGTTAACGGTGCCGAAGTCGCGAAGGACAGAGTTCCGGCAGCAATGTCATTGCACTTCACCAGTAACGCCACTTTTGACATCGGCCTCGATCAAGATTCTCCGGTTTCTCTGGATTACTTTGACATGGCCCCGTTCAAGTTCAGCGGAACGATCGGCGCGACGAAGATTCAATATCTCGATAAGCACTAGTCAACTAGTGCACTGCCCAGCTTACGAATTAGGGGCTGGCGCACGTCGGGAAAGGGTGTCCGACACGAGTAGTCGAATTTGATCTATCGACTCGAAAGACTGCTACAACCAAAACCATATAGAATAAGTTCATTACTTTGTCTGGAGTCTGGGAATAAACATGTATTTGTCTTTCTTCAAAAGCATCAGCCTACTTGCAGCAGTCGCTGTAATCTCGTCTTGTACATCCACAGCTGAGGCTCAACAACAGCCCAACGTGCTGGTCATCTGGGGAGATGACATTGGAACATCCAACATCAGCTACAACACCCGAGGATTGATGGGGTACAAGACTCCTAACATCGATCGCATCGCCAAGGAAGGTGTCGCCTTCACGGACTACTATGGCCAGCAGAGTTGTACGGCCGGACGCGCTGCGTTTATCGGAGGAACTGTTCCTCTCAGATCAGGCATGACCAAAGTTGGCGTTCCGGGGGCGGCCGAGGGTTGGCAGGCCTCTGATGTTACTATGGCAACGGGCATGAAAAGCCTGGGATATGCGACGGGGCAATTCGGCAAGAATCATCAGGGCGACCGTGACGAACACTTGCCGACGCAGCACGGCTTCGATGAGTTCCTCGGGAATCTCTATCATCTAAATGCCGAAGAGGAACCCGAGAATCTTGACTATCCAAAGGATCCTGAATTCAGAAAGAAATATGGACCGCGGGGAGTTATTCACAGCTTCGCCGATGGCAAAGTTGAAGACACCGGACCACTTACAAAGAAGCGCATGGAGACTATTGACGACGAATCCATCGCCGCAGCTAAGGACTTTATTCAACGTCAGCACAAAGCTGGCAAGCCGTTCTTCTGTTGGTGGAATGGAACTCGCATGCACTTTCGAACGCACGTCAAAGCCGAACTCCGCGGCATTTCTGGGCAGGACGAGTACGCTGACGGCATGGTCGAACACGACATGCATGTCGGAGAATTACTGAAGCTGATCGACGAACTAGGAATCGCCAATAACACTATCGTACAGTACTCAACCGACAACGGCCCACACTATAACACTTGGCCTGACGCTGCGAATACTCCTTACCGCAGTGAAAAGAACTCAAATTGGGAAGGTGCCTATCGTGTCCCTTGTTTTGTTCGTTGGCCCGGACACTTCACCGCCGGAGAAACTCTCAATGGCATCGTGGCTCACGAAGACTGGCTGCCGACTTTCGCTGCAGCAGCCGGTGCAACCAACCTTAAGGAGCAACTGCTAGCTGGAGTTGAGCTCAATGGCAAAACCTACAAAGCGCACCTTGATGGATATAACCTGATCGACTACTTAAGCGGCAAAGCCCAAGAATCGCCGCGCAAGGAATTCATCTATGTAAACGATGACGGGCAGATTGTGGCATTGCGTTCCAATGACTGGAAAGTTGTCTATCTTGAAAATAGAGGTCAGGCTTTTGGTGTATGGCGTGAGCCATTCATTGAGCTGCGATTGCCAATCCTATTCCACCTTCGTCGCGACCCGTTCGAGCGGGCTCAGCACAACGCGAACACCTATCACGACTGGTTCCTAGATCGTCCGTACGTCATGTTTGGTGTGAACGAGGTTGCCCTGAAATTCCTCATGACGCTTAAGGACTATCCGCCAAGTCAGACGGCGGGATCCTTTAACCTGGAAAACACTAAGAAGAAGATAGAAGCAGCATCTCACAAGCAATGAGCTTAGGAATCTAGCGTTGTTTTTTGAATGCCCTCCGCGTTGTTCACTCCGTGGCTCAATCGACAGAGCCGCAATCTATACCCTTACAGCTAAGCATCGACGAAAGACGATCTCATGAAATCGTTGTCTACGTTCCTCCTATGTGCATTGTCATTAATCGGCCAGTCGTTAGTTGCGATGGCACAGACAACCGACACGATCTACCATAACGGTTCGATCCTCACCATGGCTGGTGAAGAGCCGACCTATGTCGAAGCTCTGGCGGTGAAGGACGGCAAGATCGCGCTGGCAGGGAGCAAAGACGACGCCCTTAAGTTGAGGGGAGACTCGACGACGCTCGAAGACCTGGGTGGCAAGGCACTCTTGCCCGGCTTCCTCGACGCGCACAGCCACTATATCAACTCGTTGCTGGTAGCCAATCAGTGCAAGCTGTACGCACCTCCGTCGGGTCCTGGCAAGGACGTCCCCAGCATCGTTGCAGAGCTGAAGAACTTCGCCACAGAGCGCAAGATTTCTCACGGCGAAATGATTTTGGGCTACGGCTACGACGACACCGTCATGCCCGATGGTAGACTGCTCAATCGTGACGATTTAGACAAGGCTTTTCCCGACACGGCTGTCCGTATCGATCACGTTTCGATGCACGGCGCGGTTATGAATAGCCTCGCCCTAAAGAAATACGGCATCAGCGCTGCGACTAAGACTCCGACAGGGGGCGTAATCGTGCGCAAGCCAGGTAGCCAAGAGCCATATGGGCTAATCATGGAGACGGCTTTCTTACCGGTGCTGGAGCAGTCCGAACCAATGACCGGGCGGCAGGAAGTGGAGTGGACTCGCGCCGGTCAAATGCTGTACGCTGAAGCTGGCATTACCACAGCTCAAGACGGTGCGACCCACCTGGCCCAATTCGAAACCATGCTGCGAGCAAGTGCCAGCGGCGCCAACATCATCGATGTGGTCTGTTTTCCATTCATCACCGAAGTCGACAAGGTACTGGCTCAGTATCCCGCCAGCGAATGGGGCAAGTACAAGTACGGCTTTAAAGTCGGCGGTGTGAAAATTACGCTGGACGGCTCGCCCCAAGGTCGAACGGCAGCTTTCACCACGCCCTATCTCACTGGCGGTCCTGGCGGCGAACAGAATTGGCAGGGCGAGCCGACGTTCCCACAAGAGCTCGCTAATAAAATGGTGAAGAAGGTCCATGGGATGAATGTTCCGCTGATCCTGCACTGCAATGGCGACGCAGCGATCGATGCATTCCTGACTGCCTACGAGTTCGCTCGCGACGGCGAATACAACAAGCCATGGAACGTGACCACAATTCACACCCAATTTCTTCGCAAGGATCAGATCCCCAAATTTGTAAAGTATAAAGTGCGTCCGTCGTTCTACACCTTGCATACCTTCTACTTTGCCGAGGCTCACCTCGCGAATCGTGGTCAGGACCAAGCCATGTACATCAGCCCCATGCGTGACGCAATCGACGCGGGTTTAAAGCCTAGCAACCATACCGACTTCGTTGTTGCCCCGCTTGATCAGATGACGATGCTGTGGTCTGCCGTGAATCGAGTTTCACGCGGCGGTGCGGAGATCGGCCCTGACCAACGTGTGACTGCGTTTGAAGGACTCAAGGCGATGACCGCGTGGGTGGCCGAGCAATACGGCGAACAGGATTCGAAAGGGACCCTTGAAGTTGGCAAGCTTGCCGATCTCGTTATCCTGGACAAAGACCCGCTCAAGGTCAAACCGATGGCCATCAAGGACATCAAGGTTCTCCGCACGATCAAGACAGGAAAGACGATTTTCCCGGCTGCTGCGACTGCCAATGATCAGATGGCACGCGCGCCGACCATTGTAGGCCAGACCTACTCGTGGACCAGCGTAGCCTGCGACATGGCCGGAGTGAATCAGGCTGCCGGCAAGGAGTGGAGACTGCTTGCGCTTAACGGCAAAGAGGTCGTTGCCGAAAAACCTCCTACCATAAAATTTGAAGGGGGAAAGCTCGCGATCTTCGGTGGCGTCAATCGTTTGTCGGGAGCCTGCGCCTTGGTGGGTGGTACTGTCACCATGACCGAACTGATCAGCACTACCATGGCGGGACCGCAGGCGCTGATGGAACTTGAAAGCAATTTCGCCAAGACGCTCGCCTCGGTCGACGCCTTCACGGTCGACGGTAACACGCTAACGCTTTCGGACAATGGAGCTGTCGTTGCGCAGTTTCGCAGCGATCAATAATCAAACACTATCGGGGGTAGTATGGAATATCAATTTGAATCGATGGGGCCGACGATTCGTATCGTCGTGCTTGTGTTCTTGCTTGTGTCGGTGCTCATCGCATTGGGGCTGGTAGTGCTTCTCGCTGCCTTGCCAGGGCACATCGCTCGTACACGTAAGCATCCACAGGCAACCGCGATCAATGTCTGCGGTCTACTCGGCTTGCCTACCGGTGTCCTGTGGGTACTTGCCATGGTTTGGGCGAACTTAGAATCCACTTCCGACGGGGCGTCGCAACAACCATCGAAAGAGCTGACTAGTGTGAGTGAACAATTAGTCGCACTCGAGCAAGCCATAGCCAAGTTGGAATCCGCTCAAGCAAAGGGGCCAGCATGATACCTGCGATTCTCAGTGTCGCGTTTGTGGTCTATTTGTATCAGTCACTACAGGAAACCTCGTCGAACCATGCAGACGCGTCAAGCTCAGGAAGTGTCAATTCAAATACTACTGGCGAAATCGAGCAATTGACCATGCGACTCCAGACGCTACGCGCCAAAGTCGACAAACTCACTCAGCAAGCTCAACAGGCAGGAAAATAGATATGAGTTGGATACTAGCAGCGATTTACTGCGGGTTGTTGTGGCTCATCTTCGCCAAGCTGAAGCTCCTCAGGTTTTCACTCCCATTGGCAGTCATCGCTGCCTCGGTTGGTCCAGCGTTGATCGTCGCGCTGTTGTTGTGCGCGCAGTACTTGCACCCCTTCACCTCCACTGCCCGAGTTTATCAGGAAGTAATTCCAGTTGTGCCGCAGTTGCGTCAGGCCGGACGCGTCTTGGAGATTGCCGTCGCTCCTAATGTTCCAATAAAGAAAGGTGACGTACTCTTTCGCGTCGATCAGCTCCCGTATCAGAACAATGTGGAGCGTCTGACGGCGGCATTGGACGAAGCCCGACAGGGGGAGCAAGTCGCGGTAGCTTCGGTGGCGGTAGCTCAGGCAGGATTGACGCGAGCTCAAACGAATCTCGATTTTGCGACTCTTGATCGCGACCGCAAAGCGAAACTGGTTGAAACCAATGCCGTCAGCCAAGAAGAGCTCGATATTGCGTCGAATCGCTTTGCGGAGGCAGATGCGGCGGTGAATCAGTCCCAGGCCGGTCTGACTCAGGCAACGCTCTCGATCGAGTTGGCCAAGGCCAAAATTGTTCAAGTATCCACACAACTGGCAGACGCCAAATACGATTTAGAGCAGACGACCGTCGTCGCTCCTGGCGACGGGTACGTGGTCAACCTCCAGCTTCGCGAAGGCATGCTAGTCGGTGGCGCGGGCGCGGCGTCCGTCATGAGTTTTGTACTCAATCGCAGCGAACTGACACAAGGCATCGTGGCCGCAGCTTTCAATCAAAAAAACTTTTTGCGCATCAAAGCAGGACAGTATGCCGAGGTGGCCCTGTATGGTTATCCAGGGGAGATATTTACAGGCCGTGTTGTCAACGCGATCGATATCAGTGGAGAAGGTCAACTGACCGCCTCTGGAAGTATCCCCAGCAACTTGGGTAGTCCACAAGCGGCCCAATTTGTCGCAAGAATCAAGCTCGACAAGGGGGACGAATTGCGTTTGCCTGGAGGCTCTCAGGCGCAAGTCGCAGTGTACACTGAAGACGTACAAATCGCCGGCATTCCAGTGATGTTCCTGATCCGCGCGCAAAGCTGGATCAGGTATGTACTCTGATTTATCTGTTTTGTGGACGGACCAATGCACGAGAAAATCACGAAGTCGGCTAGCTGGCTGTGGGCGACCGCGATAGGTGGTCTGTTTTTCCTGCTGCCACTGGTTGTCGTTCTAGCATTGCTCGGGAAGGTCTACAGTGTTGTTCAATCCATGGCAGTCCCCTTGCACGAATGGATCCCCGTCAACACTCCCCTGGGGATTGCCCTACTCTTCGTTTTGGCTGTGGTCATCCTTGTTTTTGCCTGCTTTGCAGCGGGCATGATCGCCAGTCGTGCGGTGGGACAACAGTTTGCTGGTGCGCTTGAGAAGCAATTAATGACGGTGTTTCCCAAGTACGCCATCTATCGTGACTTACTTGCCGGAAATCTCAAACACAGTCAGGAAGGCCCTTCGTTGACTCCGGTGTTAGTATCAACTGTTGAGGGTTATCGAATCGCATTTGAAGCGGATCGACTGGAGAATGGCTTGGTAGTCGTTTTCTTTCCTGGAGCACCCGACACTTGGATCGGCAGTGTGGTTCTCGTGCCTCACGAACGAGTATTTCCAACCGAACTAACATTCAACGAGGCCGTGGGGATCTTCGAACGACTGGGGCGCGACTCGCAACAGCAGCTTGCCACAATCCGCTTACCCACACTTCAGCCATAGTCTCGCGATCGTTGCCAACAGAGCATTCGCTTCGCACGTTCGGGAAGCAACTCTCGTAGCTACGTTGGCCAGAACGTAAACTCACTGCGGTCTGGCGACCGCAGCTACGGGGCAACTGTCGTAGCTACGTTCGCCAGAACGTAGACTCACTGCGGTCTGGCGACCGCAGCTACGGGGTGGGCGGAGCAACTGATGTCGGCTGAGCTTGCGGACCCGGTGTGGCGGATGGAGCCTTCCCTTTTGCCACGAGATAATAGAATACCGGCGTCAAGAAGATCCCAAAGAACGTTACTCCCAACATCCCCGAGAAGACTGCAATCCCCAGCGGCCGACGCATCTCGGCGCCCGCACCTGTTGCGATAGCCAGCGGAACTACGCCGAGGATAAAGGCGAAAGAGGTCATCATGATAGGCCGTAAACGCAAGCGACAGGCTTCGACAGTCGCGGCGTAGGCGTTTGAGCCGGACGCCTGCTTCTCCTTGGCAAATTCGACAATCAAGATCGCGTTCTTGCTAGCCAAGCCGACCAAGACGACAAAACCAATTTGCACGAAGATGTTGATATCCATCCTGGCGGCGGCAATTCCCGCCACCGAGCAGAGCAGGCACATCGGCACAACCAGGACGACTGCGAAGGGAAGCTTAAGGCTTTCGTATTGCGCAGCCAACACCAACGCGACCAACAAGACGGCCACGGCAAAGACGATCAGCGCAGTGTTGCCAGCGCGGATTTGTAGAAAAGTCAACTCAGTCCACTGGGCGTCCATGCCAAATGGAAGTTGCTCGTCCATGAGGGCTTCAACCGTTTTCACGATCTCTCCGGAACTCATTCCCGGAAATGCGGCACCGTTGATCGCTGCCGCATTTACGCCGTTGTAGCGAGAAACCATGGCAGGACCACTGCTCTCGTAAACCGTCACCAGGGAACCCAAGGGGACAAGTTGTCCAGCCTGACTGCGCACGCGAAACTGTGCAATTTGTTCTGGACGCAAGCGGAAATCTGGATCCGCCTGCAAATTGACTTGCCACGTTCGGCCGAACTGGTTGAAGTCATTGGCATAAGTCCCACCTAGGTAGAGCTGTAGTGTGGTGAAGACTTCCTGCAATGAAACGCCCATCGTTTTACACTTCGTGCGGTCGACATCGACATACATTTGTGGAGTATTGGCACGGAAACCATTGAACATCCCAAGTATCCCCGGCCGCTGGCTGCCGACTGCACACAATTCATCAGCAGATCGTTGAAGGTTGTCCAGCCCCATGGACGCCACGTCTCGAACCATGATCTTGAAACCACCACCGCTGCCCAAACCATCCACGGGGGGCGGACCAAAAACGGAAACCAAGGCGTCCTGTATTTCAACTTGGCACAGCGCCCGAATCTTAGCTGAAATTGCATTCGCCGATTCAGACTCACTGGTGCGATGGTGGAACTCATCGAGGATCACAAAGATCGATCCAAAATTTGAGCCAACGGCATTCTGTACGAAAGACTGTCCAGTGACCGACATGGTATGCGCAATACCAGGGATCAAACCTGCCTCGTCATGTGCGTCTGGTCCCGATTCTTGGCCCTCGACAGAGTGGCCCTCAACAGTGTGGTGTTCACCAACCAAGAGTCGATCCAACTGCGCCATTACCAGCGCGGTACGCTCAAGCGAAGCTGAATCGGGCAAACGCACATCGACTAGTAGATAGCCTTTGTCCTGGGCTGGAATAAAACCTGTTGGAACCTGCGTCATACTATAGAACGTAAGCCATAACAATCCTCCGTACACAACCAACACCAAGAAGCTGAGGCGTAGCAGCCAGCCAGCGGACCAAGCGTAGGCCGTTGCGGCTCGATCGAACCCAATATTGAACAACCTGAAAAACCAGCCCAGTAGCCGGTTCAACAACCTGGAAAGTGGATCCCGCTGCTGATCCTTGGGGCGTAGCAACAGGGCCGCGAGGGCGGGACTGAGCGTCAGTGAATTCACCGCGGAAAAGAATGTCGAGACGGCAATCGTAATTGCAAACTGACGAAAGAATTGACCCGTGATTCCAGTGATAAAGATGCACGGAATGAATACGCACATCAGCACCAGTGAAATTGCAATGATCGGCCCAGAGACTTCGGACATCGCCTCGCGCGCAGCATCTCGCGGAGATAGCCCGTGTTCCAACTTATGTTCCACCGCTTCAACGACCACAATCGCATCGTCAACCACAATGCCGATGGCCAGTACCAGACCGAACAAAGATAGATTGTTGAGACTGAAGCCAAGGCCCGCCATGACGGCAAAAGTGCCGATGATGGCGACAGGCACGGCAATCAGTGGGATCACTGCAGCTCTCCACGACTGAAGAAATGCAAGTACCACGATGGCGACCAGGACAATGGCGTCACGCAGGGACTTGAAAACTTCTGCTATCGACTCTGAGATGAAGGGTGTGGTGTCGTAGACGATTGCATAATCGACACCTGTCGGAAAAATGGCCTTCATATCTTCCATTTTCTGGCGCACGAGCTGGGCCGTGTTCAGCGCGTTCGAGCCAGGCAGTTGATAGACAGCGATACCAACGGATGGCGACCCATCCAGCGCGCAGGACATATCCGAGCTCTTGGCCCCCAACTCGATACCTCCGAATGAACCACCCCCGGGCACTGGGCGTTGTTCGGATACCACGTCGGACAGCCTAACAATACGACTGTCGTCACCCCGTTTGACAATAATCTCTCCAAACTCGGCTGGATCCGTGAGGCGACCTTGGGTGGATAAAGAGTACTGAAAGGCTTCGCCAGATTGGATAGGAGGACGACCCAGTGCACCCGCCGCCACTTGCACATTCTGCTCGCGTAATGCCGCCAACACATCCGTCGCTGTCATACCCAGTGACGCCAATCGCTCCGGATCGAGCCAGACGCGCATGCTGTAATCACGTTGCCCCAAGAAGGCTACGTCGCCCACTCCCTTCATCCCGGCCAATTCATCCTTTAACCGAATCGTCGCGAAGTTGCTCAAGAACAATTGGTCACGAGATTCGTCGGGAGAGATCAAATTGACCACCAGCAAAATACTTGGCGAACGTTTTTTTACGGTTACACCGGTTTGCTTAACTTCGCTCGGAAGAGACGGCGTGGCTAGATTCACACGGTTCTGCACCAAGACTTGGGCCATGTCCAAGTCGGTACCCAGATCGAAGGTAATCGTCAGGTTGTACCCGCCATCATTTGTCGATTGGCTAGACATGTAGAGCATGTTTTCCACGCCCGTCACCTGTTGTTCGATAGGCGAACCAACGGTCGCAGCGACAACTTCGCTACTGGCACCTGGATACATGCAAGAGACTTGCACTGCCGGGGGAGCAATCTCAGGGTACTGAGCAATGGGTAAGCCCCACACGAAGATGGCACCCGCCAAGGTGATCAACACCGAGATGACACCCGCGAAAATCGGTCGATCGATAAAGAAATGTGAAATCACTGAGTACTCTTTTTCATGGAAACTGGGGACTCTGGCCCAAAGCGTGGTCTAGGGTGTGCTCGAAGCGGCTTCCGTCGTCTGTTTTTCCGTTGTCACCTGCATGCCAGGCTGAAGTCGTTGAATACCTTTGACAACCACATCCTCGCCAGCTTGTAGCCCTGCCTTAACGACCCGCAGCGTGCCTTGTGAACCACCAAGAGCCAAACCGCGCCTTTCTGCCTTGCCACTGGCATTGATTACGTACGCATATTTCTCTCCCTGTTCGGAACCGATCGACTGCTCAGGAATGAGCACTGCCTCATAGGGCTCGCCAATCGGAATTCGCACACGCACAAACAGCCCCCCACGCAGCAAGCCGTCCTCGTTTTCAAATACACCTCGAATACGAATAGTACCCGTCGCCGCATCAACTCGATTCTCCGCAAAGTCGAGCAGTCCCACGTGTGGGTAGTCGGTCTCATCCTGTAATTGCAACTCGCATTCAATGCCCAACTCGCGTAGCGGAATTGTCGCAGTGTTTGACGATGGTAGATCGCTACGTCTCTGCCGTAAATATCGCAGCACAGACCTTTCGTCGATGTCGATGTAAGCATAAATCGGTTGATCTTTAACGATCCGCGTCAGTAGCGTACCCGAGCCGATTCCTCCCGTGAGCATATTCCCAGGCGTCACGTAGGCCCGATCAATTCGTCCCGTGATTGGCGACAAGATATCGGTATAGTTGAGATCAAGTTGGCTCAGTTCCGCATCCTTCAGGGCAGCATTCATCTGCGCGTTTGCCGCCACGACAGCCGCCTCAGCTTCGTCGTATTCTTCCTGCGAGATGGCACCCTGAGGAAGTAGTTTCTTGGACCTCTCGAAACTGGACTCGGCCAGCCCAAGATTTGCCTTGTACAGCGAGATTCTGGAAATTGATTGAGCATGGACGGCGGCGTATTGATCTTTCTCAATCGTGAACAGCGGCTGCCCCGCTTCAACCAAGCTTCCGTCCTGAAAATGAACCGTTTGTAGAACACCTGAAACGCGAGCTCGAACCTCAACCGTTTCAGAAGCTTCCGTACGTCCGACATACTCGTCGTAGTCGAGCGTCATCTGCTGTATGGCTGGTGTAACCGTTACCACCGGCGGCTTAGGCACAGTCAAATCTTCCGTGGTGTCACGACAACCACACAATACCGCAGTCAGGACCAGCGCGCAAGCCATGCCCGTCTTTATGCCCCGCCTCCTAGTCAGACATCCAACCGAACTCAGCGCGCCGCCATTGAGTTGCCCGGCTTCGAACTCGCAGTGCCTCGGAGCAACAGAACGCGGGCAAAAACCACAGGCGCATCGGCGTGGTTCACCTGATTTGTACAATCTGCATGGCACTCGAGTCATTTTCGCTTCCATTTCACGCAAGCTACGCGGACTAATCTCGCGGGTGCTTCGGCTATGGTAAAATGACAGCCGCCCCTCGCCCAAAAGAGTATACGAAGAATAATAGCTATTTTCGATGGTACACACAGGCATAGTAGAGAGTACGGCAATCCGTTCGTCGCTCACACTGAGCACCGCTTAGCATCGTTCGGGAAATAACTGTCGTAGCGACCTTTAAGATCAGACACTTATTTCCGGCTCGATGCTTTTGGAGAAAGAACAAGTTTCGGAGTCAATACTGAATGAGCCATCGGACCCATTTGATTTCGAGCGAGCTATTCACAAGTGCAGCAGATGCTCTTTGAGAATGCCTTGCAACTCGTGGACGGCATCGGGATGTTTGTTGAGTTCGGAATGTTTCTCGTCGATGAACCTGCAACTCGACTCTCGTCCCTCGCGGGCGCTGGAAACAGGTACGAAACCGTCCGACGCGCCATACCCCAATGTCCATCTTCCATCGCCGATCATCGAGTGCAGCGATACGCGCTCGTGGATTGGTAGCTGTGCCATAGCTGTCAGGAGTTGACTATCGGGATCCAATAGATCGATACTTGTCGGGATTCTCCGAGTGACCTCCTTGGCAAACACACCCGGATTGCAATTGATCAATTCGTTATGTTCGAGTCGTAATTGCTGCGGTTCGTCCACCAGCGCAGCCCCGATGCGTCCGACGATTCGCCTAGCATACACCGAGCCTCGGTGCGGAGTGCCGATGAATATAACCCGCGAAACATAAGGTGAAGGGTCAAAGAAGAACGCCTGTGAGACTCTGACACGCATGGTTTGGGACATCGCGACTTGTTCAATCGGACGATTGGCGACGGAACGCCACAAGTGATCGTCACTGTACGAGACCAGCAACTTGGAAATGAGTCCACCCATACTGTGTCCCACCAATATCGACTCAGAAAATGCGGAATCAGCACCGTCCGGATCGAACTGCTCGTGAGCTTCTCGCAACTGTTCTCGCAACTCCATCGCACTCTTCAAAAAAGCCTGCCCTGTTGGATACTCGAAGAACCAAAGCTGATAGTTCTCGACAAAGCCTTGGCTGGCTTGCAATTCGTTTACCATTTCAACCCAGGTGAATGGATCGGAAAGCAAACCGTGAACAAATACAACTGGAATCTTATTGGGCTGGTAGGGCTCAAGTGAATAGAGTCGGCTCTCACTAGTTGTTGAAACAGGATTTACAAAGTCACTGAGGATCGACTGACGCTTCCCTTCCAATCGATATGCGATCGCTGCTGACGTATCCTTGGCCAGTTTCCGATTTGCACCAGCAATTTGAACTTCATCCTCGCGCAGTGGATCGTGGAATTCGATTCGAAAGTTACAAAATTCGGGATGCGACATCGCGCCTGTTGTGCGCGATAGGTCGTTTAGTAGGATCGTCGCCGGGAAAATGGAGCGTGGCGTTAGAAATGGTCTTACGGACCCCGTGGGTCCTTCCACAACTACCGGTAGCCCTACGCCACTCGAGCGATGTGGTTTGCTAAGCGCGTGCGTGTCGTAGTCGCCGACCAACTCCACCACATCGAAGTCGTCTGCCGACCAAACGAAGCCATGGTGAGAAACCGGTATGACCATGGAATCGGAATTTCCCTCAAGCCGTAAACCTTGCCGCGCGTCAAATCGTCCGAAACGCCTCCCGGCTGAAATGACCTTGCCCAAGGCCGAATAGTGCAACTGACGGATACGACAATGTGAAGGGACCTCTTCGCTGAAGGCGCACGTCATGGCGGCGACTTCGAAATACAAGTCGACGCAGGAATCCCAACACTTTTCTTCGTGTTCGAGAGCCGTTGCGTACAAGGCTTCCGCTGCCGAAGCGGTCAGATCAGGAGCAATCGCCTGTGCTGGAAACGCTGGCAGCGTAGCCGGTTCACGCCATTTAACACGCGTTACCGAGCAGGCCGATAAAAGCCCTGCTAGGCTTGCCAGCAACAAGGTTCGAGTCAGTTTCAAGATTGTAATTTGACTTGACACCGCAACCAGTCGAAAAACAATGCGACCTTGGCTATCCTTGCCCTTGATTACAAACTTCCACGCGCAGCCGTATGCCACAACCGCGATCACAATCTCATCGGATGATCTTAGCCGCGCAATTAAACGTTCTCTGATATGACACATTCTACCCATTAGGGGGAGCATGCCATATTTATGGCGGCGCGACCAATGGCGGAATGCCTGATTCACTCACTACGAACTAAGGTGCCCGCCTCACTCGGACGCTCCTTTTAATTCCCCCAAATTACCAACGACTGGTCGTTCTATTGATCCAGACTAGTTGGTACTATTGAGCGTTCAAGGTGTCGCTATCCATCAAAGCACCGAGCGGGAAAGTAAGTGTCGGATCTTAAGTAGCTGCAGTCGCCAGACCACAGGGAGTCTACGTTCTGGCGAACGTAGCTACGACAGTTATTTCCCGAACGATGCTGAGTTACCCTCTTTTTTTGTGTCGAGAGTCAGTATGCGTTGTAACAATTTGGTTTACCTGCTTACCTTGCTGTTTTCCGCTGGCAGCATCGGCGGAGTATCCGCCGACGAGGGCGCAGTCCGCGAAGCGATCAAAGCTTACGTGGCCGCCTTCAATGCCCGAGACCTGAGCACGCTCGAAAAGCTGTGGTCTGAGAAGGCGGTTCATGTTGACGAACAATCCGGTGAACGCACCGAAGGTCGTGCGCAGATCATTCAAGATATCAAAACCGTATTCGAGAATTCCAGTGTATTGAATCTCGCCGGATCCATCGACCAAGTTCGTTTGGTCAAAGAGGACGTCGCGACCATATCTGGCGATGTCTCGCTATCTGTGGGAAGCGACCCTATTCTCAATCAGTTTTCCGCCATCTTGTTGAAGCAGAATGGCACCTGGGTCATCGACTCGATGGAAGAGCGCGAGGTGGTCCAACCCCCGTCCGCAGCTGATGCCATGGTAGAGCTTGATTGGTTGGTGGGGAAATGGCAGGACGCTGAGAACACCAACCCTGTGCAAGCTTCGGTAAAATTGGCCATTGGTGGATCTTTCCTGGTTCGTTCGTTCGAAGCCACGACCGCCGAAGGGACGCCACTACAGAGTACGCAAATCATTGGATGGGATCCGCGTGCCCAACAATTTCGTTCGTGGACCTTTGATGCGGACGGCTCATTTGGCGATGGAGTGTGGACTAAGAGCGACAATCAGTGGCTCATCAAGAGTACCCAAACACTAGCAGATGGAAGAGCCGCCTCCGGAACCTACGTGATGACCATGCAAGATGCGGACTCGTTTACAGTCCAGTTGATTGGTCGAGAAATCGAAGGAGAGCTTCAACCCGCTTCTAACACGGTGACGGTAAAACGAGTTGTCAAAGAAGCCGTTTCTAGCGCCGCACCAACCAGATAGTGGAGTTACGAGTTATGAAGATTTTATCGTTCTCCATCCTTCTCATTGCAACCTTGGCAATCAACGTTGATGAGTTGTCAGCGGGTGGATTCAAGGGAGGTGGCCGTGTCGGTGGTGGTGCTAGCCGTGGTGGCGGTGGCGGTCGTCCAGCCAGCATGCCACACATGGGCGGCGGCGGAATATCTCGTCCCTCCATGCCCAGTCCCCGCCCTTCAGTGTCGCGCCCTTCAGTGTCGCAGCCGTCGGTTTCACGTCCCAACATAGGCCGCCCGAACGTTCCGGCCACTCGCCCAACACTCCCTACTTCACGACCAAATCTTCCCAATATCAGCGGTGGAATGAAGCCATCTCGGCCGGCGACTGGGAATCGGCCAAGTACCTTACCGGGAAACATAGCTGGGAATCGGCCAAGTACCTTACCCGGAAACCTAGGTGGAAATAGGCCCAGCACGTTGCCAGGAAAACTCCCCGGTACAAAGCCCAGTTTTCCCAGCCTTGGAGGAGGAGGCGGGCGACCGAGTACTTTACCCGGAGTTGGCAATCGCCCCGGCACTTTGCCTGGAAACATAAACCGGCCATCGCCAGGCGACCTGGGAGACTTTCTTGGTATTCCGGGCGGACTAAATCCTTCCAATCGGCCGGGTGGCATCAACCGTCCTAGCACATTGCCGGGCAAACTGCCTGATATTGCTAATCGGCCAACAACTTTGCCAGGGCAAACCAGGCCTGGGGGGAATCTTGCTGGATCGAATCGTCCCGCCAACCGTCCAACCACATTGCCCGCTCGCCCAATCAACTTGCCAACCGGTGTAGCCGGTCGTCCGGGTATGAATTCACGACCGATCAACATCGGAAATATCAATGTAGGCAACACTCTGATAAACAACCGCCCAAGCTGGGCCAACATCGACAACAATCGTATCAGCTCCATCAACAACCGCTGGCAATCGCAAGTTGGTGGACTGCACGCCTGGGCTACGACTTATCCAGGCCGAGTAGGTTACTGGAATAGCTGGGGCAACAACGTCCGCGGTCACTGGCACGGTTATGGCAACCATAATCGTTGGTTCGCCGGGGATTGGTGGTACGGTCATCCAGGAGGGGTCTGTCACTGGCATTATTATCACAGATTCAATAACTACCCCTGGAATTATTGGTGGCGGCGGCCAACCTGGGCGGTGGCTTCTAGTTGGTTTGCTTGGTCGGCACCACCTAACGTGTGGTCGCAACCAATCTATTACGACTACGGAACCGGCGGCAATGTGACCTACGAAAACAACAATGTGTATATTAGTGGCGAGCCAGTGGCGACCTCAAGCGAATTTGCCGAAAGCGCGGCCGCCCTGGCAACGGTGGAACCACCAGCCTCCGACGAGCAGGCCGAAGCCGCTGAGTGGCTCCCGCTCGGCACGTTCGCTCTTTCAACCAGTGAAGCGGATATCGAACCCACCCGCGTCGTGCAACTAGCGGTCGATAAGTCTGGCATTGTCTCTGGTACATTGTACAACCGCGAAACGGACCAAGCAGATGCGATACAAGGTCGTGTTGACAAGGAGACACAACGTGTGGCCTTCAGGATTGGAGAAAGCGAAACGATTGTTGCAGAAACCGGCATCTACAATCTGACTCAAGACGAAGTCCCATTACTCGTCCACTTCGGCACAGATCGTGTGGAGAATTATGTGCTGGTTCGATTGGAGCAGTCCGAGGATTCCGATACCGAAAACACGGATCAAGCTGGCGAGTAAGAGAGCGGAACCGTGA
>JBGSJT010000790.1:0-3919 GCA_041741715.1 Pirellulaceae bacterium | reverse complement strand
AGTTCGAGATGCCTGACGGTCGCTGGGACGAAATTCATGTTGAGAGTGTTTCCAACACATACAACTGGAGTAAGGTCCCAGTTGACAATGACGCCGAATCGACTGAGTTAGACCAGGTTGCCGCAAGTGCATATCCCTTGAGCCCCTTGGCTTATACCATCCGTTCGCATTTCGGACTTTCCCACGACGCCAACTGGGAAGGCGTGGGGCGAGTCTTTCGTGAAGATGGTCTAAGCCTTTGGTTTCCAGATAACTGATCGATCATCAGTGCCGCTTTGCACACTCGAAGAAATCAGTTTGAACGGCTCCCAGAGCACTTGGTGTTTGAAAGGTGAACCCCTGTTGTTAACGGGAGGTAGCTGGGTTTTCGATACTTTGACGTTTGGAGCCTAGCACCTGAAGGAATCCGCCCCATGACGGTTCGTCATGAGCGCCGAATCAGCGATGAAGTTCGGATGCCGCAGGACGTTAGGTGATATCATGATTGGGGACAGGAACCGTTGATTCCTGCCGAGCCGCTCGACGCCCCATCGAGTGGATTTTTTGTACGTCGAGGTAGTCATGAACGAAGACGAGAACATTGACAAAGACGAATACAACTTGCTTCACACTATGCGGCATTTGCCAGATTACGGTGAAAGGAGTCTCTACTCAAAGATGTTTGAAGCACTCAATCTTGAAGAAAACGAGAAGGGGATTTTCTTCGACGAAACTCGACTAGTATATTTTGAGGGTGACAAGTACGTGTTCGAAGAGTCATTGCTGAGCCGATGGAGCGAGTTTCCAGAAATAACAGGCGACCAAAAGAAAAAGGCTGAGGGAATCTACGATGAATTGATAAATGCTAAAGAACGTTATCCAATTCATGAGGCTGGACATGGAATCGCAGCTTTGATTCTAGGTAAGTTGTGTTTCATTAACTTGGACGAGCGTAGAACTGTGGTTTATGACAGTTGGACGGACGAAGTAAACACTTACACTGACCAACAGCGTCTTGAGCACGTTGACGAAATCAGAAATTATCAGTTCGTATGTGCAGCAGGGTCTGCTGCCGAAGTGTTACTTCTAGAAAGATTTCACTACCGGGGTTCTATTTGTGATCGCGAAAGGCTGAATTGGCACGAACGTAAGTTGCGAGAGGCGAATAACGAATCTGTACCTGAAGACCTCGATGTGTTTGATGAACATGTTTAATCGGCAATAGCAAGACTCAAGCCCAAAACACATCATATCGAAGCTGTTGCTAATCGGCTCCTTGACAAACCTGAGTTGACTCGCCACGAATTAGAACACCTCACTAAATCTCTGGAGTGATCACGTTGTTTAAGAAAGAGGAAAAACCGGTGATCCAGAAACGACAAAAGGCTCCAGGAACAATACTGTTCGGCACTAAGATTGCTATGAGATGAGTTTAGGGAATTCTAGGCGCTTGGGAAAATTTTGGTGGGAGTCCAGAGAGCGAGTGACGGTCGGTATAACGCGCTGGAGATCCTCGATAGTGTAAGCGCTGATGAGGAGGAGGGGGCTAGAATGTGAGCGATGGTCGTCGTCACGGGGCGCTGGCGCAAGCAGCGCGCAGCAGAGAACGCAACCGGCCCTTTGGGTTCGGTTGGTGCGGAGTATCCCTAGTCTTTCTTGGCTTTGAGTTTTTTGATATGAGCCTCAAGCTCTTCTAGTGTTGCCCAGCCCAGAAGGTAAAAGCAAATCATCTCGAAGGTGCGTTTGTTGGGCTGCCCGCCGGTGTAGATCAAGATCAGCAGGCAGGCAATAATCGCCAGGTACATTTGGATCTCAACACCGCCAGGTTTGGTACTGAGCAAGTGGCGACATCCCAGGAGTTGTTTCATCATTCTGAAAAACAATTCAATTAGCCACCTTAGACGATAGGCTTCCGCAATCAACTCTGCGGGCACATCCATCACGTCGGTCACGATGCGTAGCTTGCCATCACTGTTGCTCCCCCCTTTGCCGGTTCTCGTATGGGGAGGAACTTAGATTTCGATGTAGCGCACTGGATGGTCAGAGGCAACCGTTTTGTGGTTGGCCGTGTTAGCGCCAAGTACTACCTCCCAGTCGACGCGAACGCCAGCGGCGCGATCTTCGTCGGTTAGTACCCGTTCCTTCAAAATCTTAGGAGTACTGTTGTCTCGCACCCGACAGATGTAGCTACTTTCAGCGGCATGGATTTGGTTGAACAATTCGAACTTCGCATAGCCTCGGTCCATGAGGTAACATCGGTTAGACTTGAGGGCGGAGGCTAACACAGCTTTTTCATCGTCTCTCCCTTTGGGCATGGCTGGTGTAGCGTCGATTCGTTCCGGGATGCCGCGCAGGATTTCAAAGTGCGTATGCATGCGATATCCGTCAACAGCCGATCCTTGACTAGTCCCCTTTCCCTTGGATGGCAGCCATGCCAGGGCAGCTACGCGGACGGCAGTTTTGAAAACGCTTCCGTCTACGGCGGTGAGTTGTTTGCCGATCGCATCAAAACGCGACGGATTGGCCGAGGGGACCTCGGTCGCGAGCGTGGCTGCAATTTGTTTAAGTGGCTCGGGATCGAAAACGCTAACCGACTCGGAGAGTGAACCAAGCGATGCACGGCTGACGCCAAACTTGTCCTGCACTGCCTCCAGTTCGCTTGCCTTCTGTAGTCCTCGTAGCGAAGTGAGGATCGGATTGAATAGCCACATCAAGACTAGGCAAGCATACTCGTCCATGTGCAAGTCGCGGTTCTGCGCGCGATCACGCTCGGCACCAATTCCATGCAATGATTCCAACAGCGGACGAATCTGTTTGAAATACTTCAAGCCCGAGAGATCGCTAGCATTTACTTTAGGCGCTGGCTGCGACGGCGCGGCAGCAGGCTGCTCGGCAACAGCAGGTGGCGGGCGTTTTCGACGTGTGGGGAGCTTCTTGGACATTCGACTGCACGAGATCTGTCAGATTGGCGGACGTCCGCAATTGACTATGCCCAGCGCGATTCCCGTGCCAAAAACGATAAATATTGCCAGCGCAACTTTCGTGCCAAAAACGATGGCTTTTGCCGTCGCTAATTCCGTGCCGAACAGTATTGGACCTGACCCCTTTGAGTGCGCGCGAGTTCGTGCGTGGCTTCGTGCAACATACCTTGCCGCGCGGCTTTACCAAGGTGCGCTACTATGGATGGATGCGGAGTGGCAAGCGGAAAATTCGACTCGATGAAGTCCGCTGGCTGGTGACGTTGTTTCTGGGGTGGGTGTACTGGCTGGCTAGCGGATATGCTCCGCAGCCAGTCGCTAAACAACCCGCAGTCGTCCGCTGCGCCGTATGCGGAGATACCATGCGAGTCGTCGACGTCACCTACGAACCCATCGACACACTCAGCCAGCAAGAACTGGCTTACCTCGATAGTGGATAGCTACATTGCACACGATTGAACTAACCCGAAATCTCAAAACGTCATCTAGGTGGCCAACAGAGAAGCTATGCGCTGAGTTCCCAAATGAGTGGTTTAGCGCGTTCGATGAAGAGCAAATTCGCTCAACAAACTGCCTAATTGCCGAACCGTTACTCAAGGGACGATGGCCAAACGCGACGGGGACTAAATCGAGGTCAAGATCGATGCCCACTACCAAGAGCATTCAAAGAGCTTTACCCAAGATAACCTGTAAGGGTTCTAACGGGCTTCTTGAACAGAGGACTTGAGCTTCGGCTGACCACCGTTGCTTCAAGTCTCAAACTTACGAGTCATCACTACTCTGATCCAAGCTCTTCGTACGCGTGACGCGAAGTCAAATCCTTATTGGTTCAAGTAAGCCGCTGCGCGGCGGGGTAGTGCCGATGGGTCTATTGTAACGTCAAATTTTGTGGAGCTGCAAGCTTTTGCGCGGGCATTCTTGGTTGTTGTGTTTCTTTACTCACTTCAACAAGGAATCTCGTG
>JBGSJT010000789.1:0-27356 GCA_041741715.1 Pirellulaceae bacterium | reverse complement strand
ACGCAACCATTGAACACCCGAGATATGCCTCAAAAAATCCAACGCACGCAGCACAAACCAACTTGCGGTAAAACGGAATTCAAAAATAATTTTGAATCTGCTATTGCCAAACATTAAGACCGTCGCTGACCCCTTTGATTCCTGTCGTTAGAAGCGATTGCCCCAGTGGCACTCGGATCACCGCTCTGTCGAGGATACGCAACTAACAAGCTAAACGGCATTGAATTCTTCTTCAAAGGTGGTCAGGTTGGCAAGGATGACGTTTGGGGGTCAAGGAGCAGGCCCAGACTCCCCTCACCGCTTCGCCCCTTGCATGACGTAAGCAAACAAATCACGAAGTTGTTGGTCGGTCAAATCTTTTAATACATCTTCGGGCATGAGGGATGCCTTCAGTGCTCGCAGTTCTTGGAGTTCTTCAGCGACGATCGTGGTCGCTTGATTGTCCGCGCTGCGAATCGTAACGGCGGATGTGTCCTGGGCTGCGATCATGCCGCTGACGAGTCGTCCGTCGGTGGTGAGCGCGGCATACGATTGAAACCCTTCACGAATTTCGGCGCTGGGCTCCACGATGGCGACCAACCAAAAATTTAGGTTTCCACGTTCGTAAGCATCCAACGGTGGTCCGATCGAATTCCCTTCGCCAAAAATTTTGTGACAGGTGCCACACTGTTTCATGAAGATCGCCTTCCCCTGCTGTGCATCGCCAAGCTGTTCGGCCAGCACCGTTTGTAGACGCTTCATCTGATCTAGTTTTTCTTCCGACGAAATGGTGACCTCTGCACCCAACGCACGCTCGGCAATTTTGGCGACTTGTGGATCCTCATACGCGCGCAGCTGTTGAGCCACATCGGTCGGAATGTCAGCGGCCCGTAGTCGCCACTGCAAAACTTCGTCGAGCAAAGTCAACGCCCAAGTTCTGCGCGTCGCCAGAGTGCGACAGGCCGTGTCGCGCAATTCATGCTCGGCGGAAATGCTCGATCCCATGCGGCTGGCGATCTCCAAGGCGATCGTCGCATCGGAAAAATTCCGCAGGGCAACCAGCGCCGTGCGTTGCAAGGCGGGTTCCCCTGTACTCCCTGCAGCGATTTTCAATATTGTCTGCTGCGCAATTGGATGTTGTGATTCTCCTAGGCCACGCAACAGGCTGGCCCGCAGCGCTAATTCTTGCGAGCCATCGACGACCAGCTTAAGAGCTTCGGCTATTGCAGATGTATCTCCTTGACGCATGCCGATGACCAATCCCGCGCTCCCGAGCGAACGTTGGTATTCGTCCAATCTCGCGGCCAGAGAATCCGGGAGCGCGGGCATGGTACGACCTTCGAAGGCGCGGGTCATACCGACCAGCAGCGCGTGTCGCGATCGTTTATCAGGTGCCAACTCCACCAGTTCACCGCAGCGTTGCACGGCTTCTTCCGCTGACAAATCCTTCGTATCATGGGCGATCGAGTTGGACGCGTTTCCTCGCGACGCGGCGTAGCGCTGCATCAATCGACCGGCAATGTGCTGCTGAACCATGGGCAATTGCCACAGATCGGGTTCGTTGAATAGTTCTTTTACACGCGGCCAGTCATCGGCATGAGCTTCCAAGGCCCACCAGATCAACAGCGGCAAGTGCGGATCGTTAACATCTTCACTGTGTGCCAACAGTTCGCCGACGATAGCCAATCCCAGTTCGGCCGACAATCGCTTCGCCGTACTTGCCAGTTGCCCCCGAACTTGGACATCCGCCTCCTGCCGCGCAAGTGTCACCAGAGCTGCGTCCCCCCGTTTCTGATCTCCCTGCTGTTTATCTCCCAACGCTCGTACCACCCAACGACGAATCGATGGACTGCTGCTTGCCAGCCAGCGCTGCACACGTGGTGCGGTCAGCTCATTTAGCAAGTTGATGGTCCACAGCGCCTCGAGCGATTGTTGTTCGTCGACCATGTTCTCGACACGCTCAACGATGGAGTGGTCGCCGCGCCAGCCGAGTTCGAGCACGGCGCGTTGCCGCACCCATTTGTTGGGATGCGAAAACAGATCGATCAATTCAAGGCTAGGTTTCGCCGCTAGATCTCCCAACGCATACGTCGGCTGCGTGCCATTGGGAAATATGCGATAGACTCGGCCACTCTCTTTATGCCAATCATCCAGTGGACTGACATGGCTCAGGCGCGTGTCGTACCAATCGGCCATGTACATGCAACCATCGGGACCGACTCCAGCGTACACCGGTCGAAACCAACGATCGGGACTTTCACACAGGTTCTCCGCATCTTCGGTGCGATAGGTAGAACCACTGGGAATTCGCCGTGAGTGCCAGACAACATTCTGCATGGCGTTGGGGGCGAGAATGCTGCCGTTGAATTCCTGTGGATAGAGCCCACCTTCGTAAATTGTGAAGGCTTGCGGAAAGCGACTGGTGTTTCCCTTCGACTCCATGGCTTCGAAGTAACCGAAGGCAAAGGGGTTGGTCAGCGGACCGTGCTTCCCCCAATTCTTTGATGAATAGCTCCCTTGCGGGTAGTAAAAACCACGCGTCCCACCGCCGTTGGTACCAGAGAAGACTCGACCTCCGGCATCGATTTCTAGTGAAAACGTGTTGCCACCACCTTCGGCGTAGATTTCGAACAGACGCGAATCGGGATGATACCGCCAGATGCACTGACCTTGAAAATCGACCCCCTTGGTTGCCGCCGAACTGACGCTGCCGACGGTAGTACTGCCGTTGGCACCGTACAGCCAACCATCCGGCCCCCACAACAAACTATTGGCCACCGAGTGCGTATCCTGTAACCCAAATCCAGATAGGTGAACTTCAGGGGGCGAGTCGGGAACATCATCGCGATTCGCATCGGGATAAAACAGTAGATAGGGCGGATTGAGAACCCACATACCACCATGGCCAACTTGAACTGCGGTGGCGATATTCAAACCGCTGATTACATCTTGGTGCGTATCGTAGCGGCCATCGCCGTCGGTATCCTCAAAGACGGTGATCACGTCCTTGCCAGAGACTCCCAACGGAGGAGGTTCGGGGACCTTGTCGAACACGGCGCGTAGATGTTGATCGTAGCGCAGGATCTTCAGTCCAGCCGGAAATTGATACTGTCGATACTGCACGCACCACATCCGTCCGCGTGAATCCCAAGAGAGGAACAGCGGTTGTGACAGGGCCGGTTCGCTAGCGACAAGTTCAATTTGAAAACCATCCTGAAGTTTGAACTGAGTCACGCACTCTTCGGCGGGGGTGGGCTGCGAACCGTCGGACATGACTCCCCGCCCCGCGAAATTCTTCATGAACTCGGCTACCTCAGGTGAACCTGCCACGGGCGGGTCTTGACCGAGTACAACGAGCGGACACATGGCAATCGTCAATAGGCAGAAATAGTGAATTCGCATGATTTGCCTCGCGCTGGGTAGGCTGGTGGGCGGGGGTAAAGTAGGGATGCCAACTAGGTTGACGAATCAACAGCTAGCGAGTTTCGATCGTAGTCGCGGTCGCCAGACCGCAGGGAAGTCTACATTCTGACGAACGTGGCTACGTCAGTTATTTCCCACACGCTGCATTAATAGTTGGACTGAGCGCGAGACTCAGTTCGCAAAAAAACAACATTCTATCTTTTTGCCGCACATCTTTTTGTCGGCGTACTTTCGTCCTGTCCACTTCAGCACTGCCCTTGAGGCGACAGTCACCCCCGAGCATACGTGAATCCCGTCCGACAAAAAAATGTGCGGCAAAAAAATGAAGCACTCGACATTGTAAACAGTAAACGATCTCATATACCAGCACCTATCCTCCGGGCCATGACGTACAATCGTATTTTCGTACTCGCCGTGATAAAGAGTAGCCCATCCAATCCTACTTCGAAAAGTCTAGCAACATGAGAATCCTGATGGTCGCGAGCCTGTTATGCGCTAGTGCTGGTCTGACTTGCGGGGAGGAACGATCAGCCACCTCGGGAATGAATGTGCTCTTTATTATTTCTGACGATCTGACGGCAACGGCCCTTTCTTGTTATGGCAACACGATTTGTCAGACACCCAACATCGATTCGTTGGCGGCGCGGGGAACGCGATTCACTCGCGCGTATTGCCAGGGGACTTATTGCGGTCCGTCGCGTGCTTCGTTCATGTCGGGGTACTATCCCCACGCCACGGGAGTGCTGGGGTACACCAATCCACGACCTGAAATAGGAGACCGCGCCACCTGGTCGGAGCACTTCAAGAACCATGGTTACTATGCGGCTCGAGTCAGCAAGATTTTTCACATGGGGGTTCCCGGAGGAATTGAAGCTGGCGGCGATGGCCGCGAACACGATGGTGGAAACGGTGCTGATGACCAGCGGTCGTGGACCGAACGTTTTAATAGCCCTGGCCCCGAGTGGCAGGCGCCCGGTGATGGCGAAACGTTGGAAGGGAATCCCGATGGAACCAAGCCCGTCGTAGGTGGCAACACGTTTGTCGTTGTCGAGGCCGATGGTGACGATGCGGTGCACTCCGATGGAAAAACCGCGCTGCGGGCCTCGCAACTGATTCGTGAGCACTCTGGAAAACCGTTTTGGTTGGGAGTTGGTTTTGTTCGACCTCACGTCCCGTTCGTGGCCCCGCGTCGGTACTTCGAACCCTTCAAACCGTACGCGAGGCTGACGCTCCCCGTGCGTCCCGATGATGATTGGAACGATATTCCCAAGGCGGGGATTAACTACAAGACCAGTCTCAACACGCAGATGGATGAGCGACGACAAAAGAAAGCGCTCGGCGGATACTACGCCGCAGTCGCCTACATGGATGCACAGGTTGGTAAAGTGCTCAAGTCACTAAGCGATAGTGGCTTGGAGGACAAAACGATTGTGATCTTCACCAGTGATCACGGCTATCATTTGGGGGAGCACGATTTTTGGGCCAAGGTATCACTGCATGAGGAATCGGCGGCGGTCCCCTTGATTATCTGCCTCCCAGGGGAGCAACCAGCGGTGAGCGACAGCTTGGTCGAGTTATTGGATCTGTACCCTACGCTCTGCAGATTGTGTGGGCTCGATGTGCCAGATCGTTTGCAGGGTAAGGACATTTCTCAGGTGCTTGTCGACCCCACTTTCACTGTGCGCGACACTGCCTTTAGCGTGGCACCTTCGAGCAAGGGGTTTTTGCTGCGTGACGATCATTGGGCGTACATCCAATACGGTGAGGATGGTTCTGCGGGAGCGGAATTGTTTGACATGCGGCTCGATCCTCAACAGTTCAATAACTTAGTGTCGTCGGCAGAACACGCTAAAGTCGTGGCCCGCTTCAGGGAGAAGCTAGCCGAGAAGCTGGTCGCGGTGCGGACCAATGATCTTTAACAGTTCGCCCCCTTTCGCGGCAACGGGCTGTTGATTTAGTGAACCTCAACTGGGCCGATCGTGCAATCGACTACACGGCCCATGCAAAATCCTGCACGCCGTTGGTACTATGGATGCCAATGTACGTCAAGCTTTCCTGCCTGACCGGCACGTATGTCAGGCATTCCTGCCTGAGTCGACCCACCCCTTTGCAACCAACCTGCAGTTCAATTTGTGCCAACTGGGCCTCGGCAACGTCCGAATCCAACCTTGACAGATCGTGAGAATAACAGTGCCGCTCTTCACGCGAAAACTCGCATGCACGATCAGCGTATGCAATTGGTGGGCCAAAACGTCGGCACGATCCACGTGGACTGGAGCACAATCGCACGTCCGAGACGTTTTCGGCTACAATAAGTTGATATTCTTGAATCACCCACTCACCGCTCTGCGGTGAATTCAATCGACCAAGCGATTTATGACTGCCACGGCCCATTCCGACCACGCTCGACTAGCGAATCAATTCACCGCCGATGAAAAACGGGCGCACTGGCATGATGGTGCACTGTGGTTCGTACGGCAGAAACGCGATCGCATGGCCCGTGGACTCCCGGAATGGGAACGCTTGCGAGATTTGGCGGCGCAAGTCAAAGCTCACACTCTGGCGCAATTACCTCACTACTTGGAAGAGTTTGAGCGGCAAGCCACGCAATTGGGCGCGGTCGTGCATTGGGCCCGCGACGCCAAAGAGCACAACCAGATAGTGCTGGGCATCCTCCAGGCGAATCAAGTGCAGCGGGTGGTCAAGAGTAAATCGATGTTGACCGAGGAATGCCATCTCAATCCATTTCTCGAAGCTCACGGGCTTGAAGTGGTCGATACCGATTTGGGGGAATGGATCGTACAACTCAGAGGTGAGACTCCCAGCCATATTGTCTTGCCAGCCATCCATATTCGCAAGGAAGAAGTGGGGGAGACCTTTCATCAGCACATCGGCACGCCCCAAGGGAACGCGGATCCGAAGTTTCTCACCCGCGCGGCGCGAGGAGAATTGCGAGGCCGCTTTGTGAAGGCCCAAGCGGGAATTACTGGTGTCAATTTTGCGATTGCCCAAACCGGCGGCTTCGTGGTCTGCACCAATGAAGGGAATGCGGACTTAGGAGTTTCGCTGCCGCCACTCCATATCGCCTGCATGGGGCTGGAAAAACTTCTGCCACGACTCGACGACTTAGCCGTCTTTACGCGACTACTAGCGCGCAGCGCAACCGGTCAACCGATCACCACCTACACGTCTCACTTCCATGGCCCGCGCTCAGGGGGACAATTGCACATTGTTATCGTCGACAATGGACGTAGCGACATTCGTGCTAGTCCGACTTTTCAAGAATCGTTGCAGTGTATTCGGTGTGGTGCCTGCATGAATACCTGCCCTGTCTATCGTCGTAGCGGTGGCCATAGTTATTCCAATACAGTCCCTGGACCCATCGGTAGCGTGCTCGCGCCAACGCAGGACGCCCAAGCGCATCATTCGTTACCCTATGCCTGCACCCTGTGTGGCTCGTGCACGGATGTTTGTCCCGTCAAGATACCCTTGCATCATCAATTGTTGGCGTGGCGCGGTGAATTGGCTGAGCGCAAATTGATTCCATGGAGCAAGCGGATGTCGATGAAGCTGGGGGCCATCGTGCTGCGGAACCCTTGGCTATATGCGACCGGTGGTTGGTTCGCGCGTAAGAGTCTGCGCATTCTTCCGCACTGGTTGACCCACAATCGATTAAATGTATGGGCACGTCAGCGCGAGTTGCCGATAGCTCCGAAGAAAAGCTTTCGCGAGATCTATCGCAATCAGAAGTAGCGTTGGCACTCCCAGTGGCCCATCCTTCACTGCGACTTCAGTATCAGCTCGACGCGCCAGCGAGTGGGTTGCGGGACCTTGTGCTCCGCCGCCGAACTACCGCAAAACCAGTAATCCACGCGCTGACGCGTCGAGCTGATATTTGCACTGAATCGACTCCTGCGACGGGCTGCCTATTGGTCCATCAAAATTCTTTTTGCGGTTTCAACTTAGACGCTCCCCCGAAACTGGCGGCGATGGAATATACTTTCTGATAATCCACGCGCCCGAACTCTCTGCTTTTCTTTAGATCCCACTGCCATGTTCCGCTTGCTCGCCACTACGCTCCTACTTATACCCTCGGTTTTTGTGGTGGGCTGCTCCACGGCTGCGTCTGGAAGTCCGACGCCACAGGCCCCCGCCAAGTCTGATGCTCCGAGTCTGTTCACTGCTCAGCCGACGATTCGTCCTAATCCCATTGAGCGAGCGCCACTGATCGCGATCATCGATTTCGAATCGCCTGAGGAGGTGGTGCCTTCGCTTGAGATCTCGGATGGCGAGAGGACTTGGGAGCAACCTTGGCGCGTCCAACCGGCCAACAAACATCGTGTCGCCGCTCTGGGGTTACGCCCCGATCGAGATCACACGATTCGCGTCAAAGTCACTGCGGAAAATCAAGAGCCGGAATTTAGCCAACCCTTGACCTTTCGTACACCACCGCTTCCCGCCTCCTTCCCTCCACTGAAAACGCTGCTCTCCAAGCCCGAAAAAATGGAACCGGGAGTGACTTTGTTCTCTGTTAATTTGTGGCGCGAATCGGTCAGCTTGCTTGACTACGGTTACCTGATCGCTCTCGATTCGGCTGGCGAAGTGGTCTGGTACTGCGATACAGGAGATCGCATCGCCGACATTCGCGTTCTCAAGAACGGGCATTTACTTTACCAACATGGGAGCTATCGCTATATCTACGAGATCGACATTCTGGGGCGTGACATTCGGCGTTGGTACGGCACCAACTTGACGGGTCCTCCAGACGCTATGGCGATCCCGGTGGCCGTGGACACGCTCCATCACGACTTGGTGGAACTTCCCAATAGCAACTTCATGACGATCTCAACGGAGCTAATAAAGTTCGACGAGTATCCGACCAGCGAATTTGACGAGGACGCTCCTTGGGAACCAGCGCACGTAGTGTGCGATATCGTGGTCGAATTCAATCGAACGACTGGCCAGATCATCGATCAATTGCGTCTGATCGATGTGCTCGACAAAAAGCGTTTTGGCTACATGGCCCTGAGCGGTTTTTGGAAGGACAAATATAACGAAGATATCGGAGAGCAGTCGCGTGACTGGAGTCACGCTAATTCGCTCGAGTATATCCCTGAGGAAAATGCCATTCTGGTTTCCTTTCGACACCTGGACTGCATCATGAAGATCGACTGGAAAACAAAACAGATTCGTTGGATCTTTGGTGATCCAGGGGGCTGGGGTGAGGACTGGCAAAAATATTTGTTGCGCCCCGAAGGCAAGTTGGCCTGGCCCTATCATCAACACTCGCCGCAGCTCACACCGCGCGGAACGCTGCTCATGTACGACAATGGAAACTACCGCGCGCGCCCCTTTGATAAAGCAGTGCTGGCCCCAAACAACCAAAGTCGTGTGGTTGAGTTTGAGATCGACGAAAAGGCCATGACGGTGAAACAAATCTACGTCTATGCAGGGACCGATGAAGACCGTTTCTACTGCCCATTTTATTGCGAAGCCGACTGGTTGCCGGAGACCAAGAACCTGCTGGTCACCGATGGCGGGCACATTGAAACTGAGGAGGGGATCCCCAACGACGACGTCCCCGCCCAACACCAGTGGGCGCGGATTTTCGAAATCAACCGCGACAATCCTCCTGAGAAAGTATTCGAGGTAGATTGCGATAGCGGTCTGGGGAGCCCCTTCGGATGGTCGATCTATCGCGCTTCGCGTCTGCCGAATATCTATGATCCGTTTGCCATCGATCCACCTGCCATTGGTGAAAATGTGTCGCTCCTTAAACGCGGCCCCCACCGTGAACCCGAAGAAGATTAGGTTTGAGTTTCATGCGTTTTTTCACTTTTGCAACTTGTGCTTGGCTGGTGATGGTCTGCGCTGGTGTTATATCCCATGCCGCCGAGCGTCCCAACATCGTACTGATCTATACCGATGACGTTGGTTTTGGCGATGTCTCCTGCAATGGTGGCACCACGCTGCGGACACCGCATATCGATCGCATCGCTAGTCAAGGGCTGCGGCACACCGACGCGCATTGTTCCGCCGCCACGTGCACTCCCAGTCGCTTTGCACTATTGACTGGCACTTATGCCTTTCGACAGGAGGGGACCGGCATCGCGCGCGGCAATGCGAACATGATTATCAAACCGGGCACCATGACCCTGCCTGGTCTGTTGCAGTCGGTCGGCTACGCCACGGGAGTGGTCGGCAAGTGGCATTTGGGATTGGGCGACGGTGAAGTCGATTGGAACAGCGATATTCAGCCGGGGCCCAACCAAATCGGTTTCGACTATCACTTTTTGATTCCCGCCACCGGCGATCGCGTCCCCTGTGTGTATGTTGAGCAAGGTCGGGTGATCGACCTCGATCCAGCCGATCCAATAGAAGTTAGTTACGGCCAGCGGATCGACCCCAGCCCCTCGGGTGCCGAGCAACCTGAAAAGTTGAAACAGCGTTGGTCTCACGGTCACGACCAAACCATCGTCAATGGTATTTCACGCATCGGCTGGATGACCGGCGGTGAACAGGCACGCTGGGTCGACGAAGATATGGCTGATGTTATCACGCACAAGGCCAAACAGTTCATCGATCAACATCAGCGCGAACCATTCTTTCTGTATTTCTCCACGCACGACATCCACGTCCCCCGAGTTCCCCATTCGCGGTTCGCCGGTCAGAGTGGATTGGGCCCGCGCGGGGACGCGATGTTGCAACTCGATTGGTGCGTCGGACAAATTCTAGACCAGCTCGAGTCACTCAAACTAGATGACAACACACTGGTGATATTCAGTTCCGACAACGGTCCGGTGCTGGACGACGGTTATGTCGATGAAGCAAATGAGAAGCTTGGCAGCCACGATCCAAATTCTGACTTGCGAGGCGGGAAGTATTCGCTGTTCGAAGGTGGCACGCGGATTCCCCTGGTGCTTCGTTGGCCTGGGCATGTCCCCGCTGGAGCGACCTCCACAGCCTTGTTCGGACAGATCGATCTGGCGCGTTCCTTGGCCAACTTGGTAGGTGCCGAAGTTCCGCAATCAGCCTGCGGTGACAGTCGCGACATGCTCCCCACTCTGCTGGGCGAACAACTCACTGGAGGTCGACCGCATTTGATCCACGAGGCGGGATCATTGGCGCTGCGCGTCGGAAATTGGAAATATGTACCTCCCGGTAAAGTTCGAGAACAAATGGGCCCGTGGGAAACAGCCTCCATCGAGCCTCCCGGTGCCTTGTACGATCTGAGTAAAAACCATCGCGAGCAGCAGGACGTCGGTCCGCAACACGCCGAACAACTGCAATTGATGCGCGACCTACACGCAAAATTGCAAGCGAACGCCGACCAGGCCAGTCTTATCGGCCAATGACTTAGCATCGGTCGGGGAATAACTGTCGTAGCCACGTTCGCCAGAACGTAGACTCCCTGCGGTCTGGCGACCGCAGCTACATTTAGCGGTCTGGCGACCGCAGCTACGTTTAAGATACGACACTTATTTCCCGAACGATGCTTAGGCTTTAACGACTACCCTCTCTCCCCCGACGCAGTTCCACAATTTTGAACAGCCAGTATTCCCAATTTTTCGGTCGCTAAATCTTTCGGTCGTAGTATCCATCTTCCTGCCTGGGAATCAGTGGGTGGCGATCAGTGAGAAGTGCCCAAGAACCTGAACAACAGGAGACTATTGTTCTACTCTTCGATCGAGCGTGATCGGTTACAATGAAAGAGTTTCCCACCCGCTTTCCCCACCGCACATCGGGTTCCGTTCATGAGTCGCGTTTACTCGTACTGCACGCTGTTATTGTTGGTTTGCAACGCCAACATCGGCCCCGCCAATGACCTGCCCGAACCGTCGTCAGTCGATACGTTCATCGCGAAGAATTGCCTGGAGTGCCATCAAGGTTCTGAGCCAGAGGGGGGCCTGGACTTAACGCAGTTTTCGATGGGCAAGCTCTCCAGCGCGAACCATGAGACTTGGATCAAGATTCACGATCGAGTTGAATCGCAAGAAATGCCTCCCGACGGTGAGTTGACGAGTCAGCAACGCGATTCGTTTTCGCTAAGTGTATCAAGCGCTCTGATCGCCGCTGAGCAGTGGCAACTGGCCGACGAGGGACGCGCAGTATGGCGACGCATGAATCGCTACGAATACGAGAATAGCCTCCGCGATTTACTCGACGCACCGTGGCTGCAACTCAAAGGGATGCTCCCCGAAGATGGTCAATCGCAGCGGTTCAACAAACTCGGAGAAGCTCTCGATGTATCGCACGTTCATTTAACGCGGTACATGCAGGCGGCCGACTATGCGCTGCGGCAAGTCATGGTGCGTCATGGCGAGCAGCCACCAGTCGCAACGCAGCGCTTCTATGCGCGCGAGCAACCGGCCTTCAATCGCAAATCAAGATTCTCACAGTTCAATCGTAGTGCCGAGCGGGCGACGTTTCCATTGATCGGTTATGAGCCCGATTTGCCAGTATTGCTCGAGCCCAATCAGCCTTATACTGTCGGCAAGGACAATCCCGAGATTCGTGAACTCGAGTCGTTCGGGGTGGTCGCCAGTACCTATGAGCCACTGGAGATTCGCTTCGATAAATTCAAGGCAGCCGAACCCGGTTTGTATAAACTCAGATTCAAGGGGTATACCTTTTGGGCCGGTCCCAGCGAAGGAGAGAAATGGTGGCGCGCCAATCGTGAAGTGACTTCCATCGGACGCCGTTCTGAGCCAGTGGTCGTCTACGCGGAAGTACCACCACGACAACTGCGGCGATTGGGGCAATTCGATTTCGATATCGAGCCCAGTGTGCAAGAGTTGCAGGTTTGGTTGCTGCAAGGAGAAACGATTCGCCCCGATGCGGTGCGCTTGTTTCGTTCGCGGCCATCCAATTGGCGCAATCCGCTGGCGGAGGAAGATGGCATGCCAGGGGTGGCCTTTAGCTATTTGGAAGTCGACGGGCCCATTCATCAGCACTGGCCCCCGCGCGGACATCAGTTACTGTTTGGCGACTTGCCACTTGAGGAACAGGATGATGGAATGCCGCCACACGTCGTCGCGTCCAATCCTCGGGCTGATGCGCGTCGCTTGCTGAGTCACTTTATCGAGCGCGCGTGTCGGCGTCCCGTCGACGCGGTCGAGACGGAACGTTTCATGGCTGTGATCAATCATGCACTCGATTTGGGGAATCCATTCAGTGATGCGTTGCTGGCTGGTTACACGGCGGTACTCTGCTCGCCTGCCTACTTGTGCCAGGAAGAGACACCAGGAGAGCTCGACGGCTATGCGATCGCTTCGCGGCTGAGCTACTTCCTTTGGAATTCGGCTCCGGATGATAGACTGCGGGCACTAGCGGAGGCTGGCAAACTTCGCGAGCGCGACGTGATCCAAGAGCAAGTCACGCGGATGTTGGCGGATGCAAAGTCGTCGAAGTTCGTGGAAGCCTTCTTGGCTTATTGGCTTGATCTGCGAAGGATCAACGATACTTCGGCGGACGAATTTTTGTATCCCGATTACTATTTGGACGATGCCTTGGTCGATGCGGCGTTGGCAGAGACGCAGTTGTTTTTCGCTGAGCTGATTCGAGAGAATCTCCCCACCCGCAACTTGATTGACAGCGATTTTACTTTTGTCAACGAACGACTGGCCATGCACTACGGTTTGCCGCCAGTGAGTGGAGTTGATTTGCGGCGTGTCCCGTTGCCCCCAGATAGTCCCCGCGGTGGTCTGCTGACCCAAGCAAGTGTTTTAAAAGTGACCGCCAACGGCACGCTTACCTCCCCCGTGGTTCGCGGTGCCTGGGTGTGCGAGCGAATTCTGGGTGAGAAGCCACCGCCACCTCCGCCCGGCGTTCCGGCAGTAGAACCTGACACGCGCGGGGCAACCACACTGCGAAAACAGTTGGAGTTGCACCGCACGGACGAGAGTTGCAATGTGTGCCATGTACGGATTGACCCTCCCGGTTTTGCGTTGGAAAACTTCGATGTGCTCGGCGGTTGGCAAGACCGCTATCGCAGCTTGGGGGAGACCGGGACACTGGCCGAGGGGATTGGTAAGAACGGCCAGCCTTTCGCGTTTCGTTGGGGGGCCGAGGTTGACGCCAGTGGTCAAATGGTTGGTAGCCAAACACGCGCCGGAGGACGATTCCAGAACATACGCGACTTCAAACAGATTTTAGCTCGCCACGATCGACAGTTGGCGCGGAATTTATTACAGCAATTGCTCGTTTATGCGACTGCCGCCCCCATGCGATTCAGCGATCGGGCTGAAACGGAAGAACTGCTCGATATTGTTTCGCGAGACGATTATGGTGTAAAATCGATCATCCACGCCGTCGCCACCAGCCACATGTTTTTAAACAAGTAAGTACCTGTTGATAAGTTTTACGATTGAATTAGCCGTTTTGGCGTTAGCCACGAAGTGGCGCTGATCGAATTCGAATACTTCGCTTACCACCTAAATCACTGGAATCCCACGCCATGCCATCCTTCCTATCCAATCGGGCTCTACCAAGACGTACGTTTATGCGCGGCTTGGGTGTGGGGCTGTCATTGCCATTGCTGGATGCGATGACACCGGCGGTAGTCTGTGGACGCGAGCACGATCTGGCGAGCAATAACAATCCACCTCGCCGCATGTTGGGCATTTGTAACAACCTGGGGTTGCTCCCTGAGAAATTTTTTCCAGAACAGGCTGGCCGTGATTATGCATTGTCCCCATACCTACAGACGCTGCAGAAACATCGGGATGATTTCACGGTGTTTAGCGGCGTTTGGCATCCAGACGTGGATGGTGGTCACCCGGCGGATATCTGTTTTTTGACTGCGGCACCGCATCCTGGGAGTGGGGGATTTCGCAATACAATTTCACTGGATCAGTACATCGCCGAACGGATTGGACACCATACACGCTTCCCTTCGATGACATTGGGAGTGAATGTTAGTCAGGGACAACGCAGTTTGTCATGGACGGGCGCAGGGGTGTTGATCCCTTGTGAGGAACAAGCATCGAGTGCTTATCGCCAGATGTTTTTGCAAGGGACCCCAGAGCAGATCGAACAGCAATTGGTCAAACTGGAACTGGGACAGAGCATTATGGATGCGGTGGCGGGGCAGACCAAGAAGCTATCCCGAGCGCTCGGTCCCAAGGACCGCGCGAGGATGGACCAGTACTTGACTGGAGTGCGAGAGCTTGAGCAACGCATGACCGCCGCGCGACAGTGGGAACAAATGCCGAAACCGGTGACCGACGTCCCCTGCCCCACCGATCCCATCGACCCGCGCGAGTACATGGAAAAGGTGAAGTTGATGTACGATATGGCCAAGCTCGCCTTTGAAACCGATTCGACGCGAGCCGTAACCTTGATGCTGGACAGCGTCAACTCGCCAGCAATTGAAGTTGCGGGGATGGATACCAGCGATGGGTACCATGGATTGTCTCACCATGGCAAGAAAGTGGAGAAGCTTGCCGAATTGGAAATGATCGACCAGTGGCATATGAAGCTGCTCGAGGAATTGATTAGCCACCTGAAACAGACGCCCGAGCAAGAGGCCACACTGTTTGACCGCACCATGGTCTTGTATGGTAGCAATCTGGGAAATGCCAATACTCACGTCACGACCAATCTGCCGGTGTTGTTCGCGGGGGGCGGTTTTCAGCATGGACAGCATCTAGCTTTCGATCAACAAAACAACTACCCGTTGCCGAATCTGTTCGTATCCATGCTGCAACGCATGGGGCTCGAAAGCGATCAGTTCGCCACCTCGACGGGAACTATGCGCGGATTGGAAATGAGTTAGTCCAACATGTCAAGCATTCAAGATCAGGCCAATGATATGACTTGGGAAGTGGCCGCGTTATTCCCGCGCCAGGGGGAATGGACTACTTCTGAGTATTTGAATTTAACTGAAGATATCGCCCACTTAGTTGAGTTGACCGATGGTCGGTTGGAGGTTTTGGAAATGCCTACGACGTCCCACCAGCAGTCAGTGTTATGTTTGATCCGAAGCTTGTCCGACTGGTTATCACAAAGCAACGCGGGGACCGCGTTAATGGCTCCGTTGCGATTGCAATTGCGACCTGGACTCTTCCGCGAGCCCGACATCGTCTTCGCGTTGACCGAAAACCAGAGTTTGATCGGGGAAGATTTTTGGACGGGCGCTGATCTGGTTATGGAGGTCGTCAGCAGTGGCACCAAAAGTCGTCGACGCGACTTAGTAGAAAAACGCAGTGAATACGCCGACGCTGGCATCCGCGAGTACTGGATTATTGACCCTGTAACGTCCACAATTCAAGTGCTCGAACTGATCGGGAGCGAATACCACATCGCGGGTCAGTATGGTCGCGATGAGCAAGCGCTATCCGAACTGTTGGCTGGATTTTCAATCACGGTCAATGAGGTACTGGGAGCGTGTAAGTAAGAAAACTGCAACGGGTATCGTGAACCTCAGGCGCTCAACTCATCTGTTTGCCGGAATGCAGAACAAGTCAAACGTTTCATGTTCAATCATCTCACCACGCGTGATCTCAGTTTCGTACTCAAAGCTGTCGATGTACAAGTAGACTCGATAATTGAGCGACTTGAGTAGATCGAACATTGCGAAGCGGTATTCGACGGTGGTCCCCTTCATCACTTCCGCTTGGACGAAGGGTTGCACGCGGCCCAGCAAACCGACGATCGACTGCAGCACATACAGATCGCATCCCTCGGTATCGATCTTGATGTATTTCAGACGCTCGATCAAATCTGGGAACTGTTGTTGCAACAGATCCTCCAGACGCATCCCTTGGACCTGTTGCTTGAAGGCGTTCCATTTGCGAAAGCCACTGGTCCGCTCGACTTCGCCACCGTTCATGAAACCTGGATCGTTGTACGAAAACTCATAGTTTCGATTTTCGTCGGTGGCGGCCAAATTGAATGCGTGGATGTTGGTCAGGTCAGGATTGGCTCGCGCGTTGGCCTCCAGGCAAGGAAACACGAAGCGATTGGCTTCCATGGCAATGACGCAACCCTGTTTGCCAACCGCCAGCGCTATCGGCAGTGTGCTGTCCCCCATGTGCGCGCCGATGTCGACCGCGACATCTCCGGGTTCTAAGAATCTTTCCAACCGCTCGAGTTCACGTTGCGTGACGCGGCATTCATAGGCCTTGGGATGGAGCCATTGAGCGTAGCGAAAATTCAACCCACGAAGCGTTTGCTGACGCAGGTCATATCCGTAGTGGCGTGTCTTCGGTTTGAAGCCCAAGGAATAGACAATCTCGCGGAGTTTCATCGGCTTGCCTCACAGAAGAAAGGAGTGACCAGCGCCAGCCAACGCATTGGAAAGCGAGGCTATCGGCCCGATGATAGCAATCCAAGTCGAGACATGGCAATAGCGATTGCCAATCGATTAAACCAGGAAACCAGTCGACGATACTATATTTTTGCCGCACATTTTTTTGTCGAAAATTGCCTGCGACAAACGGGGTGTGACGAATAACTTCAAACCGACTCGAACACGATTTGAGACAGAAACTCGACCGACAAAGAGATATGCGGCAAAAAGACAATAACAGTTCACGAATTAGCTCGATAGTAGCTGACCGCTCCGCCGATCCGTGCGCCCCAGCAAACGAGAAATCTATCGTTCTCGATCGACTGTCTGATGCCGACGAAAGTTTATGATCCTAGCGGTTCAACGGGACAATCCATAGCTTCCAGGGCGGAGACAATTTCGTGGATGGCCCAGGCGCGGTCATCGGACGACAATAAATACCTCGGCCCAACGATGGGTAGGTGCGGTGCCGGGCTAGCTGATTGGTAAGATCGTGCGGATACCATGTGCAGGTTCTCTGCTAATTCCAGGTTGCGAGTTTCCCAGTCCACTTGAACTTCAATGTCAGATGAAGGTTGATTTGAGGAAGTGAGGACCATGCTCAACTTGGGTAACGATTGAGACTGAGACCATGCGTCGGCAAGGCTGGCGAGACCGACCCACCGATTCGTACTGGTGGGTGGAGTCGTCCCCAGTGGCAAAATGTCAGCCATGGTCTGACGCGCGATCTCTGGCAGCCAATCGGTTAACGCGGCTACATCATCGCTGACCAGCAACAGACTGCCAGGGCCGGACTGCAGCGATGCGGCCAACTCCTCAATACTCCAACCAGAGACTGGGTCAGTCCAAGTAGGGGCCACATCTAGTGCCGGGATCAGTATGAAGCGTCGCATGCACATACGGGGATGGGGAATCTTGAGTTGTGGCGTCCAGATCCGCACTTCGTCGTACAACAGGATGTCGAGATCGATGCGCCGCGCTTCCCAGCGTCGATCGCGTTCTCTTCCCAGTTCCTGTTCCACCTCGCGAATCGCCTGCCACACTTGGAGGACAGAAAACTGAGTATCCAATGCGGCGACTGCATTGACGAACGGAGGCTGCCCCGCTGGCCCACCAACGGGCGGCGTGCGAAATAGTCGGCTCAGGCGATAGGCTCCATCCTCGCCCACCAATCGCTGCCGTAGTTGATTGGAGGCGGACCGGATGGCAGTCAGGGGATCGCCAATGTTGGCACCCAAGCTAATTAAACAACGCGCCATAACTGATTTGGTCACGGACGCGATAGGTCTTCGAAGTTCCACAAAGCAGTGGTATTGCGTTTATCGGGATCTGAAAGCACGCCGAGCATTCGCTTCATTCTCACCAACACCCGCTCGCCGTCCCCAGCTCGATTGACCATTTCAACGGTGACGTAGTTTTGCTTGTCTTGGTTAACAACATTGACGCCACGCACAAACTGCCAATCGGCTCCCGGTCCCGACGTAATGATTGACTTGGTCAGCGAATTATTTAGGAACTCTTGGACTCCTTGCTTTTCTTCTTCGCCCAAACTGTTGTAGTAGTTAGCAAGATTGGTACCGGTAAGCTGGCGGCTACTTTCGGTGTGCTTGAGCTCAAGGGCTTCGTATTTGTCGCCAGCGGACAAGGTGTCGAGGAGCAATTTGGCATGATGGCTTGCCTCATCATACATATAACTTTCGACACCAGCCCGGGCGGAGACCGACCACACAATGGCCACGGCCGAAAGTGCCAAACCAAGCTGAGCCAGCCAACGCCCACCCAAGGGAGCATCCCCAGACAGTTTCCAGACCACCGCGATCCCGACCGCCATGGCGAGCATTGCCGCTGGGAGCAGGATCGTCGAGAAAGCAGACAAAAGACTGAATAAACCCGCCGCGAAGGCTAGGTATGCCAGTCGGCTGAAGGGAGGTTGATCGAATTGCGACCCTTCTTCCAAGTTCTGAAAAACAGGCCGCTCGACGATTTCTGATTTTGTCATCTGCTCTCTGAAACTCCGTAAATCGAAAAGTACGTCAGACTGTGCCCCATTGACCACACCTCTAGCCCACAGCTAATGCAAGTACGCTGGCAACCGGGTCAGGGTTTGAACCTGACTCCCCTTTGCTGGCATTACGCTTCAATTGCAGTGAAAATCTGTGGTTTGCCAATGGCTTACACCAAACCGACATTGTACCCACGGTTGCCCCGCACGAGGAGGTATCGTCACGAATCGTGTTCCGCGTATTGGCTCGACATGCAACCCACGACGTCACATGGCAGAATAATGGCGGCAGAATCATTTCCGAGACCAGAAGCAATAGCTCGTTTTCGTGCGGCCAGCCCTCGTTGGATGCATTCCTCCGATTGCTTGTCAGACAATATCAGAACCGAAACCTAGAGAGTCACCTCGGTAGACTACAATGAGCCAGACCGAGGTGATCAGTTCTTTTAAGAGTGTCGATGTTGAGTTATCGACCTTGTCCGATCGCCGCCCCAATACCAGCTCCAATTTGTCCGCCCGACTGGCCACCAATGGCTTGACCAATGGCCCCACCAACGTTTGCACCAGCAGATGGGACACCTTGGACTCCAGCACCAAAAGCAGTCCCCGATTGAATACCCTGCTGACCGCCGATGGCTTGACCGATGTTTCCACCAACATTCACGCCCGGATAAGAACCACCTTGAACTGCCGCGCCGATACCGGCGCCAACTTGAGCGCCTGATTGGCCCCCGATCGCCTGACCAACGGCACCGCCCAAATTAGCACCTGTGTTAACAGATCCGGAATAGGCGTTTCCATTGTTGTTCCTGTAGTTGCTCTGATAGTCGTTGCGATAGGCATTGCTATAGTTGTTGTTCCACACACGATTGTTCCAATTCTGATCTGGAGTATACGTGTTACCATCGCTGGTGTAACGCCGACCCGCCGCGTCAAAGTAGTACGGCCCGTGGTAGCTGTCCGCAGTGCCTGTGGTTCCTCGATAACCGGAAACCTGAGACTGAGCTTGCACGCCAGCATTGGCTTGAGAATTCGTGCCGTTGGCGGAATTGTACGGAACCCAGCTACCGTTTTGCATGTATGTCCAACTGCCGGTTTTTTGGTCTCCTTGCCAGTACCACCTGCGTCCGTTGAAGTCGCGATACCGCCAACTGTCGGCATTTTGTGCGGAACCGTTGGCCTGAACATTCCCGTTGGCCTGAACATTCCCGTTGGCCTCAACATTCCCGTTGGACTGCGCATTGACGCTCGCCTCGCCCCCGGTTTGCGTGTTCGATGTTGAAGCTGCCGCAGTGACTCCCGTCTCTACTTGCGCGGTGGCGTCCGCAATGCCTGCGTCGACCTTTTGCTTCAAGTCACCTTGAACATTGGCGGCGGCTTCTGCCTGCGCTCCTATTTTTTCTTGGGCCGATACGCTTCCCAGCGTGGTGCAGACCGTGGTTATGATCGCGCCAAGTAAACTCATCTTGCGCATGTTTCGATTCTCCCGTTCGTCCATTAGTTCAATGGGATGAGCCGCTCCACCATCGGAACTAGTTATTCATCCACCCCATCGTTAACGGATAAACTCTGAGGCACAAACTGTACCAGACCGAAAACTACGCGCATTTTGAGCAGTTTTGCCTAGTGGTTTTCGCGGCTTAGTTCAAGAAAAAGGCCACTGTTTGTGTTTTTGGCCAGAGAAGTTGCCATTGCTGGTGAATTCCCGCATTGCAAAGTTCTATCGCTGGGGCTGATCGAAGTGAATCCAGGTCGATTGAACGGACAGCAGGGATGGAGCGTCAACGCGCAGGAATTTCGAAAAAATCGCGACACACGACAGCTCAACCTGGACAGACACCGAACGGGGACAGACACCGAACGGGGACATTGCGATCCAACGGGCTAGAGACACCGAACGGGGACATTGCGATCCAACGGGCTAGTGCGCCACATCCATAGGACGGGTGTCGTCGGCGCATGCCTAGGGACACCGAGCGGGGACATTGCGATCCAATGGGCTAGTAAGCCACATCCATAAGATGGGTGTCGTCGGCGCATGCCTACAGCTCGAACGGGTGTAAGTCGAACCCCCAAAAAAAGAGCTCTGTCCCCGTGGGTTCCCCCTGTCCCCGTGGGTTCCCTCCCCCCGTGTATTCCCCCCCCTTGATATCGTTCTATCACCATCATTCTGCCAATCTCTCGGGACCGCGTGGCAAAATGATGGAGGCAGAAAGATGGAGCCAGAATAATTTCCGGGACAGGAAGATTTGAAGACAGGAAAATGACTACTCAGATTTGCCAATTTTCCTGTCGTAAAATATTCCTGTCGGTTCTCAGCGATCCGATCCCTCCGGGCGAACTGGGCGTGGTAGAAACCACCGAGCGGGGACATCACCGAGCGGGGACATTGCGATCCAACGGGCTAGTGAGCCACATCCATAAGATGGGTGTCGTCGGCGCATGCTTACAGCTCGAACGGGTGTAAGTCGAACCCCCAAAAAAAGAGCTCTGTCCCCGTGTGTTCCGCTTTTGCAGTTTCTTCGGAATTAGCCTCAGTTCTTGCTGCCGTTGGAGCACACAATAACTCGACCGTTGAGACTTCTGGAGGACGAATCTGTGCGCCAGATGCAAAAGAACCAAGACTACCGATTAGGCCGACAACCATACTAGTTCGACGAAAAGCCACAACAAAAAGCACTGATCGGCGGAGCGATCAGCGACTAACTGCTTGCGCAGGTTTTAGACCGATGGCCATCGCCGCGCCGAATGTCGCTGAAGCGACCACAAGCCACACGGCTCGTTCAGCCCATGAATTAGGAATATAATTCGACGAATTCGCCCCCGAGAATACGATGGAAGAAACCAGAATAGTAGCCACGACGACCAAAATTGCAGCAATCAAGGCGGTAAGGATTGACTTGACGAGAATCGCTAAATTGCCTTGACAGAGTGATGCACCCGCAGCGACTCCCGTCGCCATGGCTCCCCAGATACCAAAGTTGACCAAGGCGGCGTTGGTTAAGGATTGATCCGTGCTCAAGGCTAGCTCAAGACCAGTCTGCAGGCCAGCAAAATAACCTGCAATTCCAGCTCCGACGGCACCCAGCAAGCCAGCAAGCATGGCGCTTGGGATTTTTCGATTTGGAACCGTTAGGCCTGCAAAGCACACACCAAAGCTGGCTCCAACGGCCGCCAACCCTGCGGCATAATTGAGACTGTAGAATTCCTGTTGAGCATTGGTGAACTTCTTAAGTTGTTCCCCCGTGGGACTGAGGCCCATTTCAGGGAGATCGGCATAAGCAAAAAATGGATCAAATGTCTGGATGATGCCGAGCCCGATCAAACCGCCTAACAATCCCGCCATTGCGGCTTTGGCAACGCTTGGCGACCAGGTCGTTTCCGCCGTCGATTGTTTGTCGTTATCCATCAAATACCTCTAGTATCCCGCTAAAACTCATGAAAAGCACTGATGAAAAGCACTGATCGGCGGAGCGATCAGCGACTATCGCGCAAGCCCGGAAAGGGTTAACTGAATACGACCTTGAACACTTCCGTGGCCAAGGTCGTCTGAGAATTGAGCCAACAGCGACCGCTAGTCCTGGGCGGTTACCTCAAGCGTCACTTCCTCCATGCCAGCTTCAACGGTGACTTCCAAACCCGAGGTGTCTGAATTGAAGTACCTTTGAGCAACAAGTGGCTTGGGCATGTTTTTCATCGCCTCGCGCTGTTCTGCCTCGTCGCCCATCAGCGTATCCTCTTCCGGTATCTCGGCCCATTCGTCAGCTTTAGACATGTCCATTGCCGAAACTGATATTTTGTTCACGCCCGGTACGGCCCGGAGACTAAATCTCCCTGAACTGTCCGTCGACGCTGTTCCGAACGAACCTCCGCCTCCGCCGACGAATGCAATGTTAGCACCTTCAAGCGGCTCTCCATCACAGATGACGACTCCGGAAACCGGCAATCGGCCGTCCGCAGGAGAGCAACCGCTCAAAGCTAAACCCAAAGTGAATACACACAACGCGATTAGGGCACCTCGCCAGATGCCGCCAGACTTAGAAATCAACATTAACGGGTTCTCCATCCTGCCTGTTACCCAATCGTTGATACATGAGCATATCGATACTCTCGCTGATGAAGTGCACCGAACCGTCACCGAGCACAAACTGAGCTCCACCGACGTGACGCGACTTGAATCCAACTTCCGTATTCCAATTGCAACGCGCCTCGCATCCCGTCTTACCGGCAGCCAGCGCGGCAGCTAAATTGGGATATTCGGTTCGCCAATTAATTGGGATCTGGGTAATGATGCCGTGACGATTCGCGTGGCTCCAACCGTTTCTGGCATGGTTACTCCAATCAGCAATGACTTCACCAACCATAATGGTGTTCGAAAGTCCATCTGGAATCGAACCAAATGTGCAAATAAAGCCAGCGTTCCCAGTGGCTCCGGTAGGTGGAACGCCTCCCCGCCGCGTGAACACTCCTGGTGGCCTATTGTGGTTCGAGCCCTTGACCTCTAGCTTATTGAACTCAGTTAGTAACGGGCAAGAACATGATGGTGAATTGTTTACGTGTACAGGGCCTTCACAAGCCTGATAGTTAGACGGTTGAATCCTGGATGCTCGACCGCCGACGTTGGCACCTCGCCCGGCATTGCTGTCGGACGGGCAAATCAAATGCGACAACCTCAATCCTCGATAAAGCTCTCCACCCTGCGGATTCGACGCATCTGGAACTCGCGCGTCATTTGTCGGAAACTTCAAACCCTCCATGGTATTGTAGATATTCCCTTGCTCAATAAAGGGCAGAATGCGTGCATTCATCGAAGCCCGCTGGTATCGATGGCCCACAAACCGCTGGTAGGGGGGGGCTTCCTGGTAAGAGGCGGCATTCGGCCCTCCGTAAAACGCCGATCCGGGTGGCAAAGATTTGGTCGCGCTTTCATAATTGTGCAGCGCCAAACCAATCTGCTTTAGATTGTTGCTACACTGCATGCGTCGCGCCGCTTCCCGTGCAGCTTGTACTGCTGGCAGAAGCAGGCCAACCAAGATGCCGATGATGGCAATCACCACCAACAGCTCCACGAGCGTGAAGCCACGCTTACGGTAAAGTAACCATCTCATAAAACTACCTTTCAAAGAGAGAAGTAAAACTGCCCGATTTGAGTACTTGACACCCCTTAAAAGGCGGTCTTCTCAAAGTAGTACCAAATGCTAGGCTCGTTCGTGATGAGTCTCCTTAAGAAATGGTCACATACAGGACCGCGGAATGAAATAGCCAAAGATTACATTTGCATGTCAATAATCAACCTAACCTGATGAGCCCGCAAGATTCATCGCAGTCACTCCCATATCTCGTATCGCGGCAGATATCGGAGGCTCGTCGGTTTTGTCTGAACCCCGCCCCGAACCCAGGTGCAGCGCTTGAGATAGTTTGCGGTGGGGTCGAAAGGACGCACTCCGAATACGTCGTCGATCGTAGCGACTTTCCTTACTTTGCCATCGAATTTGTCGCTGAAGGCGAAGGGGATCTCACCATCAATGGACGCCAGCATGTCCTGTCAGCCGGGACTGTCTTTGCCTATGGGCCGGAGACACCACACGTGATTCGGAACCGGGCCACCCATGGCATGCGAAAGTATTACGTCGATTTCGTGGGAACACGCGCACCAAAACTATTGCGCGAAGCGGGGCTCTGGCATAAAGCCAATAACTACTCGGCCATCAGCGTTGGCGGTTTGCATGAATTGGCCGATGTTTTCGAGATGCTAATTCGGGAGGCGAACCACAGCGGCCCAATGGTTGCCTCCATTTGCGAGTCGCTGACTCAGTTGTTGCTACAAAAGATAAGACAACTGAGGCTTCCCGAGGGGAGTGAGATGTCTACGGCCAATGTGACATACGAACGCGTTCGGCGGCACATCGAAGATCACTTTCTGCGTCTGCACACCGTTCAGGATGTAGCTCACGATTGCAATATTACGCCAGTTTATCTCTCGCGACTGTTTGGACGCTTTTCTGACTGCGGTGCCTATCATTATTTGATCCGCAGGAAGATGAACTATGCCGCTGGGCTGCTCGCCAACGAGGGACTGTTGGTCAAGGAAGTCGCTCAACGACTGGAATTTGCCGACGCTTTCCAGTTCTCCCGAGCCTTCAAGCGAATCTACGGAATATCGCCCACCAAACTAAAATCAGTGGGTCGCATTTGCCGAATGCGACAATGACTACGTTGACGCGACGGAATGTATCGGGAAGGATTCTCGCGTCGGGTTGTTTCAGCGTAAGCGCTCAGCAGGCACAGTTGGTTCGGTCCAGCGAGTCCTGGGTTGGGACTTCAACCAGCGCCCTGCTGCTAGAGTTCCGTTCCCCAAAGCATCCCCTGGGATCATTCAATCACCATCATTCTGCCAATCTCTCGGCATTGCGTGGCAGAATGATGGAGGTAGAAAGATGCAGCCAGAATAACTTCCGGGACAGGAAGATTTGAAGACAGGAAAATGACTACGCAGATTGGCCAATTTTCCTGTCGTAAAATATTCCTGTCGGTTCCCAGCGATCCTATTCGTCCGGGCGAAATGGGCGTGGTGCATAGGGGGTTGGTTTAGGCTTTTTTGGGAGGGGCCATGACGCGTTGCAACTCCTGGAGACTGGTCATGCCTTGTGCGACGGCCAAGACTCCTTCCTCTTGTAGCGTCAAGAATCCATTCTTTCGCGCCACGGCCAATACATGAGCTGGTTCGGGTTTAGTTTGCAAGGCATGTCGAATTTCGTCGTTGAGTTGCAATAATTCAAAAATGGCACCCCGTCCGAAGTAGCCGCGACCATTACAGCGTTTGCAGATTTCGATCTCCAACGGTTTTCCATTGGCGTCGACGCGCTGCTCGGGTGGGGGCGGAATGAAGGGTTGATACATGGTCTGCACCCGCCCGGTTGGTAGCCCCAGCTTCTGCAGCAGTTGCGGCGTTGGCTGAAACGGTTGGCGACACTCGGTGCACAACCGCCTGAGCAATCGCAGATTAATCGCTCCACACGTGATCTTAATGATCGACTTGGCCGACGCAGGGTAGGTTGCCAGCAACTTCAATAGGCCATCGATGGCTGTCGGGGCGACCATGCGGGTGATCGCATACCGTCCCTCGTCGATCACTTCCCCACAAATCAGTTTGGCAACGTCGGGGCTAAACAAATCGGGAAGGATCAGCGCGTCGGGTTGTTTGAGCAACAGACTCTTAAGGACGTCGAACGGCGTTTCACCCGCCGACTTGTCAAACGTGTGCTTGGCGATGTTGATCAGTTCCGGATCCTCGGAACTGATATCCTCCACGCTATGGAAGTCGCGCACAAAGCGATCGGCCGATTCCAATCCCACGCGCCACATCGTCGGCAGTCCATGCCCCGGGACGCCAGTAAACAGGAACAGCGATTTTTCGGAGTTGAGCAAGCCCCGCAGTTGCTCTTGCATTTTCTCACGCATCCCCAAGTCGCCAAGATTATTTAAAACTTGCTTCTTGGGTTCGATCCGCATCAGGACACGTTCGCCCGTCGGAATCCCTTGACTGGTGAAAGTGACGATCCAATCGTTCCCCTTCATCTTGACTGGCAACGTCCCCACCTGCCGCGATCGTCGATCAGTCGAATTCAGGTTGCACAGCTTCTTGTAAAGAACTAGTACACCGTCGCCGGTAGCTCGATCCATGGCGGGCATCCCCTCCCACAAGCCGTCGACGCGAAAGCGAATCGCCACTCCTTGCTGGGAGAAGTCGAGCAAGATTTGGTCCGCTCGCGAGACCAGGGCTTGGGCCATCAGCGTCGTCGCAGCACCAAAGTGCTCCGACCCACGACAGGCGATCATGATCCCTTGTTCGGCTTGTTTGTCACTCGCCTTGGGCTTGAATTCAACCTCGGGCAGGTCCTCCAGGGTGGATCCCGACGAACTGGCTTTCTTCTTCTTTTTGCGGCCGAACATGGTTTGAACTTTTTTGGTGCGGTGGGTTACGGAGAGAAGCAAGCCCAGGTGAGGTGGTGTGATAAGGGTGGATTAGGTCAGGCAGGAAGGCCTGACGTACGGGGTGTTGGGTCAGGCAGAAAAGCCCGACGTACAGAGAGTTAAATAATACCGGGTGTACTGACAGTGATCCCCTTGAGGGCCATCTTAAGTGCGTCTTTATTTGGGGCTACGGCAAAGGCAGTCGGTCGATCGATCAACTCGAGGTCAATCAAGTTCTTGAGACTCATCGTGAAGTCCTGCATCCCTTCGGCAGCACCAATCCGAATCGCATCGGGGAGTTTGGAGTCATGCCCCTCCAACACTAATTTCTGAATCATGGGAGTAAAGGTCATGATCTCTACCGTGGGAACGCGCCCCACACCGGGCTTGATGCTCTTCAGCAATTTCTGAGCCACGATCCCTTTCATGTTGAAGGCGATGGCCGAACGAATGGCACCGTGCATCTCTTCTGGGAACAAGTCGAGGATACGACCGATGGTGGTCGGTGCACTCGAAGCGTGGATCGTACCGAACACCAAGTGACCCGTCTCGGCGGCATGAATGGCCGTCATGAAGGTCTCTTGATCGCGCATCTCACCCACCAGAATCACGTCGGGGTCTTCGCGAACCGCGTGCTTCATCCCAATTTCAAAATCCTTCACATCCTGGCCGATCTCGCGCTGATTG
>JBGSJT010000788.1:0-32604 GCA_041741715.1 Pirellulaceae bacterium | reverse complement strand
GCAAGACAAGCTTCCTATGACGTGTGTAGCTGCCAGTTGTTGCTCCGCCGGGGTGAACCCGACGGAAGCATGAGCGGAACAAAATACAAGAAATTAGAATTCGAAAATACTCGCTGAATTGCTGTTTGTCGCACAGCCCAGACGGAGCCTGGGAACCAGAAAAAAATCCCGAGCACGAGTAAGAGTAAGAGGACTAGAAGCATGAGCCTACGCACGATCCAAGTCAATCGCGATATAGCAGCCGAGCGCAAGCAAGCTGCCCAAATCGTTCGCGAGCAATTTACACGTCAAGGCACTTTGGTCGTCAACTTGGTCTCATCTCCGGGTGCCGGTAAGACTAGCCTGTTGCAGGCAACCGCTGAATACTGGAAAGGGGGAAGAAGCATGGCGGTATTGGTTGGAGACATCGCCACGAATCGCGACGCGGAGCGCTTGGCACCGTACATGCCTGTCAAACAACTTACCACTGGCGGTGCCTGTCACCTGGAACTCGAATTAGTGCAGCATGGCCTTGAGCAATTGCCTGAAGCGGACTATGAGTTTCTGTTCATTGAGAATATTGGAAATCTGGTCTGTCCTGCTTCACACGATCTGGCCGAACACCTGCGCGTGGTTGTGGTCAGTACGACCGAAGGGGACGACAAGCCCGGCAAGTATCCGAAGATGTTTCGTACCAGTCAAGCGATGGTTATTTCCAAACTCGATTTGCTCCCCTATGTTCCCTTTTCAGTTGCGGCTGTCATCGAAGATGCGCGAATGATTCAGGGAGAGTTAGAGGTGATGCAAGTCTGCGCATTGACAGGCATGGGAATAGAAGTGTGGTGTCAATGGCTCGAACAGCAACGGCAACAACTCCTCGCGACGGGGGGAAATGCTTAGTTTTATCATGCTAAGTCCAACCATGGCCACTTCCTTAGTTTGCACCAAATTGCTCTTGCGAGGGTGCGTGCAAGGTTGCGGGATTCGTCCCATCATCGCTACGATCGCAACAGCCAAGGCATTGCTGGGAGACGTTCGCAATAGCCCAACGGGCGTTGAGATCACGCTCTACGGCGAACGCTTTTCGGTGGTGAGTTTTTGTACGGAACTCTGCGGGAAAACCAGCGGTTCATTGCAAGTGTTGAGCGAAAGCTCAGCGCGCTGGTCCGACGCGCCTCACGGCTTTGAGATTGTGTCGAGTGACTGCGAGGGAGTCGTTGACGCCCTCATTCCGCTAGATCAGGTGATCTGCCGTGAGTGCTTAAGTGAAGTGTTTGCACCTGACAATCGACGATTCGGCTACGCGTTGAATGGTTGTGCCCAGTGCGGACCTCGCTATTCGATTCTGCATAGCATGCCCTACGATCGCTGCCGCACCAGCCTGAGTGGCTTTACGATGTGTTCGGCATGCCAACAGGAGTATGACGACCCCGCGCATCGTCGCTTTCATGCGCAAAACAATTGTTGTCCTGCCTGCGGACCTCAGATCTGGTTTTCATCCTCGACCAAAGCCATCGCGACAATCACTGGTGATCTCGCGCTCGATGCAGTGGCTGAGGCGATTGGACGCGGCGAGATCGTAGCGCTCAAAGGTGTTGGAGGCTATCAGTTGATATGCGATGCCACGCGTGCAGAAAGTGTGCTGCGACTTAGGCGGAGGAAAGGTCGCCCGAGCAAACCGCTAGCAGTGATGGTCGAATCGCTGGTTGCCGCCCAAAACATCGCTGCGCTCGACGCGCTTGAAACCGAAACGCTGGGTAACCCTGCGGGGCCGATCGTAATTGTTCAATCAAAACTCCCTGGTGCTATGGCAGCGAGCATCCATCCGGGACTAGCCTGGGTAGGCGTGATGCTCCCCACTACGGCAATGCACGCGCTGCTGATCCAACGCCTGCAACGGCCACTTGTGGTCACGAGCGGCAATCTCGAAGGGGAACCTATTGAGTACGATGTTGAAGCAGCCGAATTGCGACTTGCAAATATCGCCGATTGCTTTCTACATCATGATCGTCCCATCCTACGCCCGATCGACGACAGCGTGGTACGCTGCATGGCGGGGCGTTCCGTCACGATTCGCGCTGCGCGTGGATTGGCTCCAGTGTCGGTGGTGGGAGATCTGTTCTCTAGTTCCTGCGTGGCGGTCGGTGGGGAGCAGAAGTCTGCTATCGCACTTTCCAATGGTTGTCGCACTTATCTCGGTCCGCATGTAGGCGAGCTAAATTCGCTGCGCAATCGCGAACGGTTTGTGGATCAGGTTCACGCGCTGACAAAGCTGATCGGTGTCGAATCAAACCTAATCGCCTGCGACAAGCACCCCGGGTATTTTACCACGGACTATGTTGCGGGCATTCCTCAGGCTGTGCCAGTGGCAGTGCAACATCATCACGCACACGTCGCGGCCGCCATGACAGAGCACGGATGGTTGAATCAACAGGCGCTCGGATTTGCATGCGACGGTTCCGGGCTGGGAGCAGACAACACGGTTTGGGGTGGCGAAGTGCTCTTGGCAACCGCTCAATCGTCTCAGCGAATTGCTCACCTGCTTCCCTTTCGGTTGGCTGGAGGCGAGGCGGCGATTCGTGAGCCATGGCGGGTATCGGCGGGGTTGCTCTACGCCTGCGGATATGACACCACACAGATTGCGTCCTGGCTACAAAGGACAGAGGAGAACATTCGTATTGTTCAACGTGTGCTCGTAAGCTCTACCGTTGGTATAGCTCCGATCACCAGCAGTCTTGGTCGCTTGTTCGATGGTGTCGCCGTCTTGATCGACTCAATAGGCAGTTCTTTGGCCGCAGAGAGAAGGCTCACATCACGCATGGCTGAAGTCAGTTTCGAAGGAGAAGCGGCGATGCGACTAGAGTCGATCTGCACCACCAGCGAACAGGGGGAGTATAGTATGAGACTGACCGATGACCGGCCGCAACAAATCGATTGGCGACCGGTGGTGATGAGTATCGTCGATGATCTGCAAGCTTGTGTCCCCGCAGGAGTAATCGCCATGCGGTTTCACCGGTCCATAGCTGATATCATCCGACGGTTAGCCATGCAGTTCCCGGAACTACCAGTGGTACTGTGCGGTGGCGTTTTTCAGAATCGTGTGCTGGTGGAACTTGTCGTAGCGTATCTCGAAGGGAAAAGAGCGGGACCACTTGGTATACCAAATAGAATTCCTCCCAATGATGGCGGACTCGCGCTCGGGCAACTTGTTGTCGCGCAGTCACAACGGAGATAAAGTATGTGTTTAGGTGTCCCTGGTAGAATCAGCAAGTGGCTTGATCGCGATCCACTCTTTACGCGAGCGGTGGTGGAATTCGATGGTGTTGGGCTGGAATGTCACATGGCCTGTGTCCCCGATGCCAGTATCGGCGATTACGTGATCGTGCATGCTGGCGTGGCGATCTGCCAAGTGGACGAACTAGAAGCCCAGTGCACACTCGCAGAACTGCGGCGGCTTGACCTAATTGATCCTCTACCAGAGGACTGCGATCAAAGGCTAGCAGGAGGAGGGGCATGAGATTTGTTGACGAGTTTCGCGATCCGATGTTGGCTCGACAGCTTGTCAAGCAAATCCACCAGCGAGCGTCGCAACGGTGGGTCTTGATGGATGTCTGTGGAGGACAAACCCATAGTCTGCTGCGCTACGGGATCGAAGACGAACTAAGTGACTCAGTCGAACTGATTCATGGGCCAGGCTGTCCGGTGTGTGTCACACCAGTGGAAGCGATCGACTTGGCACAAGAATTGTCACTGCGTCCCGACTGCCTACTGACTAGTTTCGGCGATATGCTGCGTGTGCCTGGCAGCCACCGATCACTGCTCGAAGTGCGCGCCGCTGGTGCCAACGTCAGGATGGTCTATTCTCCGCTAGAAGCGGTAAAGCTGGCAGAGCAACATCCAGACAAACAAGTTGTCTTCTTAGCGGTTGGCTTTGAAACGACCGCACCAGCCACTGCTTTGGCGGTGCTGCAAGCGCAATCGCTGCGTCTGCATAACTTCAGTTTGTTAGTCGCGCACGTACGTGTTCTCCCAGCCATGCAGGCGCTGTTGAGTTCACCTGATAATCGCGTACAAGGATTTCTAGCAGCGGGGCACGTGTGTACCATCACCGGCTTCGAAGTGTACGATGAATTGGTGGAGAAGTATTGCGTGCCAGTCGTCGTCACCGGCTTCGAACCGTTGGACCTGTTGCACGGCATCACCACGGCCGTAAAGCAACTTGAGAACGGCACGCCCGCAGTCGCCAACTGCTACTCGCGCAGCGCTCGTCGCGATGGAAACCTACCCGCCATGGAGAGTATCAACCGTGTCTTCGAAACTGTTGATATGCCGTGGCGCGGCTTGGGTGTAATCGCTGGCGGGGGATTGCGATTGCGAGCCGAATACAAGCAGTATGATGCTGAGCAGCGATTTGAACGTCCGAGTGCGTTCCCCAGACCATTGCCAATTCTTCCAATCGAAGAATGCTTGAGCGGGCAAGTCATGTCGGGGAAGATCAAGCCACCCCAGTGTCCACATTTTGCAGGCCGCTGCACACCTGACAATCCCCTCGGAGCGCCCATGGTTTCCAGTGAAGGTGCCTGCGCCGCATATATGCGCTACCGCTAGCTATTACGACCTTTTTTAATCGCCACTGTTATCGTCATTTTGCAACATGTGAATGATGCGACTGGCGAGATGCTCCTTAAACTCACGGTGACGAGGGACGGGTTGGGATACTCCCGTTTCGGGGTTGCGATACCAATCGTGCTTTGCACCATGTCGAATCAAACGCAACCAAAACCTTCAATCATCTTGATGAGGTCAATACGCTTCATGAAACGATGAGATCCTCAACTCGACGCGCACCGAGGATCATTCCTGAAGTCAATTCGGACTGGAGATCTTTCAGGTGCTCCTTCAGATCGTCTAGGCTGCTACCCTGCGTCCAATAGTCGGGATATTCTTGCAAATACGCTAACCACGAGTCATCTTCCTGCCAAACTACGATTTTTACAACTTGCATGAAGCCACCTGTTTTACCTAGAGAACGATATCTTCGTTTTACTCGAAAGACGTGCAGCATTCCAACAATGAGTTTACAACATCTTCAATGTCCAGCAACTTCCAGATCGAGCGACTGTGTGCAGCTGGCCCACGGTGAAGGGGGGAGGCTGATGCGTAAGCTACTACAGGAGCAGATCGTCCCCATCTTGGGTATGGACCGGCTCAGCGACGCGGCGGACTGCGGCCCCGTCGATGGCTCCGTGGTTGTCACGACCGACAGCTTTGTCGTTGCCCCGCTATTTTTTCCTGGCGGCGACATTGGTTCCCTAGCCGTCTGCGGAACAGTAAACGACTTGGCCGTCTCTGGTGCCAAGCCACTGTGGCTGACGCTTAGCCTGATTATCGAAGAGGGACTGCCACTAAAGGTGCTCGAGCGAGTTGTGCGATCGGTGGCAGACGCGGCTCGTCAATGCGCTGTACAGGTGATCGCTGGGGACACGAAAGTTGTTCCGCGCGGAGCGGCTGATCAATTGTTTATTAATACGACAGGGATTGGAGTAAAGCGTCGATCCAATGAACTATGTTGCACGGCTCTTCGCCCCGGTGATGTATTGCTGGTTAGCGGTCCTATCGGCCAGCATGGGATCGCCGTTCTCGTGGCGCGCGAACAACTCGGTTTGACGCCATTGCCAGTCTCGGATTGCGCTCCCTTGCACGTCGCCTGCGCTGCATTGCAGGATGAGCTTGGGGAAGACCTGCGCGCGATGCGCGATGCAACCCGGGGAGGTGTTGCAGCGGTGCTGCATGAATGGTCCGAAGCGTCGGGAACCACAATGAAGCTGAACGAATCGCAGCTCCCTATTTCGTCCGAAGTACGTGGCGCTTGTGAATTGCTGGGCTTAGATGCGTTGTACGTGGCCAATGAGGGGACGTTTGTAGCAGCGGTGGCACCGCACGCAGTCGACCGCGCACTCGCCGCCCTACACGCAGTGCCAGTCGCAGCACAGGCCAAAGTGATTGGCGAAGTCATCGAGCGCGGAAGATCCGCAGTGGTTATCGAGCGGCTGTTTGGGAAGCTACACCCGGTCGACGAGCCCTCGGGGGCTCCGCTACCGAGAATTTGTTGATACGGAATTTGTTGATACGGAATTTGTTGACACGGATTCCGCCGATACGTTGGGAGTGTACGAGGTCAAGGCCCGCATGTAGTTGGCTCGCTTTAATCCGTCAGGATTGGGACAGTGATTCAGACTCATGCTCCCCTGTAGTTGTTTGACCGACGAGTACTCATGCTCTGTGAGCCACTGTTCTAGGCCCTGCTTGATTTCGCTAAACGCCTGGGGGCCGTGATTGAGTAGAGTCGATGCGCAAGCGACCACGTTCGCTCCAGCGGCGATGGCTTTGACGACATCCGTCGCCATGTGTACGCCCCCAGTGGCTGCCAGCGATAATTCGACTTGGTCGTAAAGAATCGCAATCCACCGCAATGCCAATCGCAATTCTGGCGGTGTGCTCAACTCGAGCGCGGGAACATACTCCAGCGATTCTAAGTCGATATCGGGTGCCAAATAGCGATTGAACAGTACGAGACCATTGACTCCCAGCCCAGCCAGCTCGCGGGCGAAGTGCGGTAGCGAACTGAAATAGGGACCGATCTTGACTGCAATCGGAAGCTGGATATTTTCGCGGACAGCTTTGACGAGTTTGAAGTACTCCTCTTCCGCTTGCCGCGCATCGACCGTTGGATCGCTGGAGATTTCGTAGATATTTAGCTCCAGCGCATCAGCGCCTGCCTGCTCGATCAGCCCCGCATAGCGCACCCAGCCACCTAAGGTTGAACCATTGAGGCTGGCGATGATCGGCATATCGAGTTGCTGTTTCGCATCGGCGATCAACTTCAGGTAAGCACCAGGACCGGTGTTGTAATTGTCAAGCTGAGGAAAGTAATTGCTCGTCTCCGGAGAGGACAAGGCCCAGAAATCGAGCAACCGCGCCACTTCCATTTCTTCATGCTCGATTTGCTCTTCGAAGATTGAGGGGAGCACTGCCGCCGCTGCGCCCGCCGCTCGCAGGCGGTGAAGCGATTCCAAGTTACCGGTCAATGGACACGCCGACGCCAGCAGCGGACTGTCAAGTTGCAGTCCCAAGTAGTCAACCGTCAAGTCAACGCTCATTGTTTCGCTCCGTGATTCTTTAATTTGTTAATGTCGTTCCGTAGTTGCTAAGCATCGTTCGGGAAATAACTGTCGTAGCCACGTTCGCCAGAACGTAGACAGTCGTAGCCACGTTCGCCAGAACGTAGACAGTCGTAGCTACGTTCGCCAGAACGTTGACAGTCGTAGCTACGTTCGCCAGAACGTCGACTCCTTGCGGACTGGCGACGGCAGCTACGTTTAAGTCCCAGCACTTATTTCCCGCTCGATGCTAAGTCACTGTAGGTGCGTTCGACGCCAGCCAACTGTTCGTAGTAATGCCAAGTGTCGTCGATATCGCGCTGCGCCAATTCGAGCAAGCGGTTGGCTTGAGCGGGATTGGAACGAACCAGCATTGCGAAACGAGCTTCCTGCATGGCCACCTCCTTGAATCGCAGGCTAGGTTTATGACTGTCGAGGTGAAAGGGGTGCCCACCATCGTGCGCATTGCGTGGATCGTATCGATACAGGGGCCAGAAGCCAGACTTGACTAAGTCCTTTTGATGAGTCATCGACGTAGACATGTCGATACCATGGGCGATGCAATGACTGTAGGCTAATATCAGCGAAGGTCCGTGATACGATTCGGCTTCATGAAACGCGCGAATGCACTGCGCAGGATTGGCACCGATGGCCACTTGCGCGACATAGGCATTACCATACGAAACGGCGATCAGCCCCAAGTCCTTGCGATGCACCTCACGACCGTTGCTGGCAAATTTGGCGGTGGCGGCACGCGGCGTAGCTTTGGAGGCTTGGCCACCGGTGTTGGAATAGACTCCCGTGTCTAGTACCAGAATGTTTACGTCGCGTCCGGAGGCGAGCACATGATCCAAGCCACCAAAGCCGATGTCGTAGGCCCAACCGTCCCCACCGACGATCCACAAACTGCGCCTCGCCAGGCTGTTCAACAAAATCGATAGCTCCTGCGCCGATGCATTATCCATGCTGGCCAGCAGCGGTTGCAACTCGGCAATCCGTTCTCGCTGTGCGGCATAGTCGGCTTCATTGACCACTGGGCTGTCGAGTAACAGAGATACTCGCTCTTGACCAAGTTTGTCAATCTGTTGCGTGAGCAATTGCCGCGTGCGAGCCAGTTTGCTGTCCAAGGCTAGCCGCAATCCCAGTCCGAATTCGGCATTGTCCTCAAACAGTGAATTGGCCCAAGCTGGCCCCCGTCCAGCCGAGTCTTTGGACCACGGGGTCGTCGGCAGATTACCGCCGAAGATCGACGAACAACCGGTAGCATTGGCGATGACGCTGCGGTCTCCGAATAGTTGCGACATCAGTTTCAAATAAGGAGTTTCGCCACAACCAGCGCAGGCACCTGAGTATTCGAATAGGGGGAGCAGCAATTGCGAGCCCTTGACCGAGTCACTTTTGACTGAGATACGATCCATTTCCGGTAGCTGCATAAAGAATTGGAAGCGACGCTTTTCCTGTTCTAAGTGCTCCGACTTGGGACGCATATTAATCGATTTATGCTTGGCGACTTCCTTACTCTTAGCCGGGCAGACATCCACGCAGACGCCGCAGCCGGTGCAATCCTCTGGGGCAACTTGAATAGTCAACGCTTGGCCCGCATGTTTCTTGTCGTCATGGCGAACCAGGAAATCGCTAGGTGCCTCGCTGAGAGCTTGCACGGGAAACTGTTTCGTTCGAATCGCCGCATGCGGACATACCAATGCGCACAGTCCGCATTCGATACAAATATCGGGATCCCATATCGGAATCAACTGAGCGATATTTCGCTTCTCGTATCGCGCGGTTCCCGTTGGAAAGGTCCCATCGACGGGCATCGCACTGACTGGTAGTAAATCTCCTTGACCAGCGATGATTCGACCAGTCACACGCGTCACGAAATCGGGAGCGGAGCGCGACACGGCAGGGCTACGTTGAATGCGACTCGTGGCTTGGCTGGGGACGTTCACCGCGTGTAGTCCAGCTAGGGTGGCGTCAACGACTTCGAAGTTCTTGCGGACCACCGCCGCACCTCGCTTGGAGTAGGTCTTCTCGATGGCCGATTTGATCTTGTCGATCGCCTGCTCGCGTGGCAAGATGCCTGACAAAGCAAAGAAGCAGGTCTGCATGATTGTGTTGATGCGCCCCGCCAAACCAACACTGCGCGCCAGCGAGTCGGCGTCGATCACATACACTTTGAGTTGCTTGGAGATTGTCTGCTCTTGCACATCGCGGGGCAGATGCTCCCATACGAGGAACTGATCAAATGGGCTGTTGAGCAGTAGTGTGGCACCGTCGGCAGCAATGTCTACGATGCTCATCCGGCGCAGAAAGTCGAATTGGTGACAAGCCACAAAGTTGGCTTGGCGAATCAGGTAGGTCGATTCAATCGGTCGTGGACTGAATCGCAAGTGTGAAACGGTGACGGCACCTGCCTTCTTCGAATCGTAAACGAAGTAGCCTTGCGCGTGCAAATCCGTTTCTTCGCCAATGATTTTTACAGAATTCTTATTCGCGCCGACGGTACCATCGCTCCCAAGACCATAGAACACCGCGCGAATAACATCCGACGGTTCCTGCCAGCGATCGGCATCCCACGGCAAACTGGTAAGACTGACATCGTCGTGAATGCCGATCGTGAAATGACGTTTGCCAGGCGAACGATTGTCCGCCTCCGCATGCAACGATAGGTGTTTTAGCACGGCCGCCGCCATGGCGGGTGTGAACTCTTTGCTAGAAAGACCAAAACGACCGCCGATTACGCGCGGTGGCTGTTTTGGATTAGATGCATTCCACCCTTCGGCCAGTGCCGCCACCACATCTAAATACAACGGCTCTCCGATGGCTCCTGGCTCTTTGGTGCGGTCCAACACCGCGATCGACTGGGTTGAGTTGGGGAGGGCCGCGATAAACCGACCAACATCAAAGGGACGGTAGAGCAGCACTTGGAGTAGTCCGACCGTCTGCCCCTCGGCCACCAGTCTATCGACAGCTTCGCGCGCCGCCCCACAACCACTCCCCATCATCACGATAACTCTTGAGGCTTGTGGATGGCCGAAATAGCTGAACAATTGGTACTGGCGACCCGTCAACTCGAACAGCCGATCCATCTCGGCTTGTACCACGTCACTTGTTCGCTCGTAGAACGGATTAACCGCCTCGCGAGCTTGAAAGAACACATCTGGATTTTGCGCTGTGCCGCGCAAGACCGGCTGATCGGGATCCAGGCTCCGCTGGCGATGTTCCGCAATCGCCACTTGATCGAGCATGTCGTGGATCGTGGCCTGACTTAGCAATTCAATCTTATTGATTTCATGTGAGGTTCGAAAGCCATCGAAGAAATGCAGGAATGGAACTCGGCATTTGAGTGTTGCCGCGTGGCTAACGAGGGCTAAATCTTGAGCGGCTTGGACCGATGAAGCAGCTAACATAGCCCAGCCGGTACTACGCGCCGCCATGACGTCGCTATGGTCACCGAAGATGGACAGCGCGTGTGTGGCGACGCTCCGCGCCGCCACGTGAATTACACAGGGGCTTAGCTCGCCCGCTATCTTAAACATATTGGGGAGCATGAGCAGCAACCCCTGTGAAGCGGTGAAGGTTGTCGCCTGTGCACCTCCCTGCAAAGCTCCATGCAGCGCGCCTGCCGCACCACCCTCGCTCTGCATCTCAATGACGCTAGGGACTGTCCCAAGCACATTCGCTTGTCCACTGGCCGACCATGTATCGGCCAACTCCCCCATCGGCGAAGCGGGAGTGATAGGATAGATCGCTATCACTTCGCTGGCGGCATAGGCCACTCGAGCTGCGGCTTCATTACCATCCACAGTTGCGAATTCAACCATTATTGAAAGAGCTTTCCTGCGTTAGATCAGCTAAGCATCGACCGCTGAGTAGATAAACATAAATAACTGTCTCGTTGTATACGTATCTGCGGTCGCCAGACCGCAGGGGTTAACGTTCTGGCCAACGAAGCTACGACAACTATTCTCCGCACGATGCCAGAGCGGGGACTACAGTGCAGAGAATGCAATTTTGGTGCCAGTCACCGTCACATTAAATCCACACCGCGATCCCAAGTTACAAGACCGTGCCTCTGATACACTTTCAGCACTCACGAATCCCATCGACCAATAGCGAATGGCACGTAAAATGCAGAAATTCGTGTGCAGTACACTAGACGAACCAAGATAGCCTCAGTTTTCCTTAGACGAGTATCTCTCTGTTGGGCAGTTTGCTGACAGGGTTTCAGTTCCAACCAGCCACTCGGAGTGCAGATTGTTCGTGTAAGTTATGAAACCATCACGCGAAACCACAGAACAAAGTCTGATTCATGCACTGAGCCAACTAGATGCCTATCGATGTGTGGCCGAAGGCGAAGTTGTATGCCACGAAACACACATTTCATGGGTGTTTTTGGTGGGTGACTACGCCTACAAAGTCAAGAAGCCAATCCGCACTGATTTCTTGGACTACCGCCGTTTGCAGGACCGGCAGCGGTATTGTCATGAAGAAGTGCGGCTCAACAGTCGCTATGTGAAAGACCTCTATCTAGGCGTGGTGCCAATCGCATTTGCAAATGGTCGAGCGTGCGTCGAAGGGGAGGGTGAGCCACAGGAGTTCGCTGTCAAAATGCGGCGATTCTCTGACGATGCATTGCTAGATCAACAACTGGCTGCTGGCACGGTCACACATGCCGAGATGCTACAACTGGCGGAAACCGTGGCGGCTGTGCACGCATCCGCCTCGCAACTGCGCACCAACGGATCAGGTCCGCCTCAGCATATCCTGCGCGAAGCGGTGGACAATTTGAGTGAGTTGCAACCTCATTTGACCAAGGACATAGCCGAAGATCTGCGGAGCTTGCAAGTCTGGACGCGTGACACATTCGAAGCCTACGAGCAGTCGTTTACCGAGCGAATCGAGCAGGGCTACGTACGCGAATGCCACGGCGATTTGCATCTCGGCAATATTGTGCGTTGGAGGGGAAAGTATGTCCCCTTTGATGGAATTGAATTTAATGATGCGTTTCGTTGGATCGACACGCTTAGTGATATCGCCTTCCTTAAAATGGACTTATTCGCACACCAGCGCGCCGATTTGAGTCACTTGTTTATCAACGCTTATCTTGAGCACACCGGTGATCGCGACTCGCTGGTGCTCTTGCGGTGGTATGAAGTCTATCGCGCCTTGGTGCGTGCCAAAGTCGCCTCGCTGCGGGCTACTCAGTTAACACGCCACCATCCCGAATGGAGTCAAGCCGTGTCGGATCGGGACGAGCATATTCACCTGGCCAAGCGTATTTCTCATGTCGCGTCACCCAGCCTGTTCATTACGCATGGCGTCAGCGGAAGTGGCAAGACGACAGTCACCAATCAACTCATTGAGAAACGTGGCGCGATACGTGTGCGTTCGGATGTCGAGCGAAAGCGGGAGGTTGGCTTGAACCCCACCACGCGTTGCTCTAGCGCACAGCGACAGACGCTCTATAGTCGTTCGTCGACTGAGGCTACTTATGCGAAAATGCTGTTGATAGCGGAAGCGATTCTCAAGGCTGGCTACCGCGTGGTACTCGATGCGACCTACCTTAAGGCCGTTCAGCGCCGAGCCCCCCAACAACTCGCAAAACGATTGGGCGTCGACTTCGCCATAGTCGATTGTCAGGCTGACGTTGAGACGTTACGACAGCGCATTACAAACCGACTGGTTGGAAACGCGGACGCATCGGACGCAGACTTACAGGTACTCGAACATCAACTGGCCACGCGCGAGCCGCTGACAGATGCCGAGCGACAGCTAGTTGTCCAGGTTTAGCTGGCCTCGGGCTGCAAGTCGTTTCCAAAAAGTTGAGACCGATTGACCTCAACTAGTTTTGAGCACTTGGCTCGAACAACCAGGACAACCCAACTGCATCTCTACTCAGCAGATTCTTTGCTCGTTACCCACTTTGGGAATTTGCAAATGAAAACAGTGCATTCGCGGATGCTGCGTCTGTTCGGCGGCAAGTGTTGAGTCATCTAGCGGCGGATACGGACGCTTTGGACGGCTGTCCACAGAGAGGAGATGTCCGCCTGCCAAGTGGGTAACACAAGTGTCATCAGCGTGGCTTCGATGTTCGTGAGTGTGACTGCCAAGGCAGCTAAACGCAACGGCCAAACTGACCAACCAAGTACTATGGCAATGCCAGCCAACAGGACTAGCCCTTGCGACTTCTTTGCCCCCCAGGTGTGATAACTGGGGACGCGACGATATTTGATCAGCCCCGTCACCGTTGTAAGAAAGTAACTTCCCACCCCTGCGGTCAGCCATAGGACTTCAGCCCGGATCACATCCCAGCATAGTATCGCCGTGCCCAACAGGAGAGCAGTGTAGAGTGCTGCGTCGGCGAAGCTATCGAGTCGCGCTCCGAAATCCGAACGTTGATGCAGCCAACGAGCAATGAACCCGTCGATCCAATCGGACAGCGTGAGCACTACAAATAAACCTACAAACCAGTATTTAAGGCCGACGAGCGCCAGTACGAGCAGCACGATCGAGCCCACTAGACGAAACATGCAGATAACGTTGGGGAGTGTGAAAATCCAACTGCGATAAGCTTCATCACGAGGTTCGCGGTCCGGCCGATCGGACGACTGTAAGTTTTCTGGCTGAAGCTCGTCGCGAAGTGGCATCTAGACAGCCTCTGGCTTAAGGGTGAACAATAGAGCATAGTAGTACATGGCCGGAGCGGTGAATGTCAGACTGTCGATGCGATCAATCATGCCACCCATGCCAGGCAACAGACTACCGCTATCTTTGACCCCGGCTTCGCGTTTGAGCGCCGACATGTTCACGTCGCCAAAAAATCCAACCACGGACACGATCACACCAGCCCCCACCGCAATGGCTGGACCTTGCCAAGAGGGAAAACCGACCGCAAGTGAAGTTAGCCTTGGCGCGGCAACGATCGACAGTACGACCGTCACCACGAGACCACCGGCAAATCCCTCCCACGACTTACCTGGGGAAATCGACGGCGTCATTTTATGTCGACCAATGCGTCTGCCAACTAGTGCGGCCGCGATGTCGTCGCATTGCGTGAGCAAAATCACAAACAATGGCCAGCCCATCGGTCCGACGGACGACGACATTGTCTCGAGCGAAGAGGACGCGATTGGTAAGCTAGTCAACGCGACAGTGTGCGACAGTCCCCAGAAAAAGAGCACAGACGCCCAACAGTAGCCCCCCGTCCCCCGCAAATAATCTTGACTCGCTCCCGCGAACACCTGCACTGTGCTGGTCGCTAGCCAGACGAACAGTGGAAACGCCAGCAATGACCACTGAGGCTCTGCTAGTATCAGCCCTGCATAGTGCCCCATGCCAACCAAGCCTACTGTCCAGGCTAGTCGTGACGCCTGTGCCGAATGTCGACGATAGAGTTGATTGAATTCTCGCAGTGCCAGCAGGCCAGCACCGTACATGAGAATTGCCAAACCGATTCTGCCAGCCAGCAGAGCGGTTGTCAGTGCTACCAAGAGTACCCACCACACAGTGAGACTTTTCCAACTTTGACGTCTGACCTCCGGCAATGAATTCCGCAAAGATAGCGCTCGCACTACCGTACCGGTCAGTAGCGCGCCAAACACGATGGCGATGAAGACTAGCAATCCAGATATGCCTTCAAACAAAGTGGTTCACTGCTGCAGCTTGGATCTTGAGTCTTGCTATCAAGTTGCGAACCTCGATACGACGAGCGTAATAACCCGCAGACGGCCCAACATGCGTTCGGCTGTAGATTCCAGTCGCGATCAGAAGCGAAAGCAAACACACGGTAAATGGGCAATGCATTACTAGCCGGAAGATCGACATGATGATTTTGTTTATGTTTCCCGCCACTAGTGTTCTCCCCGCGTCCATCACAAGATTGTAACCATTCCCAATACCTACAGCAGTTCCTCGGCAATTGTAGGCGGTATCGGATGCGAGAACTTCACCTCGCCCACCGTGGCCGGGCTGGTATTGGGAGGCCTCTCGCAACTAACGCTATCGCGGGATGGGTGGTTAGCACTCGAATCAGAAATCTTTGAGAGGCTGGTTCACAAACCACGACTTCGCATATTTGTCGTTCTTGAAGAAGTTTAGCAGTTGCTCAGCTACTTTTAGACGACCTGTGTCGCTGGGATGCGTACCGTCACCGATCAGATCGCTTCGATTCCAGACCAAGCCGTCGCTTTTGCGCGGTGTCTCGCCATCAGCCCACAAATAGGGACCCCACAGTAACAGAGGCGATTTCACTTCGCCCTGCTCAGCGTCAAAATTCAGTCCTGCCTCTGACTTCAACTGGCTTTGGATAAGCCACCGCACAACGAACGCACCTTCGTAGGCGAAGGGTTCAGGGTTCAATCGTCCATCTGCCCAGCCACCGTAAATTCGACTGCCCAGGTAGGCGATTCGTAGGTTTGGAAAATATTTCGTCAGGTTGGCCAACACCATTCGCGTGTCTTGTTCGAGTTGTTTGCCGTGCTGCTGAAGCTCACCGCTGGGGGCGGCATTGGCGAGTTTGATCCAAACAACTTGCACTTGCTCATGCGAAACGCCAGCAGCTTTCAATCGACGATCAGCCTCCCTCCAACAATTCGCTTGCGGATCGGCCCAGCGTGCCATCGTCTGCCCACCTTGGGCACAATCGACAACCGTCACCGATCGAGATTTCAGAGGGTCAGCGTCAGCTAACTGTTTGAAGCGGGCGAATTCCTGAGTGGCGTTCGACATGCTGATCGAGACAAGTCCGATCTTGCCATCGGCTGCTGGCACGCCTTCTGCATTGAGCGGATGGATCTTGGAAGTCATCAGCACCGCCACTTTGTTCCATGATTCCGGCAACTCGTTCCGGCCAGCGCCGTACAAGCCGCCGTCCTCTCCCTTGTAACGATCCTCGTCCGTCATTTCGGTGAGTGGCTTGAATCCAACTGTACTCTTTCCGACTGACATTTGGACCGGCGTGTTTGGCCGATCTGGCGTGTTAGGACGTCCACCCAGGCGAATCGTTACAATGGCTGGGGCAGTGCCATCATGCTCGATTGTGAGAGTTACACGGGTTCCTTCCTTGAATTGCTCGGCAGCGAGACCGCCAACCAGGAGCTCCCCCTTCTCGTTGAGAATCTTAACATCGGCCGCGATTGCGACTGTCCGCTCTTTCCCGTTGGCAACCACAACGGCCACTCGCTTCGCGGCGTCGATGTTTCGTATGACCGCCCCAACTTCAAAAGCTACTGCTTGGCTAGTGAAACAGACGACGACAATCAAACTTATCAAGCGACGCAACATGACGATACTCTTTCTCGATTTGGATGAAAGCATGTTTTAATACTCAATCAGTATGTTCGCCTTTCGGAACGCAGCTCCCCGAAAGCTGCGGCTCCGTATTTCAGTCGACGACCAGATTGACTAGAGACTAACACCGCTAATAGGACCGACGGAAATGACTGTTGCTCCATCGGGCAGCACCATCCCGGGGCGCAAATCTGAAGTCGACGTGACCGCTTGGCCCGAAACGCCGCCGCCCACAGGTACCGACTGGTTATAGGTGCCGTAGCCGGACTGATACACTGGCGATTGGCTCGCAGGCACCTGGTGGTAGTATGTCGGCCAGTAATTGTTGGAGTAACCGCCATAATAGCCATTGCTGTAAGGATAGCCATACGAATTGGAGTAGAGTCCCAATCCCCCGTATCCATAGCCCCCGTAACCTAGGCGACCGATAGATAGGCCAACGTTGGGACGCGTGTAGCCGTACGAGCCATAGAGACTGTACGATGGGTATCCGAACCCAGAATATCCAAAGTTGGAATGCCCAAAGCTAGACACCCCGTGGCCGGAGTAACCACCCCCTAAATGAGTTCCACCCATGTGCCCGCCGCCGCCCATATGACTTGCACCCCTTCCCATGTGTCCTCCTCCACCTCCGCCGTGATGTTGCGCCGAAACAACAGATGTGGTCAATGATGACAAGGCAATCACTACCCCCGATAGAAACTGTCGAGCACTTACAGATAGCATGTTGCACTCTCCTCCGCTATTTTACGCGGGATCAACTAAATCTTGGACAACAACAGCAGCACCGTGATACACGAAGCTCCCGAAGATCACTTCGAGAATACTGCAAGTTGCCAATTGGTTTGACTACCGTCGGAGCATGTTGAAAAGTAGGCGACAAGCAAACCCGCTAGTCATCCATATGCACACATGCGTTTTTCGCACCAATTCTGTCACTGTGGCCAATCCTCTATAATCGTTGGCCACATTGCGACAATCGCAGACTCATTCGCATTCCAAGTTCCTAGATTTCTAGTGGTGCGAATCTCGAAATTTACTAAACAATTTAGAGTCTGCCGCACACCGCCTGACCAACGAGCGGGCAGAATTCCAACCGTTCCTAAATCGCGTCATTGTTGTTCCCCCAGCCTGCTTCGGCGGGTCGAGCCCGTCCAAGATATAGGGGAGCTTGAACTCATAGTCACGCAGGGCTTCTTCGTAGGAGCCATTCCGCTTGCCGAAATAGAACATCCGCCCGTTAATTCGGCGGACTTAGTAGCCTTGCGGATTGGGTGTTAGGGTCGTTTTTTCAGGTCGTTTTAGCATTCTCAAGCCTAGCATACAAAACGGGTGTTGTAATCCGTGTTGTAACCACTCTTCAGAATTAGACACTGAAAACCGCATTTGGCCCTTGAAAAACATGAGTAGCGGAGGAGGGATTCGAACCCCCGACACGCGGATTATGATTCCGCTGCTCTAACCGACTGAGCTACTCCGCCAGTAAGGACTTACGTCAATCCTGTTCTTATGACTACCCCCGCAACTACCCTTTTGGTATACTGTGGGGAGCAAAAATGCCCGCTGCCGTTTGTGGCGGCAGCGGGCGGTTTGCCAGCCCTAACCTTTTGAACCAGGAGGACCAACAATGGCTAATCTTACCAAACCGCGATCAGCGGGGAAGAGGGTAAAACACCCGCTTACACTTCACAAGCCCACGGGACAGTATCGCAAGCGAATCCGTGGCAAAGACTTCTATTTCGGCACGGACCCAGATCGTGCTTTAGCGGAATGGCTGCGGGTCAAAGACGATCTGCTGGCAGGAAGGTCCCCGAAGCCGTTCGAGGGCGACAGGTGCGACCTCAAGACGTTGTGCAACGTATTCCTGACCAATGCCCTAGCCAAACGCGACGCTGGCGAAATGACAGGGCGCACGTTTGCCGACTACTTCACGAGTTGCGAAAGGCTGGTCAAGCAACTCGGCAAAACCGCGATTGTCGAAGAGATCACGCCAATCGACTTGATGGCGCTCCGTCGAAATCTTTCCAAAACGATGAACTCGACAACCTTGGGCAACGAGGTTAACCGCTGCCGCGTTATTCTCCGCTCTGCTTTCGAGAATGCGCTAACTGACCGACCGATGCGGTTTGGCGACTTTAAGCGGCCCGCTATGCGTGTCAAGCGTCGCGAAAAGGCGGCGAATGGTAGCAAGATGTTCGAGCCCGCAGAGATCATCGAATTGCTTGGAGCTGCCGACGTTCAGTTGAAGGCGATGATCTTGCTAGGTGTCAACTGCGGTTTCGGAAACAGCGATTGCGGACAACTACCCGAAGCCGCGTTGAACTTGGAAGCGGGGTGGATTGACTACCCGAGACCAAAGACAGGAATCGGGCGACGTTGTCCGTTGTGGCCCGAAACCGTGGGAGCGTTGAAAGCGGCACTCGCTGCACGAAAGTCGGACACCGATACCCTCGTATTCAGAACCAAATACGGCAAATCTTGGCATACAGATACCAAGGCAAGTCCGCTATCGGCAGAATTCCGCAAGTTGTGCCAAGCCAAAGGCGTGTACCAGAACGGTCGCGGGTTCTATGCGTTACGCCACACGTTCCAAACCATCGGCGACGAGACAGGCGATTATCTCGCAACGCGGCAAGTGATGGGCCATGCGGACAACAGCATTAGCGGAAACTACCGCGAACGGTTCGCTGATGATCGGCTGGTGAAGGTTGTCGAGCATGTTCGCGGCTGGTTGTTCAGCGAGGACGAGGCACAATAGCATGGCAACGAACTTGCCCTGGCGGGGGACACGCTTCAGCGGATGTCTCCCAAGTCTATGCCGAAAGGGATCTGCAGAAGGACGTGGAGATCATGCGCGAAGTCGGTTGACTAAGAAATGACTTTAGTTCGTACTGCTAACGGTATAGAATAACCGTTAGCACTTTGGAACACGAACGCAAAGGATCAGTCATGGACCAATCAAGCACGGCGGATCGAGTGGACCGGGCGGCGCACGCACGCGTGCCCGTCGATATCCTGGGCATCTCTAGGCGGCTGCAGAAAGATCCGCGATGGCCCGAGATCATCGAGCCGCTTCGTACCAAGATGATGAAGGAGCGTCGCCAGAAGGGACTGAGCAAGGCTGAGGCGCAGTCCGAGACCTATTCGGAGCTGGACCGCCACTACCCACCGCTGGAAGCACCAGCCGAAGCCCCAGAAGCGCGGTCCGCCGCCACTGATCCAGGCGTGTCAGGTCTCGGTGAGCTCCCCGAAGACTGGCCAGAGCTGGCGGCAAATGCCTCGTTGCAGGTGGAGATCAGTTGGGTGACAGCCAATCGGCTCCGGGTTCGCGACGGTACTGGGGTGGATCTGTCCAGGGCCCTGAGTCCCGCCCCGAGCTATTCCGCCCTATCCTGGCTGGAGACCTCCATCCTGTTTCCGAGCAAATTCGCTGACATCTCGGTGAAAGCCACGGCTAGCCAGGACGATGAGAAAGAGCACATCCGCCGGGAGAAGATGGCGATTGAGGAGATTCGAGGGCTGCTGGCTGAGATGCTGGAGGAGTGAGTCCACAATTCGTAGACTGCAACAGCCCATCTTGCCAAATGGTAAACTGGGTCGTCAGCGTCCACAATTTGTAGACGGGAACATCCCATCCTAACATTTGCTGTTTTCCCAGGGAAAAGGCTAAAGGTCCCACCGTATGGATAGCAGCGGATGGTGATTACCAATCCCAGTTCGGCATGGGCCAAGGTTGTGGTGGCTGGCTACTCGCGCCATGAGCATGAATGAGTGGGTTATGGAGCAGCGTGGGCTGTGATTGTGTGGGGACGAGAGGCTCGATGCGTGGTGTGAGGCTGTGATGGTGGGCTCGATGGAGGTTGCGGCGCGTCGTGGTGGCAGCGAAGAGCGGTGGAATGGCGGCTGCCAGCGGTCCAAGGTGGAAGCGGAAACGCTGACCCGACCGGAAACCGAACCGCTTGGGGCCCCCGCTTCGTCGGAGTCACGTTAATGACCCTCTGAGGCGCGTTATCGGTTTCAGTTGCGTTGCTGGGTCCATGTTGTCGGGCGTACTGCGTTGAAGACTGTCCACGGAGTTTCTCAGGCACTCCGTCGCATGAGCCCCCGTAAGCTGAACGGCCGCCGTTTGCTCGTCTGGTTCGCCCATCGGGCTTTTGCCGTCCTGGTGACAAAGGTCACGCTGCTCCTTGTGCACTAAGGAAACGACAATCTGGGCCATGATGATCGCTCCTGGGCTAAGAATCTATTTTCGCTAAAGAGCAGGCAATTTGCTCTGGCTGTCTTCTCCGCGACTTTGTGAATTTGTGAGAGGTCAATGGCAGGATTCTCAACGCGCAATACAGAGTTCCCGCCACGCTCGGCGCAGCTCAAGCGCGCTCGGCGCTGGTCTCCGACCTCGCTGCGAAAGTCGACAGACAGGTCTCCTTTACGCCGATTCACAAGATACCGCTCCCACAGTCGGCCCGCGGGTCAAATCCAGTCTTTCTACAAGGAAATCTCAAATCAGCCGGAATAAAACACCGGGACGACAACAACCGGCGGGGCCATCAGAATGGGCGGCGTCAGGCACAGAATGGAGACCTTCGGTCACGGACCTGTGCCGGGTCGGGAGACCCTGGCACAGCGCGCGGCAGCTACCAGGGAGAAATGACTGAATTCCTCAATTTTGAAAATCCCGAGAATCTTCAGAAAATCTACTACTACATGAGTTATATTATCGGCCTGTTCGCGGCCAACTGCCGTCTCGAATAACAGTCACCAAATGAGCATCCCATGAAGACTATCGCAACTTCGATACTCTTGAGCCTAGCCCTACTCTGCGTGCCGACGGCCCAGGCCGACAGCATTGAATCGTTTGGTTCGGGTGCCAATGCGTTCACCATGACCTTTGTGCCGATTGGCAACCCGGGCAACGCGGTTGACACGACGGTCAATCCTAATGTGGGGGGGGGGGCGGTGGCATACAACTACCGAATGGGCAAGTACGAAGTCAGCCGCGATATGGTCAACAAGGCCAATGCGGCGGGGAATCTGGGGATAAGCTTGCGGGACATGACGCCGTTTGGAGGCAATGGCGTGAACCGACCAGCGACGGACGTCTCGTGGAACGAGGCGGCACGTTACGTGAACTGGCTGAATACGAGTAATAACTATTCACCGGCCTACAAGTTTGCGACGCAGCCAGGGGATGTTGGCTACAGTTCCGATGCGCAGATTCAGTTATGGCAAGTGAGTGATCCAGGCTACAATGCTGCGAATTTGTTCCGCAACAGTCAGGCGCGCTATTTCTTGCCGAGTATGGATGAATGGTACAAGGCGGCCTACTACGATCCCAATGCCAACGGCGGGACAGGCGGTTACTCGAACTTCCCCACCGGCAGCGACGGGGTACCAGTCAGTGTCAGCGGCGGCACGACAGCGGGCACGGCAGTGTACAATCAGCCTTTCATCCAGGGCCCAGCGGACATCACCAACGCGGGTGGCCTGAGTCCCTACGGCGTAATGGGCCTGGGTGGAAATGTTTGGGAGTGGGAGGAAAGTCAACGGGACCTACTGAACAACAGCACATCATCTGACCGGGGCTTGCGTGGCGGCGGTTGGGACAACGACTCCTTCATCTTGTCGGCCCCCGTCCGGTACGTCGTCAGCCCGTTGTCCCAGAGCTACAATACTGGTTTTCGCGTCGCAAGTATCCCTGAGCCAAGTTCAGTAGCGTTGTTGATGTTGGCTACAGTAGGACTGTGGCCGCGTAGAAAGAGAATAAGCTAACCCTTTATCCTTTCCCCTTTATCCCTCTTTATTCTTCGCCGCAGCAGGAGGCGTGCGATTTTGAAAATGGAATTTGTCCTTTGACCGTTGCAGGCTCGCCAGTACGGGATACTCCCGTCCTGTTGGTGAAATGGTATGACTTCACGCGGTGGCTGCTGGCTGGGTTGGCTGGCGTCGCTCCTCTGTGGGATATCCACTATATGTTGGCGCTTTTTCGGGCCAGTCGAATTGTAAAAAATCGGGATTCGCTTCGAGTTGGATTGATCTAGCTTACGTGCATCGTCAGTGTGGGCTATTTGCAAATTGGATACGTCTTTGGCGAGTTGGCCAACGTTTTTCTGGCTGCGAGCTGGTGACATGATGTCAGCAGTCGGGGCTGGCTAGCTTTGAAGGACCACGCTCCCGTTGGAGTATCACTATATGCTGACGCTTTTTCGGGCTCGGCAATATGTAAAAACGGTTGCTTCGCGTCGCGCTTGAGTGATCTAGCTAACAGCCTTCCATCGTCATCGCTTTTTGCAAATCCGTCCCGTTGCCGACGAGAAGCGGACTTTTCGGATTCAGAATCAGGTGGCTGATATGGGTTAGCTTTCATCTCCTTCATTCTAACCAACTGAGGTTAGCCATGGGTGTCATGCAGAAACGCATTGAACTAGTCGACAGTTTGCTGCCATCGGCCACGCTCTCAATGGACTACCTAACCGACTACTAGGATTCTCGGTGATCCAACTAGAACAGGGGCAACCTGATAAATGCTGGGCATGTATGGGCTGGGCACGCAAGAACTGATCATTGCGGGTATTGTGCTAGTTGTGTTGGTGTTCGCACCCTTCCTATTTGCGTTCGCCAGGGCGGGTTTCCGTCATCCGCTGCTGACGGCGATTCCCGTAAGTATCGCCGTGTTCTTGGTGGTGGCACTCGCCGCAGGTTTCACTGGTGTGAATGCCTTGGCCATTCTTGCCATTATCGCTATCGCAGCGATCGTTTACGGGTTCTCACAATCTGTCATTAGGACCAGCGATAACGAGAGCGAAGCAACGCCGCGAAAGGCATCTTCAGCCGCGCACGAAGCGTCCACTTCATACGAAGTACAGCCAACGGGGTTGAGCAAAGCTGTGAGTGAGCAAGTGGCCGAGAAGACGGCAGTAGAGACACCATTTTCGTCTTCAGGTCCCTCCGCCCCGAGACCGCTGATGTGGCAGGCAGGCCGGGTGTTCGCTCGTTCTAAAGATGTTTGCACGGAGCGTCCGGAGTTTTTATTGATACCCGCAGTCATTGCGACTGCGGGAATATTGGTGCTGATTGCAGTCATGTCCGGCACCTACCACACTGAGCGGACTTCCCCTAAGAACGATCGATTAGCTGAGCAAATTGAGGCCGGCAAGCCGCCTATAGGTGTTTCTCCAGAAACATTCGAACAGTTCAAGAATGCGGCGAAGGAGCGGTTCGAGCAGCTTCCAGGGGTGACAGAACACCAACGGACTTTTGAGCAGCTGATTGTTGACTGGGTGGACGACCACCAGGGGCAGCCGCTTCCCGAGCAGCACGTGATGAGCGGATGGATTCAAGAGATGCGTGCGGAGCTACGCAGCGAGCTAGTTGCGAGCCCAGAATTCCAGACGGTTTTGGATCGGATCAACCATCTCAAAGTGCCTGAAGGGTTAGAGTCTGCTGAGATCCAGCGTGAGCTTGAGAGGTTAACACAGCAGTGGGCGCTACGTCGGATGGATGCGGACCAACTGCTCGTGGAGTTTGAGCGCAAGTACCAGCGATGGCTACAGGATTCGCAGGAGGTTAACGCCCCCGCCGCCGCGCAGGAGACCCAAACCGCCGATGCATCCGATGAGGCCCAAACTTCTCATGCACCCACGCGAACGATCAGCGACGAGGGCTTTCGGTTCGCAGCCTACGAAGGAAATATCGAGACGGTTCGTCAGGCGTTGGAGGCTGGTATGGATGTCAATTCATCAAATTCTGATACGAAGTTAACTCCTTTGCACATGGCGGCCTACAACGGACACACCAGCGTGGTGAAGCTGTTGATTGAGAATGACGCAGCCATCGATGCTCGCGATCGCGAAGGCAAGACTGCCTTGACGCATGCTTGCACCGGACCGTTTCAAGAGACGGTCGCCTTGTTGTTGGAAGCAGGGGCTGATATCAATGCGCGAGAGGCTACTGAAGGCTTCACGCCACTCATGATGGCGGCTGGCTTGGGACAGATGGAAGTCGTCAAGGTCTTGCTTCGAAACGACGCGGATACTTCGTTACGCGATACCGATGGCGACAGAGCCATCGACCATGCTCGCACTAGTGGACATCTAGAGATTGTCAAACTGATCGAGTAATGGCTGGTATCTGGATGAACGGGTCAAAATAATTCCAGCACCCAAGTCCCGTTTAGCATGATTCGCTCGACTTGTTGCATGGCGGCGATATCGATGGACGGATCGCCCGAAGTCTACCGCGGGCTGATGGCGGCCGAGTCGCATGGCCGGTACTTCCATCAGCACGTGCGCGACAAGAGCTACCGATACCAGAGTATGGACTGACCTGGTGCGCCGGACGGGCTGCCCGATCGAATTGACTTCTTGATGGGGCCACGTGGCGATACAATGAATGAAATCGAGACGGTCGCGGCCGATTGCAACGACCCCGCCAAGCGGTCCCTGGCGCGCTAGGTGCTTCTCGCCTTTCGCAAGGTCTCGCCGGGGATCGGCCCGACCTAAAGAAAGGCGACTTCTATGCCAGCATTTGTGATTTTCGTAGGGCGCAAGGTGACACTATGAATTTGATAACCGCAATCCATGAGGCGGGACACGCTGTCGCGCATCGTTGTCTTTTCAGCGACCGGTCTTTTCCGTGGGCATGGCTCTCGTACCTGAACAGGAACAAGAGGAACAAGGCATGGACGGATGGAATATGCTCGACCGCTTGGGTAACGACGACGACCAGTCAACGGCCGATAACGACGTAGTCCGATGCGCGGGATATGCGGCCGTTGTCGCTGCGGGATTCAGTGAGGCTGAGGCTGCGGCTGGGTGTGACGAAACGGACGAATGCGACTTCCGCAAGGTGCATGGTGACCTTGAGACGGCCAAAGCCAAGGCGATTGACCTGATGCGAGAACCGGAGAACGTGAAAGCTGTCAAACGCATCGCTGACGAGCTTCTATTGCGGCGTCGGCTTCACGGCGATCATGTCGGATTACTGCTTGATTTGGCGTTCGGGGAGATAACCGAGCAAGAATGTCTGCAACTGCTTTCCTTCCGCGGGTGGAACAACAACGATCCGACGTTGGAGCCCGAAGCCTATCCTCGACCGCTTCCTGCACCGCTCCGAATTCATTCAGATCACGGGAAAAAGTTACCGGATAGAAAATTCCGGAAAGCGGTCAAAAAGTACTAAAGCGCCAACCGGCTCGACTGCCGAAGAATAGAGTGGGCAAACGATACCAAAGCGCAAAATCATCAACAACCAACCAAAACTGGTACCGTTTGAAGCGCAAAGTGGTGGTACTGTTTAAAGCGCCAAATGACAACTGCGGCTTAGATTGGCCAACAGCTAGCAATCAGGAAATTCGCTTGTTCTGTGGGACCAGGGGGGCCGAGAAAGGTAGGTGATGCCCGATAGTCCGCGCAGCCCGCGCACACTCTGCCATGCGCACAGCGTCCCACCCCAGCAAGTTCAGTCTTTCTTCTATGTAGTTGAATGCATTTAGCATGTCCAAGTCTTCTGTATCTTGGTTTTCATTTCAGCGCTGGCCGGCAATTCGCAGTAGCCTACTGCTTCATAAATTCGATGCCTGATTCCCTCAGTTAATACCACGCCTCACTCAGCTTAATCATCGTCATCATCGGTTTCATCATCATCTACATCAGGCTCGGCCGCGATGGACTCTAGATATTCGATCCGCACGTCCCTCAGCGATTTCTTCGCTTGTTTATCAACTAGGAAGAACCACCAGCCGCTCACGGAAGCTCCAGTGAGTGTCTTGGCTGCCTCTGAAACCGATGAATATACAACGCCTTCGATATCGACACGTCCGTCTCCGAGTAGCGTTGCTGTCTTTAACATGAACTTCTTCCGGCGTGGCGTCAGCGTCATGCCAACGTGAAGGCAACCCGCGCTAATCAGATCGCTCAGGTCGACACGGTGGCTTGGCCGAACTTTCTCCGCATTGAACGCAGACTTGTGTCCCTCGGGAACTTGCCAGATGTCGATGATCAGCTTGCTGAGGGAGTCGGTACGAGATCGAATCTTGGCTTCGGTCCAATCATCCGCGGCAAGGTCTTTAAGCTTTCGGTTGAGCAACAATACACAATGATTCTCTAATGCCTGCTTCTTGCCGGCATCTCCATTCCATGGGCCATTCGACACTTTTGAGTTCAGTCGGGATGTAAGCAGCGTTAGATTACCGAGTGTGTGGAGCAAAGCCTCGCGCTCGCCTTCAGCACGAGAGCCTTCCGGCAGAGCCCAATGCGTTTGCCACTTGCGGGGCATCACGTGTTCAATGGCAAACTTCCCTCGCATTACACGTTCATTGCTTAAACTGGCTTGGCTTCCCATCCAGCCTCGCAAGTGATCCTCAACGGCTTCGATCACCATCCGCAGTCGTCCACGGCCCAGGCGGCGATAAGCCGGAAGAACACGCAGTTCTTCTCTGATCTCGTTATCGTCAGGCCAATAGCGGCTCCCCGTCGATTGATTCGCGAAGAATTCTTCAATCAACTTCCCAACTTCTGAACGGTCCCTGCCACGAAGAAAACGCACAAGCTCTGCGAAAATTTGGTTGTAACTCTTCGTGGTCGCTCGCACGAGCATTCTGCGAACCATCCAGCTTTCGATCACGCCGAGTGCTTTGTCAAACTGCTCCTTCGGTATCGATGGCAGCTCAGGATCTAGCAAGAAAAGAAGAAGCGGCTTTACGACTTCACTCTCGAGGACGCCGGTGCGATAGGCAAACAAGCCGATGCGATCGATCGCACTTCCCTGTGCCTCGCCACCCATCACGAATTCCCTGTAAACCTTCGACACACGATTCAGTTGCTTCAGCAGTGTCTCCATCGGCAGTCCGGCATCTATCGCGAATCGTTTGAACCGCGTGAAAACCTCTCTTGCAACAACTTCATCACCGGTTTGGGCTACTAGCCAATGATTAAGGAAAATCGATGAGCGAGGGTAGCGCATACGCCCCACGCTGATTTCCATCTCCCAGAAAGCCGACTCGAATTCTTTCCAGTACTTCTGGTATGCAGCTTCGACGTCCGCACCCGATTCCAGTAAACGTTGAAAGATGAAGTTCTTAATTAGGTCGGCAGCAGTAAGCTGTGCACCACGGGCATTGAGCGTTTCAAAAATTTCTTGAGCGTTTTCGTCGGCTCCCAAATCGATGACAACGACTTGAAGCAGTTCTCGTACAACCGTTTCAATTGCATTTGCTCTCGCTTGTACTTTCTCTGCACCACAAAGGTTTAGCCATTCCCGGGCTTGATCCGAAAAGTAACGATGGGCTTGAACCATGCGTTCTTCGGTATAACCGACGGCTTCATAATCGACCGGCTCAGCCGCAGACATGACTGCATTGAATGCTGGTCTATCACGATTGGTCGGCCACACCTTGAAGCGGTCTTCGGGTTGTGAGCAAAAAGGGGCGGCGTTTACAATCAGCGTCTCTAACCTCATTGATGGAGCGGTAGCACCGACTGCCACAAGTTCGGCATGCAACGCATCAAACATCAACTGCAGCGTGGTTAGCCGTTGCTGACCGTCGATGATGGTACGCTCCTGCATGGTTCCAGCGGAGTTTGAAACCTGTTGCAAGACAACAGCTCCCAGAAAATGCGGATGATGTTTCGCATTGGGTGCCGCCAACAATCTCTCAGTCATCCGGACAATGTCATTCCACAATGGCTCCCACTGGTTCTCCTCATTCCAAACATATGGACGTTGAAATAGCGGAACGGTCAACCGCTGCGGCTGCATGAAGATAAGCTGTGGTGTTCGGACTTGTGTTTCCATGATTAACTCCCTTCTCGGAAGATAGATGATCGCTTTACAATTTCTCGTGTTTCGCCTTCTGAGAACTTCAGTTCCAGCATCAGCAATATCATTAGCAATAGTCTCAACTTATTCATGGCCGGATAAAGCCCATCGCCCTTAATCGCATTGCCAGTGGACGTCTCGTCGAGATGCACGAGGTAATTTCGGGTGTCCACGACCTTACCCACAAAAGTCTTGAGGTCACTTGTGATGAGCGTAACCGTCTCTGGCTCAAGCTCGTTCAGAATTGTGTTGATTCTCTTTCGGAGTGAGAACTCATTTCCGAAACGAATCCTCGCCTTTAAGCTTTGCCTTAAATCTCCATCGGTTGTAGGCGGGATCGCTGCTACCAACTTGTCCGCAATTTTCTTGTAGTCGTCTTCGGAGACGTATTTGCTTTCCCGAGCGACCCGACTGAATACCTCAACCGCCTGAGTAAGCTGCAAAAAGTCCTGCTCTATGTAAATCGTGTCATGCTGGGTAGCCGAAAAGAATAGGTCATAGACGTGTTTGAGTCGTTCCGCATTTGCGTACCAGATACTCAGGACATCAGCAAACCGCGAAGCGATGTCGGGGAACTGAACCAGCATTCCCCTGCCGAGTCGTTCGGAGTTGTCCTTGCGCTGTATGGCAGGCCAGATGAGACATCCGCTGACAGGGTCGAATTGAGTGGCACCCTCACTGAATAGTCTTAGGGTTGTGGTTTGGACGCTGGCGTCAGCAAAAAACGACAACATTCTTTGGAACTGGCGTTGGATTTCAATAAACCAACTGAGATCACGAGGGGCAGATGGGCTTATTCTAATGTAAGCCCGGTGCTCGAGCGCAACTCTATAGTCCGCGCCTTTTTGGTTGCAGGACGCCGTTAAACCAATACTTGCGTCGATTGCCGGCACATCAAAATCCCGAGGAACCTCATGATGATGTTCTATTCGAAATGTGCGAAGTGAATCGTTCGGATCTGGCGGGAATTGGTCTTCTATTGGGTCGTCGGCAATCCAATGCTCAAGCCCGGTGAAACGAGCCTCGGAGTGAGTAAATATTGGGGCAAGATTTCCACTCGTGTGAAGACCTAGAATTGAAAACTGGCACGACCAAGTTGACGTAATTGAGCCGGTCATAATGTCCCAACGCCCGCCCAGTCTACAATCAAGAAGCGTGACAGCTTCGTTTGCGCAAGCTCCAAAGATCGTTTCTACTTCACGGTTGCCGAAAATCGATTCTGTCCCCTGAAACACGCCAAACAGTTTTAACCTAGTGTGTTTTCCATCGAATACTAAATCCCCACGAACACGATCTTCTGGATGACTCGGAAGCCACCAAACTCCGTGCTTAGTGAAGCTTTCGAGTAGTGAATAGTCTCGTTTCATATTCAGCCGCTCACCAAAGGATTTAATCCAACAAGCACTTAAAGAATGCGTCTTGCGCGTCCTTGTAGAACTCGATGCTGATCTTGGTCCAGAGTTCGTCGGGTAGGTCGTTGAGTTGACGACGGGCGGCGACGGGCATCAGAAGTGTTGTGGCTTGCTTCTCGATGGCGACTTCGGCGATAGCGACTGGGTTAGGAATCATCTCGACAGATCCGCCGAGGTTTAGCGAACCGACGATGATCATGCCGCCCTTGGTGCTGCGCTCGAGTAATGAACTGGAGAGTGCGACTAGCGCAGGCAAGCCTAGGCCGGCACCGCTGTGGTCGTTATCCATCGCACGCATCTGGATGGAGAACTCGTGGGCTCGTGGGTCGCGATCGCCTACGAGTTGCTTGCTTTGTGTGTAGAGATTCTGTTCGCCAATCTTCACGCTTTCGCGGAAGGATGGGGGAGTTGGCGTGTTTAGGATTCGAACGCCACTGCCCGGGCCGGAGGTGACTTCTAATCGATAGAGACCAGGTCCCGCTTCGCCTGAGCCGGGGCTGATGGCCCAGACTTGGCCTGGAGGCAACGGATCGCCGTCGATCGCGGCATCGCTATGCAACTCGGGTGTTGATACGAATTGCTCGACGCCATCGACGCCCATCGTGAAGCTGAAGTGCGTGTTTCGGAACTCGCTCTTAAGACACTTCTTCTGCTGCTCCTTCACTCGCCGGCGAGACTCGAGTGCAATCCTAACGATTCGCTCAAGCTCTTCATCGGAAATCTCCATCGCGGGATCTGGGTACAACAGCTTGATCAATCCGCTGATCGTCTTGTTACAGGCTTCGATATCGCGGCCGCTGAGTGCGCCACCAAAGAACACGCGATTTTGAAGTGTCGACACCCGGCTCGACATCCGCAGATTTGTCCAGCACTCGCTCAAGAAGTCGCTTACCAAGCCAAAGTGATTCGTGAGATGCTGGTTTGGATTGAGTTTCGGAAAGTCCCAGCCTGGCACGTACGCGTGAATACGATCATGAAATGCGGTGTCATCTCGCATCTCGGGAGGCAACGGGCTCAGCAGATGGCCGATCCTTTGCTGTTGCTCGACATCGACATCGAAGTTGCCGACCATCACGATGCCGCCCTCGGCGCGGATGCTCTCCTTGCCGCGGCTGAATTCACCCGATGCCATGTAGCCTTTCATGATGTTGACTCCGTCCTTCTGGTCGAAGGAGACGCCAGATACTTCGTCAAAACACACCACGTCATATTGGCAAACAAGGCCGCGCTGGCCGTTGGAATTGTTCACGAACATCTTCGCAACAGTTGCCTTACCACCAGAAATCAAGTGCGAGTAAGGAGAGATCTGCTGGAACAAATGGCTCTTGCCTGTTCCGCGTGGGCCAAGCTCGACCATGTTGTAATTGCGTTCAACAAATGGAACGATTCTCAGCAGCACCACATACTTCGCACGCTCGGAAAGCTCTGTCGGTTCCAAGCCAATCGATCGAACCAAGAAATCGATCCATTCTGAAGTCGAGTACTCCGCACGTCCGCGGCGCAACACATCCAGAATGTCCGACTTTGACATCTGAATCGGACGCAGGCTGGATATACGAAATGGCTTACCGTTCTTCTCCTGCGCGATGACCGAATCGTACTCGAGCGTGATCTCCGCATAAAAACCATCGGTCAACATGCGTTCGTGATCATCGACCAAACTGTCTTCGATCGCCGCTTCCTTAATGGCCAGGCTCGGAATCTCGGCAGAGTAAGTATCTGTCCTGGTGTCGAGTTTTGCGCGAACGATATCGATCAGCTTAACAGAGCCCTTATCGCGAGCTTGCTTGATGAAAACTTCTTCCTGGCCAGTCTTTACGGTTCGGTTCTGAAGCTGCTTCTCGACAATCTCTAGACCTTCGGCAATCTCGGCTTCATCGACCGTGGCACAGTACCGCCCAAGAAGAAACTCAACCACATAAGTTGGGATCGGATATTGTCTCGCATATTTGCGAACCAAGTCCTTTCGGACCAGGTACCCGTCGAAGACCGAAGCTGACTTTCGGTCTAGATCGTCCATTTGGAGGTTCGATGTAATCATCATTTATTCCTATTCACCACCAACCGTGGTGCTTTGTTTTGCAAGTACTTGGCCGGCTTCGCTGCATACGACCGCAGCTACCACGGAGCCTTCAAGATCCTCATCCTCAACAAACAGCGTGACTGTTCCATTTCCGTCAAGGGCCTTGCCGCCACTAGTGATCGAAGTAGTCGGATCATTTGGCTTGCTTCGTAAATCAATCTGCAATCCCGACACGACTGGGTCGACGGTAATGCGGCACTTCAGCCCCTTCCAATCAACCTTTACGATGTTGACGGATTGCATACTGACTTGAACATCTGGCGAAACAACGATGTCGGCCGCCAGACACTCCTGCAGGCTCACACCACCATGCTGGTAACAATGGCCAGCCGAGAAACAAGAGATCCCCGAGGCGCTTGCGTACTCGGCCTGTGGATTCCAATACCAAGCATGCCGGTCCACATCCGGTTTCGATTCGCCTTTGATTGTCGCACACCTCGACCACTTGGCTTCGGTCAGGAACGACGGCAGTTCCTGTTTGGGCAGACCGCCAGGCATCAGCAACCAACCGTGATCGGTGATCACCCGAACCTTGCGCCAGCCCGCGTCCAGCAACTCGACAATGCGATCTGCCAGCGTTTCCACCTGGCCAGCAACCAATGAAGCAAGCTTGATCTGCAAATCATGACCACGCTTGTCGATCTCACCCGTTTCTGCCCAGCCACGTGCTTTCGGCTTTGCTGGGTCGCCAACCTCACTAGCTGAGATGATCTGGTAACCCTCTGTCTTGAGCAGGGACTGCAAACGTGCATGTGTCAGCAGCTTGCTTTCCTCCGCATCGACGATCTCCGGCGTGAATGAATCCGGAAGTCCGCGCCCCTCCAGCTTCTCAGCGATGGGAGACACGGCAGGCTTCGCAGTGGCG
>JBGSJT010000787.1:0-3013 GCA_041741715.1 Pirellulaceae bacterium | reverse complement strand
TTCCTGAGAGACTCGCTGCTTCCGCCCGAATAAATCGGACGGAGAGCAAGACAAGCTTCCTATGACGTAGCTGCCAGTTGTTGCTCCGCCGGGGTGAACCCGACGGAAGCATGAGCCGAACAAAATACAAGAAATTAGAATTCGAAAATACTCGCTGAATTGCTATTTGTCGCACAGCCCAGGCAGAGCCTGGGAACGAGTCTGCAGAAAACTAAGCTCTAACGCAGCACTATCTAAGATCGACCCACCGCCGCGATTTCAACTCACTGCGTGGCAAGCTCCCCACGGGTACAGTGGTAACATCAATACGTAGCCCGAGACGAGTGGTCAGTAGTTTTTCTAGCGGCAGTTGATTGATGGGCTCAGTTTCCACTTCGATGCGAAGCTGATCGAGCACTCCTGCGCGCGTGACGATGACTTGGTATTCGGTCAATTGAGCAAACTGGCGAACGATGGCATCGATGCTGCTCGGGAAAATATTGACGCCGCGAATCGTCAGCATGTTGTCGGCGCGGCCTACCACTCCCTGTGGCAACCACACGAAACGGCAGCGCCCTGGCCCTGAGGCTTGTCGTGAAACGATGTCTCCGGTCCGATAACGAAACACGGGAGCACCATAACGACCGAGCGAAGTGAGAACCAATTCGGAGAGGTCGGACTCAGGCTGCTGAATCTCGAGTGGAGGAGACGTGAGCAATTGTGACTCAAGTGGCAGGAACTCGGCGATAAAGCACGATTCAATAATGTGCAAACCGATCTGATCGGGCCAGCCAAAACCCCAGGGGCCGATCTCCGTGGCACCGCTATGGTCGATGACCTGTGCTTGCCAGGCTTGCTCCATTTGTTCGCGAACGGCGGGCACACTCCCCCCAGCCTCTCCAGCGACGATCAATTTTTTAACCCCCAATGAAGCCAATGACAGTCCCTCATGGAGTGCCAATTCGGCCAAATGAAGCGCATAGGATGGAGTGCAGCAGACGACCGTCGGTTGCGTCTGTCGCATGAATTCTAACCGCGCCAGCGACGAGAGGCCACCACCGGGAATCACCGTCGCCCCTAGATCCACGCAAGCTTGATGGGCCGACCAAAAACCGATAAACGGGCCAAACGAGAAGGCCAAGAAGACGCGATCGAAACTCGACAGTTCGGCTGCGTGCAAAACGTGTTGCCAAGTGGAAGACCACCACCGCCAATCGTCGCTGCTATCAAGAATCATCAGCGGACGTCCCGTGGTGCCACTGGTGCGGTGCAGTCGCGAATAGGTGGCCCGCGCGTACGTTTGATGTGCGCTCAGCCCCTCGCTATCCGAGTCGGCGCTGGCGACCAATTCGTGTTTGCTGGTTAACGGCAACTGAGACAATTCGCCGAGCTGCGATAATTGAAGGTGGCTATCGCCAAACTTGGATTGGTAGAAACGATTAGTTGCCAAGACGATGCGAAGTTGCTTATTGAGTTGTAGCAACTGCCAAGCACGCAGTTGATCGGTGCTCCACTGCCAGCATTCATCGATGGCAGGCGGATTCCAGGTTGAGCGGTCAAGTAACTGCAACATGCTTCGATTTCTGAGTGGTGGGGTCGCTACGTTCGCTGGAATTTAGACTCCCTGCAGTCTGGCGACTGCAGCTACGTTTAAAACGCAGCTACGATTAAAATTTTGACTGGTCAGCGCTTGTTGGCTTGGTTGGTAGTCCCCCGCACCGCGTGTGGATGTTGCGCGTTCATCCACAGACCCAGGCCTGGATCGCTGATAAAGAAAAACTCTTCGCCATCGGCGGCTGGGTGCCAACCATCGGTTAAGCCCTCGCAGCGATACTGCTGAGATAGTTTTTGCCAGTCGCCGTATTGATAACCAACGGAAGTGATTTCCTCGGCGGTCATTTCTCCCGGAGCGTAGATGACCTCAAAACGTCCCTCGCTGGTCCCATGGATCAAATGCGCGGCAGTTCCCAGATTATCTTGTAGGTCTTGATTCTGCTCGACGAATTTGAGCACCTCTGGGGTGGGACGATAGCCGTATTTGCGAATCAAGCGATCGACGGTGCTGCTTTCACCGAACTGCTTCACTCCGGGAGCAATCACAATCAACTTGCCGCCGTCGCCAATCAACATCCGCGTGCGATAGATCGATTTATTGGCCAGCCAAGTACGTTTGTACTTGTGTGGGTTCATCGTAACAACCACGGTTTGTGGTGCGCGATCGATTACAAAGCAGTTTACTTTGGCAGCTAACTCGCCAGCGGCGAAGAACACGTCGTGCGTATCGCCTACAAACAGGCCGCGGACAACCTTGCGACCAGCGGCCAGCGATTCGACCACGGTCAACACGAACATCAGTGGCATGCGGTCGCAGTAACGATCTTGGGCTTCGTTCAAAATGCGGCGTAGCGGCGTGTCGCAGCGACCCATGATGCGTTCCATGCCGTACAGCGCGGTCAGATAGTGACTTTCGTTGATTCCCTTGTCCCCACCCGTCCCAATGAAGATGTTTTTGTTGTAGTTGGCCATGCCAATCACTTCGTGCGGGACGACTTGTCCCAGTGACAATATGAGATCATGTCCCCCTTCCACCAACAGTTTGTTGACCTGCGCGGCCCAGGGACGCGCATAGATCCCTTCGGTGGCTTGCGAGACAAAGTCGGCGTCGACATGCCCGAGTGTCGCCACGTCGTTCTTCCAATCGTGAACGCGGATCAAATCGCGGGGTAAGTCGCCGAACATATATGACAGTTCGGCTTCGTTCATGGCCTCATGCGTCCCGAGCGCGGGCATGACATCGGTCAAGCGCGGGCCGAGCATTTGGTAGGCGAGTTGCGTCAACTCCCCGGCTCGACTATCGCTGCGAGTATGATCGGGTGGTATCGCCAAGACGCGCTGCGGATTCCCCGCCGCATCAAAGGCAGCTTGCAGTGCAGCTTGAAAATCAACTGCACCCAGCTCCGCTGTTGTGCTACCTCGGCTAAAGAAAATACTCATGGCTCACTGGTTTCCTGATATCGAATGGGAAGTCTACTGT
>JBGSJT010000786.1:0-2402 GCA_041741715.1 Pirellulaceae bacterium | reverse complement strand
GAAAATCACGATCAACGCGGTCGCTCCAGGCTTCATCGAAAGCGACATGACTCGGGCTCTGGGCGACGAAGTTTTGAAGGAAGTCAAAAAGCGAATTCCAGCCAATCGACTTGGCACAGGCGATGATGTGGCAGCGGTGGTTGTATTTTTAGCCAGTGCTGGGGCCAGCTACATTACCGGCCAAGTGCTAACCGTCGACGGAGGCATGACCTGCTAGGCTGCGGAACACAGCCATGGGTCAGGATACTTTGAAAGTCCTCCCTTAAAGCCGAGAGAATGCGGCGTGGGGTGATAAATGGCCAGAAAACTACACCACCAGAAGTGGTATATATTTCCATTAATTTGCACCGAATAGATTGATTGTTTAGTGAATCTGGGTAGTCTAGGGATCATATCAAGTCGGGATTACGAAGATTGTGTTAACTTTGTGGCCGCCGAAACAGATTTATTCTCGAAAGATTCCAGCATGCGATTGACGTGCCTGCCGATAGTGTTTTGTTTTTTGCTCTCAGGACTATTGGGAACAAACAGTAGCCAGGGAGCCATCCTGATATCAGAGAACTTCGAAAGCTACTCAACTTCTGCGGGACTGACTTCCGTGTGGACCGGTGGCGGTGCAACACTGGCTACTTTGGTTGGCAATCCTGGCCAAAGCGCCTTTCACGCGGGTGGAGCCGTCAATGAGCGCGCATTCGCCTCGTTGGCACCCACAGCCACGGAATCAATTCGACTCAGCGGTCAGATTTTCGACGATGCCAACAGTGCCAACGAACGGATTACGATCGGTCTGAGAAACAGTGCGGGCTCGAACATTATCGAGATGGGACACTATAACGCTCCATCGCATTATGCAGCGCGTGTGGTGCTCTTCGGCAGTGGCGACGTCAATTGGGTTGGTCTTACGAATTCGTCGGGAGCGGCCCTGACGACTCCCGTCGCCGGCTGGCACACCTACCAAGTCGATATCACGCAAAATTCGGTAATTTTCAGCTTGGATCTCCTTAGCGACGGGTCGATCGATAGCGTACTTACCGTCAACGCATCCGTTTCTGCAGCCGGCTTCAATAGTTTACGATTTGGAGGCCCAAGCGGCCTGTCATCTGGGGGCGGCGGAGCCAATTTCGATAATCTTCTTTTGCAAACTGTGGCAGTCCCAGAGCCAAGTTCGATCTGCATCGCTGGCCTGTTTGGACTGACCTTGGTCTATCGTCGTCGACGCTAACTTGAGTCTTTTGAAAGCTGTACTTGTATTGAGTTGCTGCTGTGATCCGGTCGACGAGCAGTCGTAGCAAGCAATTGCCGTACAACGATTCGCAAACATCGCGGTCTCAGAGTGCCCGTAATGAAAACTGCCAGTAAGTTGTCGAAAAGATGGCTAGAAGGCAATTCCAGCTACCTCACTTGACCGAGTTTGTTAGAATCTTCTATCTTTTGGGCTTTACCAGGGTCGCGTACTTGCAGGCTGTCGATAAAATCCGTCTCTGCCTCGCGTAGCGGTGAACCAACCAAAATACATGTCTCTTCGCGAGAAGTGTCCAGAAATTTCGCAGATTGCTGTTGAAAATATTAGAATTCGGCTGGGTCTGTCCGGCGTGAATTGTTAAACACAAAGTTTTGGGAGCTTAGTAAATGGCATCCGTTGAGGAACGAGTAGTCGACATTGTCGCCGAGCAGTTAGGTGTTGAAAAAGACAAGATTACTCGCGAAACCCACTTCGTAAATGATCTTGGTGCCGATTCGCTCGACACGGTAGAACTGGTGATGGAGTTGGAAGAAGAGTTCGACATCAGCATTCCCGAAGATTCGGCTGAGAAAATCCAGCGAGTTGGTGAAGCCATTGATTACATCGAAAAAGCGCAGCAAGCGTAGTTTCGCTCCAAGCTCGCTGAGTTCATTTCACACCCCAGTAGCTCGCCGGAGGCATTCGTCTTGTCGATTGCCAGGCAAATCGGCTGGGGTGATCTTCTTTGCAGTCACGCAATAAATAGTTGAACTGAATGTTTATGAAGCGTCGCGTTGTCGTTACAGGAATGGGGGCCATCACCTCTCTGGGAAAAGAACTGGATGAGCTCTGGAGTGGAATCTTAGAGACGCGCAGTGGCGTACATGTTTTGAGTTTGATCGACCCAACGCCATTTAAGGTCAAGCTGGCGGGCGACATTCCCGACTTCGACCCAGGACCCTACTGCGACCCCAAGGATCACAAACGACTGGATCGATTCACGCTGTTTGCTATGTATGCGGGCGGCAAGGCCATCGAAGACTGCGGAATTAACTTTGCGAACGAAGACCCCTACCGCTGTGGAGTCATCCTGGGATCGGGTATTGGTGGTTTATCGGAAATTGAAATCCAGGTCGAACGTCTGCTCTCCAAAGGACCCGACCGTGTCAGTCCGCTGACT
>JBGSJT010000785.1:0-14654 GCA_041741715.1 Pirellulaceae bacterium | reverse complement strand
GTGTTCTGGCCAAGCAGTCGTCCTATTTCGCGAGAGACTGTCAGTGGATCGCGATTCTGCTTTTCGCAGCGTGCTTTCATCGAGTCCAAACGCTCAGCGATCTTATCCGCCGCCCGCTTAACAATCGCCTTATCTTTCTCTTTGCGGTCACGACTGCGACACAGGATAAATGTCTCAGTAACTTCACTGGCGGTATCATTGGAGTCTTCTTCGCGCGGAAGCTTGCAGAGCTTGACTTCGATACCATCACGAATCGTACTCCAATCCTCTTTGAGCAATTCTTGTTCAAACTTTTTGAGCATCGCCTTGTTAGTGCCAATGCTGTAGCGACGATTCTCTTGACGTAAGAATTCAAGATTGTCTTCGGAAGTCATATCGCGATCCATTACCCAGATGCGATCTGACTTGCCGTAACGAGACTCCATCAATTGCACAATGTCCTTGACAGTAGTTACATCAGCACGATTGCCTGCGAAAACCTCGTAGCCAACAGGCATTCCGCAGCGTGATACCACCAGGGCAATACAGACTTGCTTGCAGTCACTTCGCTGATCGCGAGAGTAGCCGCGCTGAGCCAATGGGTTGCGTTGGCACTGCCCCTCGAAGAATGTGCTCGTAACATCGTAGAGAAACAGGTCGTACTCTAAGTTGAACAGTTCGCCCAAGCGATTCTTCAAGTGAATTTCCAGAGCTTCTTTGTGCGGCAGCAGTTCGTCTAAGGCGCGATACAATCGGTTATCATCGATGCGATCAGCGGGCACACCCAACAAGTCTGGCAAGGCAGTTTTCCGATACCACTGCTCGGCTACATACAATTCGCTCGATGGGTCCAGCAGTCGCGCGATCACCAGGATCATCGACGTCAGTGACCAACGCACTCGCTCCTTGCCCTGTGGCATGTGCTTGCTCAGGAATTCATCGAGTTTAAGTTGCTCGAGCAAGTGCATCGCCAGCCATGGTCCTCCAAATGCACGACTGTTTTCAACTCGAACTGCATTGACATCCACGCGCACCCATCGCGGTTCAGTAGGCTCTTCTTCGAATTCGAACAGCGGCTGTTGCGAGTAACCCAGTCGTGCAACTGAGATACCCTCCTCAACTGCTTGCGAACGAGCAGCTTGGAGTACTCCCAGTCGGCCCGCTTCATCGAGTGTCCCCAGCCAGGCGACGACATTCTGCCTCGGCCCACGTTCGGTACGCACCGACTCCACAAGAGCCCAATAGGCTCGGCGCTTCCCTTCGACTGTTTTGAAGCATTGACGAATAAACATCCCGGCAAATTAGCTGACGTTTTTAGCCGGTCCAGTGGAGGTCCGTTTCCACTACATCGATAATCAGAAAGTCCCAAACCCTTAACCCCCAGCCAGGATGCCCTGAGGGAAAAATCCACAACACAAACCCCTTGGAAAAAATTCCACTAAAATCTTGTTGGGGAAGTTGGGTTAGAGGGAGAAATTGCGAAAGTTCAGTCGAGCCAACAGTATGCGCAATCGCCGCAGTTTTTTTGGAGTGCTGGTCTTTCCGGTGCCAGCGAGTATGTCGCCCTGAGCGAACAACAGGTGGGCTCGTCCGCCGTGCTGCCAATGGTTGGTCGCGGGGCAGCCTGTGGGGATCTGGATGGAGACGGAGACCTAGACATTGTCTTGATTTCCAACAGTGGCCCACCACGACTACTGCGCAACGATCAGTCGTTGGGGCACAATTGGCTGCCCTTAAAATTAGTCGGAGTGAAGCTGTGCAATCGCGATGCCTACGGTGCAGTAGTGCAGTTGCGGGCCGCAGGAATCACACAGACGCGCATCGTCACCACGACACGAAGCTATTTGAGTCAATGCGAAGCCCCATTAACATTTGGTTTGGGTACAGCTCAGGATATTGAAAAGCTTTCGATCACTTGGCTGGACGGGGCAGTCAGCGAACACGATGAGTTGTCGATCAATCGCTTACACGGAATCAAACACTAGCGAGCGACTACCGCCGCGACCTACTTTGCAAACTCAAACCAGACTTCAAGCTGTCGACTATCGTTGACGCGGAAGACTTGCCGCACGTGTGGGTCGACAATCGTCAAGCGATCATCAATCAGAGCCAGCCCCACTGGATTGGCAAGCGGCTCTCCTTGTAGCCAGATTTCAGGTTCACTCCCGTGCGCAATTCTCCAGATGGCCTGCTTGTAGCTGTCAGACACAAACGCTACTCCTGCCCCATCGACGACCACCTGCTGCGGAAACTCAAATACACGTTGTCCGACAATCACTTCGGACTTTCCATCGTCGTTCACGATTTGCAACTGCTGTGCGTCTTGCGACACAACCCACACTCGGTCCCTGGTATCGACGAACAAGCCGCGTGGATTGACCTGTGCAACTTGCTCCACTTCCGAAGAGCCTGGGGCAATGCGCACCAACATCCGTAGCTCCAAATCGGCAACGAAGATCGTGCCATCCGATCGAACGGCGATATCCATGGGGATACCGATTCGACCTCCCGTGATGGGTGTTGCACTCCCATCGGCAGCTACACGATAAATTTCTCGCGTTGCGGAGTCGCCCACCAGCAGACTTCCATCGCGATCCAGGGCTATGCAGCGAGCTGCGTTGAGCGGAGTACGAAAGGTCTTTTTCCCCGCGACGAACACCGACAGTTGTTCGGCTTTGCGTTGCCACACGCCGGGCAGTCGGCGATCGACCACGAAGATATTACCATCGAGTCCAGCACAGATATCTAACGGATAGGCTGGCAGATTGCGCACTTTCGAAGCGGGCTCTTGTGCAATTGCCGGCGTCAGCCCGGCAAGTACGCCTAGCAGTAGGCACATGCCCAGCATTAGAACAACCGCTTCGCATTCTCTTCTCATCAGAGTACTCCGCTCGATAGTGCCGAAAACGCTAATTTCCGTCATGTGTAATTCACAATCACGGACTTGACCTGAGTAAACAGATCCAATCCGTAAGGGCCTTTTTCGCGTCCCCAGCCGCTGAGTTTGAAACCGCCCCAGGGAGATGCATTGTCGAAGGCGTTGAAACAGTTAACCCACACAGTACCGGCTTCGAGCGCGGCGGCCGTTTGATGGGCTTTGCGAATGTCGCGGGTCCAGACGCCAGCGGCCAATCCGAAAGGCGAATCGTTCCCTTTGGCGATCGCATCGGGCTGGTCATCAAATGGAATCGCGCACACAACCGGTCCGAAGATTTCTTCCTGAGCAATCCGCATGGAATTGTCGACACCCGTGAAGACTGTCGGTTCGACAAAGAAGCCGTCGCTCAGTTCACCGGTGGGAATGCGACCGCCTGCGACCGCCTGCGCATGTTCCTCTCCGCCGATCCGAACGTAGTCGAGCACGCGTTGTTGCTGCGCACGAGAAACAAGCGGCCCCATCTTCGTGTCTTCATTCAGTCCGTGTCCGAGCTTCACAGAGCGAGCCATATTAGCCACGCCGGCGACAAACTCATCGTAGATACTACGTTCGATAAATATTCGTGAACCGGCTGAACAAATTTCACCTTGGCAAAAAAAGATGCCGAAGAAAACGCCTTTGAGTGCCGCTTCCATATCGGCGTCGGCAAACACAATGTTGGGGGATTTGCCACCCAATTCCAGCGAGACCTTTTTCAGATTTCCTGCGGAGGCATGCACCAGCGACCGTCCGACTTCGGTGCTCCCCGTGAACGTGATTTTGTCCACCTCGTTGTGGTTGGCAAGTGCCGCACCGACCGTCTCGCCCAAACCAGTGACGATGTTGAGTACCCCATCGGGCAGCTCGGCCTCACAAAAGATTTCGCCCAGCCGCAGTGCGACCAGCGACGTGTCTTCTGAAGGCTTGATGATGATCGTGTTACCCGTCGCGATGGCGGGAATCGCTTTGTAGAGCACCATCGTCAACGGATAATTCGGTGGCGTGATGCCGGCCACCACCCCCAGCGGTTCGCGCGTGGTGTAGTTAAGAAATTGTCCGGGTAGCGACATCGGGATCGTGTCTCCGATCAGCTTCGTCGTCCAGCCAGCGTAGTATTCAGTCCACGAGACAGCAGTTGCGACTTCTTTGCGAGCCTCCCAGAGCGGCTTGCCATTTTCTAGCGTAATGAGTTCCGCCAGTTCGTCCTCGTGTTTCTCAATCAGCATGGCCGCTCGGTTCAGCATGCGCCCGCGCTCGTGAGGCAAGAAGCGTTTCCAGGCGGCGAAGGCGCGGCGCGCGGCATTGACCGCTTCGTTGGCGTCAAGCGTGTCACCGGCCGGGAACTGGCCGAGCATCTTTCCGGTGGCGGGGTCAACCGAGGGCAATGTTTCACCGCTGGCCGCGCCACGCCAAGTGCCGCCGATCAGCATCTGGGCCGGTTTGGCCAGAAAGGTTTTGGTTGCAGGCAGGAGTTCGGGGATCGTTAGCATACTGGACTCACTATTGAGGTTGATCGAAGTCGGGGTAACCGCCGTCATTGCTGGATGGACCAGGGAACCCGATGCGTTGCTGTACGCCGGGATCACTCAAGTAAATCACGCACACATCGGCGCGAAGCTGACGAAAGAAAGCGGGTGCCTGCTGACTGAGGTCCTTCATCAGCTCTTGCATCTGAGTCTGGTTCAACTCACTGACTTGGCAATTGAAACCCGTGATCGCCCATCCATTCGCCTTGCGCAGTCCGTCGACATAGATGTCTGCATACGGACTGAAGCGCATTCTGGCGGCGATACTCGGTCCGGCATGAACTGCGGTCGCACCCGCATCGCGTTCATCAGCCGGAATGATGCCGCTGGCCAGCGCTGAGAGAGTTGCAATGTCATGGAGAGATACTTGTGTTTCGATATTCATTTTGATTTCTAGAGGAAGTCTTTCTTTGCTCTTGTTTTCGTTTAACGGCAAGTGGTAGGCGACTGCGTTGTAGTATGATCTGCGCCGCACAATCGCCTGCGGCTTGCCGTTACACAATATCGCGTGGAGCGTGATGGTTGCGTTGCGATCATCCGATCATCCGATCATCCGATCTGCCGCGCGATCGGCGATGGCCATGGCGGTCAGTGTTGGATTGACGCCAGTGCCCGTGACAAAGACACTAGTATCGCAAATGTATAAATTCTTGACATCGTGCGATCGGCAGAACTCATTTACTACCGACGTGGCGGGATCGTTTCCCATGCGACAACTGCCCATCGCGTGGGCTCCATAGTTCAAGCCGATCCGAACTTTGCGAGCCCCTGAGGCAGTCATCATTTCGGCTGCCTTGTCGCGCGCAGCGGCGGCCAGCTTCACGTCGTTGTCCCCCCAGGCGTAGTTAACCCGCGCCGTCGGTAGTCCAAGCGAGTCGCGCAGCACTGGATCAAGCGTCACCGTGTTGTGCTCACATGGCAATCCTTCGGCGTGTGCCCACCAGGCAGCAGTGTGCTGATAGTCGTAGATCAGGTCTTTGAATTCCTGGCCAAACGACTGACCACTGAGTAAACCGAACGTCACCGGCGTCATCATATAACTTACCAGGATGTAGCCGCGCGCGTAATCGTTTTCCGGTTTCGGTTTGTAGTAGTCCTGAACCATGACGTGGCCCATTTGCATCCCCTTGTACGCATTCACCGGATCGTCAAAAGTACCAAATACTTGCCAAGTCGGATGACTCATGAAGTTCTTGCCAACTAGGCCGCTGGAGTTGGCCAGACCATCTGGATAAGTCGCGTTGGCGGACATGAGCAGCAAGCGTGGTGTTTCGACGGCGTGGGCTGCCAACACGACTACTTTCGCGCGGAGATGGTGCTCGCGACGTTCCGAATCGAGGTAGCAAACACCTGTAGCACGGCCCTGAGCAGCGTCATACTCGATGCGCTGCACGAAAGACTCGCTGATAACTCGCGCACCGAGTCGCTCAGCTTTGGGGAGATAGGTGTTTGCAGCCGTTGCCTTGGCTCCCGTCGGGCAGCCCGACGCACACCAGCCGCAATAGATGCACGCCGGGCGATCATCGCGTGCCTTGGAATTGATGGCTACAGGCGGCGCGAACGGCTGTGCGCCCAATTCACGCGCGCCGCGCGAGAGCAACTGGCCGTGCCAGTTCATGCGGTGGGGAGGCATCGGCAGTTCATATTGCTCCGGCGCGAACGGACCACACTCCCCCGCCACACCAAAGACATATTCCACCTTCGCATAATGCGGTCGCAGATCGTCGTAACTGATCGGCCAATCTTCGCCAACACCTTCGGTGGATCGAGTACGAAAATCAGCGTGGTGAAAACGTGGCATAACGCCGAGCCATGACAGCGTCCCACCACCGACACCTACGCCCGTCTTGGGCACAACGAAGTCTTGGCCCACATGATTGCGAGTATCCGACCACATGATCTGCCCCGCGTTCGCTTCGGTATTCTCCAGCGCATTATGTCCACTGAAACGCTTGCCCGCTTCAAGGATTACAACTGACAAACCGTGCGACGCCAATTTTTCCGCTACAAGACACCCGGTCGGTCCCGCTCCAATCACAACTGCATCGTATTCTATATGGGTTGGCATTGTTCAAGTATTCATGGTGTCGCGGAATTCAAAGTCAACAATAGGGGAACCGTGCATGACAATCTAGTAGCCAGTTCGCTCCCCGCGACGTGCGCTGGTCCTTCGCGATAGTCGATGCCTCCAATTTTACCTGAAGCTACTCATTTACAATATCGCTTACGGTATTCTTAATCTTCGAAGATGCCAATTCGAAACCCATTGTGATTTGCGCCAAACAGTACAATACGCTAAGCGAATCAATGGTTGCTCCTTAACCTCAAAATGCATTAGTTAGCCAGATCGATGAACATGATGTGGACAGTACCTCCCGCAAGAAATCATGCACCTCATTGCCAAGAGTCATGGAGCAGACCTCAAGCCTTAGGAACGCTGGCAGTGGTCTCGCTAGCTTGGTTGTTGTCTACACTTGGCTGCCGACCGCCCCAGCGTCCCAGTGACGTTACGTCCGGCGAGCGAAATACTGAGAACCGACTGTCAGCACAAACGATAAACAAGATCGAACGTTTTTGCGGCGACTGTCACCCGCTCCCTCTGCCGGACACCTTTCCCAAGGCGAATTGGCCTCAAGAAGTAAGGCAGGGTTTCCAGTTTTATGTTGAATCAGGTCGCACCGACTTAGTTGAGCCGATTCGGCAGGATACCATTCAGTATTTCCAACAAGTGGCTCCGGAAAAAATCATCGTTGCCCGTGCCGATTCCATGGAACCGCAAGCGACATCGATTCGTTTTGAAGCAGGCTCCACCATTTCAACCCCACATCAGTCGCCAGCCATCGCGCATGTGGTCTGGAATGTCCAGGATCGGTCGCTGCTGTTTACAGACATGCAACACGGAACACTCCACAAATGGGCTCGAGGATCTGCTGACCAACACCTGGACGGAATAAAATTCGCGGAGTTGCTCGCCACTGGCCGCAACTTTTGTCGCGTGCATGTGTGTGATTGGAACATGGATGGTATCGACGACTATCTGATTGGAGAAATGGGGAGCTTTCCAGTGGGCGATCATGATCAGGGACGGGTGTCACTTCTACTTGGGCATCCCGACGGGACAATCGAGGCGATTACGCTGGCAGACAAATTGGGACGGGCTGTCAGTGCGGTACCTTTCGATTATGATCGTGATGGTGGCATGGATGTCTTGGTAGCTGAATTTGGATGGCGTAAAACAGGTGCGTTAAAACTGCTGCGAAATACGGAGGCGACGGCGTGGCCTCCGCGCATGCAGACGGAAACTATCGATCCCCGACACGGAGCCTTGGGAGTGGAAGTAGGTGACATGGATGGAGATGGCCAGTTGGATTTTGTTGTGGCTTACGGGCAAGAATTTGAGACGGTGGAAGCCTATCTGTACCGTGACACAGGGCGCTACGAGCGACAGGTGTTGCTGTCGCTCCCCGATCCCTCCTACAATTCAAGCTCCTTTCAGTTGGTCGATCTCGACCGCGATGGTCGATTGGATGTCGTTCTCACCTGCGGTGATACTTTGGATGCATTCATTGCCAAACCCTATCATGGCGTGCGTTGGCTGCACAACCTAGGCGAAGGGAAATGGGACAAGCATGACCTAGGGTTGTTGGTCGGAGCGCTGCAGACGGCTGTGGCCGATTTTGACAACGATGGCGATCTGGATATCGCCGGAGTGGGGTTGTTCCCTACCGCCAATGTGGACGGACCGGGGATGTATGATTCGATCTGCGTATGGGAACAACGCGAGCATTTGCAGTTCGTGCGACATTCGATCGAGCGTGACAACTGCAACCACGCAACGTGCGCGGCCGCGGACGTGGATGGCGATGGACGAGTCGATTTGATCGTCGGCCAGTGGTTGGACAATCAATCGTCGGATTCCGTGCGCGTGCTTCTGAACGCTACTCCTCAGGCTGGAAGAGAGCTGGCCGAATGAAACGTAGGATCAAGCGAACCGCGAGACCCAAACAGAAGTTGTCGCCCGTGGGCCTTCCGCGCCCTAAGCTTTCCCGTTTAACAAAACTAAGTTCGATAATGGCGCTGTTGCTGATGGCAGCCTGGATCAGTGGAGCTATCGTGAGCTTAACCAATGGTCTGGCACAGCGCAGTCTACGACGATTGGATACGGAAGGTGCCCAGTGGTGGTTGACTATTTCGGAGTCCATCTATTGGCGCAATGCAGAAACGCTTTTGCTGCGAGCCCGCATGGCGCGGCAAGCGGGGCAGTTCGAGCAAATGAATATGCTCTTGGACCAATGCGCCCAAGCCGGGGGGGGGCGCCAACGCATTCGTGCCGAGGAAGTCATGGCTCAAGCGCAAGTTGGACAGCTCGCCGCAGTCGAGGATGAACTGCTTGCGCTCCTCCCGAATTCGGCCAGCGATCAAGCTGAGATGTCAGCCGCCTTTGCCAATGGTTTAGCCATTCGCGGTCGCTTGGACGAGCTACTGGAACTGTTGCAAGCCTGGGAAAGGGACTTTCCCAACGATCCTCGCCCCAATCATCGTCGCGGACTAGCACTCGAATTCAACCAATCCCCCTTGGCCGCCGCCGAACAGTATCAACTTGCGGTAGAGAAAAATCGCAATCATTTTCCGAGCTGGTATGGTTTGGGGAGGATACGGCAGTCGCAACGAAAAACGGAAGAAGCCCTTGAGGCCTATCGTGAATGTTTGAGAATGTCCAATCCATTGGCCGCTGAAATCGCCATCGCGGGCTGTCTACGAGAACTGGGTGAGTTTGACCAAGCTCGGGCCATTCTCCAGCGGATGCTGCAAGTAGATCGCGCCACGCTGGCAGCGTCTTACTACGCCGTCGAGTACCAGCCCGATGGAGATAGTGTGGCTCGCGAATTGGGGACCATGGAATCCGAAGCAGGCAACTTTGAACGAGCCAGCCAGATACTAGAAATCGCATTGGAAAAAGAGCCGCGTGATTTGCTGGCCCGCTATGCGTATGCCGTTGCGCTGCGTGGCCTAAGCAAACAAGCTGAGGCGGAACGGAACTTTGAGCAAGTCAAAGTGGCGCGGGAGGCCCTCGCGGAGGCACCTCCACTGCTCGACCGCGTCAATCGCGACCCGCTCGATACTGAAGCTCGCCTGCGATTGGCGGAGATTCACCTTCAGTGGGAATCGGAGCGGCAAGGTGTCTATTGGCTTCAGAGCGTTTTGGCCTATGAACCACACAACGCTCATGCCCAGAAAATGCTGGCCGAACATGATTCCAAACCTACCGCCCCACACTAAGCATCATTCTGACTCCGTTCTTTTAATGTCCTGGGGGCACGACTCGGCAACGCACCAAAAACGACAGGCGTGGTATAATCGTGTCGGCGATGTTCCAACCTATTTTTTGAACAAGGTGTCTCTCATGTCGATGACGAATTCAGAATCCCAGCAAGGTGGTTCCTTGTTGAAATTGTTGTTGCCCGTGTTGCTGTTGGCGGGTGTGGCCTATGGCGGCTATTGGTTCTATTCCAGTCGAGATACCTCCACCTCAGGCCCCGTTGAAATAACGCCAGAGATGCTGCAAAAAGCTGGTGAATCTACAGTCCAAGTTCACGATACGAAAATTATCGAAGGCCACGTCTCCGTCGTTTTGGATGGACTGCTTCAATCACTGACCGCCATCAAGGATGACGCAGGCGTGCAAACAACCAGTGAAGCTCTGTTCGATGCCAGCGAGCAATGGGCTAGTTTGCATAGTGCCAACTGGCCCGACGACGCAAAGCTGGCACTTCAGCCATTGCTGACGAGTTACATCCAACAGATCGAGGCGGCGCTCCCCTCAGCCTATCAAGTCCCCGGTGCTCAAAATCGTCTCGAGTCGGATGTGAATAACCTGCTGGATAAAATCAAAACAGGCTTGCCAAGCCAGTAATTGCCCGCGATCTCGAAAAGATAGTAGCCATCACGCGGCGCGTGATGGCTATCTCCCTTGAATTTCGACAGGACCACCCGAGTGAATCTGCGATCTATCGTCTTATTGGGATTGGGATTGGGAGCGTCGATGGTTGGATGTACCACGCGTCCCCCATCACACAACGGTCTAGCGCACAATAATTCAGCGAACAGTAAATCAGCGAACAACGATCCAACGCCAAGCCAGTCCGCCACAATCGAATTCGTCGATGCAACCGAGCAATTCGGACTGCACAGCGTTTACCGCGATGGGAGCGAGTCGAACAACCTTTCGATACTCGAAGGCCTCGGCGGTGGCGTGGGAATGTTGGACTATGACAATGATGGTCAGCTCGATCTGTTTTTCCCCTCGGGAGGAACATTGCGAGCCGGTCAGGCACCCAGGGGCCTCCCTTCCACATTGTGGAGAAACCAAGCTGGCCAGCGCCTATCGAATGTTTCCCAAGCGGCAAAGGTTGAGCAGGCACCTTACTATTCACACGGAGTGGCCTGTGCCGATGTGGATAATGACGGCTTTGTTGATCTCTTGTTGACCGGCTACGGCGGATTGCAATTCTTTCATAATCAAGGTGATGGCACGTTCCTGGAGTGTGCAGCCGAGCTGGGACTGAACGATAATTCGTGGAGTACGAGCGCTGGTTGGTTCGACCTCAATCGCGATGGAAATCTGGATCTGTTCGTAGTCCACTACGTCGATTGGTCGTGGGACAAACATCCGCGATGTGGATCGCCGACCGCTCCCGATCGTTGTGCCCCCTATCAGTTTAATGGCTTGCGTGATGCGGTCTTTTTATCCGATGGAAAAGGGGGATTTAGCGACGTCAGTTCGACTGTAGGCTTGGTTGACGAGGGGAAGGGGCTGGGAGTGGTGGCGGCCGACTTCGATGGTGACGGTGCCTGCGAGGTGTATGTGGCCAACGATACCACCAACAATTTTTTCTATCAGTCGACCAGCGAGGGACAACTCGAGGAGACGGGACTATTCAACGGCACGGCCCTCGATCAACGTGGAATTCCCAATGGCAGCATGGGCCTGGCAGTCACCGACTTTAATCTCGACCACCAGCCTGATCTATGGGTCACGAACTTTGAAAATGAAACCTGTGCCATGTATCAGAACGCGGGAGGGACTGGCTTTCGCTGCGTGAGCAATTCGATCGGTGTCAATGCACTGGGCAAAGTCTTTGTGGGCTTCGGTACTGTTGCCGCCGATTTGGATCACGACGGCTACGAGGATCTAGTGGTCGCCAATGGGCACATTCAGACTTTGTCACCGATGGCTCAAGAACAACTTCTATTGCGCAATGAACAAGGGAAGAAGTTGGTGCGTGTGACGTATGATACTGGTTATTTTGCGCGGGCTCATGTGGGACGCGGGTTAGTGGGAGGAGATATGGATGGTGACGGGCGAATCGATCTGGTTTTCTCAAATTCGATGGAACCCGCCGCGATCGAACTCAATCGCAGCCCAACCGGCGAAGCGTCGTGGGTGGGGCTACAATTGATTGGCACAACCTCCAGTCGAGATCCGATCGGAGCGCGCATCGAACTGCGCAGCGGTGACGTCCAGCGGACACGGTACGTGGTCGGTGGCGGAAGTTATTTATCGCAGGGGCCCTATCGTGTGCATTGGGGATTGCCTGAATCGGACGCACCGCTCAGCGCAACCATTCACTGGCCCAGCGGCAAATTGCAAACTATATCCAAATTAAGCCACCGCACCCTACATCTCGTGGTCGAACATCTCGTGGTCGAAAATGACCAGAGTTGCCATCTCGCTCCGTCGAGATGATCGCCAAATTCGTGTTCGCCATGAATTATGCATATTCTCTGGATGCGCTCGTCACGCGGAGCGTGCCGGCTACTAAGCGACGAACAGGCTAAGCGCGCTATGCGATTAGAGTTTGGTGAGCAGGCTCTTGGCGGCGGCCTTGCGCGAGGTGGCATCGCGGGCCTTGGTCATCTTGACGAATTCTCCCTCGATTGCGCTCGCCTTGGCAGCATCGGTCTTCTTCAATTCCTCGATTGCTTCACGCAGTGAATCTTCACCGCTGCCCATGTCGGCACCTGTTTTGGCAACACCCTCCACCGTCAACTTGATAATGTCCACGGGAGAGATTTGAACGACATCAGTCTTCTCTTCCTTGATGCCGCCACCACAACCAGCGACAAAAACTACGCAAGCTAGAAAACCAAGTTTAGACCAGAGATTCATAGTTTGTTCCTTATGGACCGAGTGGTCCATGGCTGTTTAGTTTAGTTGATAAGGTTAGTTGGACATCGCCACTTTGTTTAGCGGCCAGCCACAGGCGACGGTAAGACCGTTAACGCCGCACAGTCGCCTACGGCTTGCCGTCAAACGCAATACCGCTAATTGGACGAAGACCAAAGAGGCGCTGTCCAACTAGCAGCCACGAAAGTGGGGCTAGGCAATGGAAATCATTTCGCAATGGAAGGAGTTGCGAGGAAAAGGAGTCTTTCCCTCGCTGCTCTCCGGGAGACAAATCATGCAACCGCGAAGTGCCTTGAATCGTCCCGTTTTGCTATCGACGGACGAAAGTCTTGGCAACTTCCGCTACGAAAAGGTGTTTGTCATTCGAGCTTGGCAATATCTCCGCTGCGGGCTGAACCAAGCGCTTGGTAGGTCCTCAAGTCGGTGTTGTCGCTGATGAAATGCACGCTACCGTCACCCATGGCATGCGTCGCACCACCGGTGTGATTGCTTCGCGTTGGAAAGACTCCCTGCGCATCACCCTGCCCACATCCCACGCAAGAGTGACAGGCGGGATATTTCCAATTGGGAGTAGCAATCGTATTGATGGCGGTATTATAGAAACCAGGCGCCGACCACCTAAAACCTGCGAAGCTGGTATGGTTGGCGATCCCACCTAAGCATTGTTGACCATAGGCTTCCAGTTGGGCTTGTGTGGGAAACTGATTACTCATGATGCCAACCAACGGTTGATTGCGAATCACATCGCGAGGGAAGGTATAGGTGGTATTGCTTCCATCCCCTTTAAGGAATTCGCCTGCCAAGATCGTATTGCTCAGCCCATCGGTGCAATTGCCAAACGTACGGAATTGGTCTCTTTCAAAGAATCCATTGCGGTCCGCCGCCGCGACACTGTAGCCGACATTGGCACCTTCACTGACGCCATAGTTGCTCTGTCCCCGTTCAACCGCCGATGGATGCGGACGATCCGACGGACAGATGAAAGTTGAGATCGGCGAATTGCGGACCACGTTCAGCGCTGAAGCATTGACACCGTTGATCATGCCAACGGCTGGCGGTATCAAGTCATTGCGGTGATGCACCTCCCTAAAAGTGAACAGATTAAAAACGTTCCCTTGTTCGATGTAGGGGAGAATCATCGTATGGGGTGAGTAACCATTCCAATTAGAGGCCTGCACGTTAGCCCCATCCCCTCGAATCATGTCCATACGGCTGGCGATGCGCGGCATCCGTTTGTTCGTGCTTTCGTAATTGTGAAACGAAAGTGCAAACTGTTTAAGATTGTTACTGCATTGCATGCGTCGCGCCGCCTCGCGGGCTGCTTGCACGGCTGGGAGGAGTAGCCCCACCAGTATTCCGATGATGGCAATCACCACCAACAACTCCACCAATGTAAAACCGGTACGTTTCGTCATTATCTACCTCGCTACATAAAGGCGTTTGAAGAAAACAGAAACATTGACTAATTGAAAATTTTACGCGAAGCTAATTCGCGATGTCAAGAGCCTAAAGGTAAGCTGAGCCTCGCAATGGCATGATAATGCGAAACTAACTTCCTTACTATTTCGTAATAAATTTGACGCTGTTCGCTCAACGCCACCAGGCACACGCTCGTTCCCAGGGTCCTGCCTGGGAACGCACTGTCTTGGAGTCTCCGCCTCCCGAGGTATTGGAACCGACGCAGCTCTGCCTGGAAACCAGATGGTGGAGATCAGCGACAAGTGTCCTTTATTCACCTTTTATCGCACACAGGATGCGATTCCCAATACGGCTAAAGCGCCCAGCGTGAGCAGAAGGAGCAAAATTGGGTAGATCCCCGCTACCATCACTCCGGAAGCCGTGGAATGGGCACTTCCCATGGGTTCGTCGACGCCTTCAATCGCGTCGTGAATGTTCTCCATGACGGTGTTCTGTTGTGGGTTTTCAGTTGCCATTTGCCTTTTACCTTCGCTCGTATCTAAGTAGGTTTTCTCTAACCATCGTATCTTTGTCAACTTATTGTGATATCGAGTATTCAACCAATCTGTAGTGGTTGAAAGCACTA
>JBGSJT010000784.1:0-4321 GCA_041741715.1 Pirellulaceae bacterium | reverse complement strand
ACGTAAGTCGTCAGATGAACTCGCGTATCGCTCCGCCCGAAGCAATCTCCGAAGCGAGCCAGATACGCATCGAGACGATCTTCAAGTCGTTCCAAATCATCGACATCCATGGCCCAAACCTCCGTGCGGCAACCGAAATTCAAAACCGCTATTTTCAACGAAAAACTCAACCCGCTACAATACCAGTTAGCGCTGTAGTACTAGTGCAAGTCGGACTTCAAGTGTGTAAAGTTAACCACTCCGTTAAAATGTACGAGTGAGAATCTTTTTCTTGTCCTTCTTAAGGATTCTCAATCGAATTTCGTCCAATTAGTATTCCCGGCAATCGCACTCATGCCTGCAAAACGTGATGACTCAACACTGAACATTCACGCTGAAGTGGCGGCGCTAGAGCAATTCAATGTTTTACGAGAGATTGGCGCTGGGGGGATGAGCATCGTTTACCTGGCAGAGAATCTGCACATGGGACGTCGCAAAGAAGCTCTCAAGATTCTCAGCGCAACTCATTTACGTCAGCCTGGGGCAAAAGAACGCTTTGAGCAAGAAATTGCGGTCGCGGCAAGTTTGCATCACCCAAATATTGTCACGGCCTACAACGTTTATAAACTCCCTTCGCTTACTATCTTCGCGATGCAGTACATCGAAGGGCAGGACTTGGAGCAATTCGTTCACGCCAGTGGCCGCGTTCGAGTTGCCGATGCATGCGGCATAGTCCGGCAGGTGGCAGCCGGATTGCAATACGCGATGGAGATGAAAACTATCCATCGTGATATCAAGCCCGCAAACTTGATGTTGACGAAATCCGGAACCAAGGACGTAGTCAAAATTCTTGATTTTGGTTTAGCAAAAGCACAGATGGAGACAGTTGATCACTCGGCCTTAACTGCTAGTGGAATGGTGATGGGAACGCCCAGTTTCATGGCACCGGAACAATTCAAGAACGCCGCCAATGTGGACATCCGAGCAGACATTTATTCGCTTGGTTGCACGCTTTATTTCTTACTGTCAGGACGCGCGCCATTTTCGGGTTCTCTATACGAAGTTCTCCAAAGTCACCAATCTGCAGCGGTGATACCGCTCAAATCGCTGCGACCAGACATTCCGTCAGACCTTGAAGTCGCCATCGGAAAAATGCTTGCCAAGGAGCCAACAAAGCGATTCCAAACTCCCAATCAGATCATTAGTGCGATGGCACCTTTTCTTCGCGTAAAATCGCCCGCGCCCGGACAAGGACAAGTTACTTCTAGCGGTTCGGCCGACACTGATGCAATTCGCAATCTACACGTCTCGACTCTAGTTGCAACTGAACCTCAAACTGATTCGAAAAGTAATCCAGCTCAGGGTACGGTAGTAGCGGGTTCGACCGACGCATCACACGCGCCACCAAGTCCGCGGATTCCTACTGCAAGTCACACGGAAGCGGGACATGCGAAGATCGAGCTGTTTAAGCAAGACGATAATGCAGTAACCGGACTACCCATCGTCTCGAAAAGTCCACAGAGAGTTGAATCGCCCCGCAAATCGTTACTAGAGAAAATTGCTCGTCAAATAATCATCGCGATCAATTGTATAGGATTGCAACCGGAAGTGGCGGCGCCCAAAAAGACTAGCATTTGTTCTCCCTTTTTTTGGTTTGCTTGTGTTAATTGTTTGTTGCTAAACGCGGTCGTTTGGAGCTCTGGAGAACCTCTTATTTTTTTTACGGTGTCGCCACTCTTGGTTGCAGGTCTGGTTTTTGCTTTAGGCGAATGGCGGCTAAGGTTTCGCGCGGCAACTCTTGGAAGTTCCCTTTTAGTTATTTTGGCTTCATATTATCTATCACCAGTTTTTTTCCCAAAGTCTATTTTTTACCTCAGCATAGAAGAAGTATGTAGTATTATTGCATGCCTTTGTGCTATGGTTTTCATTTGCCAATTGACGCATATGCTTTTATCTGTCGCGTTCTGGGACAGAAAGCTGCTAGTGCGAAAGATCTGCGAAGTGGTCGCCGTTACGGCTATTTTTGCTTCGGCAATACTCCTCATAAGCAAACCGGTGGACTCGAGCCTTGGTTTTATTGCTGTCGTATTGAGTATCTATTCAATAATGGCGTTACTAAGCTTAAAAAACAAACTTGCTTGCAGCGTCTTGTTAGTTATTTTTGCTTCAGTTTGCATAGCGGCAATCTACTATGAGGAAAGCTTAGGAATGGCGTCGGGGTTGTTTGCAAGCATCTGGATAGCTGGCAGCGGGAAATGGTTGGATGAAATGGGAATCACTTTTCCATTTAAGCAATGGTCGGCCTTATTAGCGAGGCGTGCAAATCGGCTACTCAATCGAACTTCGACCTCTCCAATCCATGGATCGAATGAGCCAAAATCCCAAACCAACAATCTTCGGTTTTTCCTAATTGCGGGTCTACCCACTCTTGCCGTCACTGCCTGGGACACATTTTGGCTGCCACTCGTCACCGCTGATGATTTCGCGATGCGACTTTGGCTGTTTACCTTAGTCTTTTATACAATTTTGTTTTATTTAGGTAATCGTCTTGCAGCGGCCGTAGTCGCTATCTGTGTTGGCAGTGTTCTAGTCCTTAAGCCATACGTGGTTCCAGTAGCGTTACAATACATCCCTGAACATCACTTTGGCTATTATACGCTCGAATCTGCACAGTTCTGGATTCCTGGAATTCTATTGCTATTTAGTGCAATTCCGCCCTTGAAGACGTCAACAAAGGAAAGCTTGACGTTGAATTTCCTGCGTTTAAGGCCAACAGGAGTTGCCGGCTTTGTCTTGGTCGCGACGTGCCTTCTTATTTATCTCGACCATCGGCGCCCAACGGTTTACGATACATTGTTAGCCACGAAACCTTCTCGCAGCTTACAGAAAGACGCGCTTCGTAATATACGGACCGAGCTTGAAACGTCGATCGCACCATTGACTCTAAGTCAAAAGTTGAATCCAAGACTGGTTTTAGATACTGAGGAACTTGCGATGTATCGAACACATGCGTCTGATGCAGATCGTCCGTTGTTCACCGGATTTGTTTTACTCGACTATTGCCTATCGAAGGATCTCGCGTATTCTGATGACGTCTCCGATAAGCTTTTTTGTGATTCGATTTTAGGTGACGAGAGTATGTATTTGGGTTCGAGTCTTTATGACCCCATGACAAGTTATCAAGCCAACGAGCTTCAGAGTAGATTAGACGCACCTTATGTCGTATTAGTTAAGGGTTCGTGGGGAGAGACCGAATCATACGATTGGTTTGAGAAACTCGATTACGCGAAGGTTGGGCCGTTCCGTGTGTTTTTATATGATTTGAGAAGTGATAAGCTGCTATTTTCCAAGGACATCGACTCCCAAGTTGGCAACTCGAATGAATTGAAGGAAGCGACCTTGTCGCTTCTTGAGAGTTCGGTTGACGCACAAATCTGGCGTCCAAAATGAGGAGTTTTTGTGGCAGTTGGTGTGTGCGTACTCACACATCCCAGTCAAAATTATTCACGTTTGTGTATACAACACGTTTCGCCATGCTTCGAAAGTCGGAGTAGGGCTTAATGGAGAACGTTCCCGATCTTAGCTCTCGCTTTCTACATTTTTGGGAAAGCCATTTTGGACACGACATGGTTGTGCTTCACGAGCACGAGATGTGTAATGCTCAAGGCGTCTTTTCCATGCTAGTCAAATGCGGGCGAAGAGAGTGGCACTTTGACGACGTGCATCATCTGGCCGAAGGAGCGCCGTTCGTGATCATTGCAGCGAATGTTAATGCTTCGCTGCAGTGACTGATGAGCGGGCGCATCGCCAAAACATCGCCGGCAGTTGCGTGAATGGTGACAGCCGCATCAACGCCCAAGCCATCACTCACTCTGGACACATGCGAACCCGGAATGACACGAAGCGGGCCGTTTTCATCTGTCACGTCATCAAGATGCACACGCAGCGTCAGCATTCGTGCGAGGAGTTCATCGCAGGCGATCACGTGAGGCACACCGGCCTTAGTGGTCGGCCTGGAGAAGTGCGTTGAGGGAAGCGTGTTGTCTTTCACGGCGATGGCGGTGTCCTTGTGCCAAGGCAACGCCCAAGTCCGGTCTGGCGGTTTATCGAAGAACAGCACGCGAACCAATCCGAACTGATCGCCTAGCTGGTCACCAAGAAACGTCATTAGCGATTCGCAGCGACAAATGGTCGAAACCTCGGGGATCGATTCAATAAGGTTCCTTGCCGCGTAAACATGCCCACGGCTGGACCGTGCCCGGACACCCTCTGAGTCGCCATCAAACGCATCACGACAAACGTGCAACAAACGCTCGACAGTTTCTATCGACACAGCTCGATT
>JBGSJT010000783.1:0-1946 GCA_041741715.1 Pirellulaceae bacterium | reverse complement strand
GATGGCTTGCAGACTTTGCGCGGGATTCGCGACACGAGCTGAGAGTTCAAGCAAGAATTCGGGGTATGTTCGCCCTGCGTTGAGATGATCTCGGACACCTGCATTCGGTGCCGGTGCGGTGCTTCGGAGATTACCGGTGCTTTGAACAATCAAAACGTCTAAGAGCTGGCACAACGAATCGATCTCGGCGGCCCAAGCCGACATGTGTCGCAAACGGCAATGTCTGTCAGCATTAATTGAGTGATTGAATATTCTCGTTTTCCTCGGCCCGCGATGAAAGTGCGTCACTACGGCATGTAACAGTGCTGCCGGGAAAAGTGCTTTCGGCAGTTCACCCGACGCATCGAGGATTCTCGCATTCTGAATCCAACAAGGTAGTTGATAAGTGCCGTCTCGTTGGATTGATTCACCGTAAAGCACGGCACCAGCCACGCGGGTTCCGTGCCCTCCAGGAGCGACATAGTCCGCCACATCTGTGGCGGTGGACGGGGGAGGCAGGAAACAACGTGACGTCGGCTTGTCGATGCCCGGCTCAAGGAGCAAATACTCTTCCTGAATTCTGCTGTCGATCACGCAAACGGTAGGCGCATCATCGCCCGGTGGTTGTGGAGTTGGATACCGGTCCGCGTCAACTCCGGTTTCCGAATCGAGGTCGGGAAGGGTAATCTCGTCTGGTTCGACAACTTCAAAAACGAACGGGAAGTTCAGCACGAAGTCCTTCAGACCCTTTCCGCTGACCTCCACACGCATTGTAAAACTGTCTGGCAATGTCACCGCGTCAGTCGGATCCGCATGATAAATCTGACCGATCGAGCCTTTGTAGCCTTCGACAATAATGCGCCGAACTTCGTCGAGACGTTGCTCCTGAATATCGTACCAAGCGTCGTAAGCTTCAGTGCGTCGATTGGCCCAGTCGCTTTCCTTACGTGCCCATGTGGCGTCCGTGTCACGTTTGCCCTTTTCCGGAACAGATGGTATCTCTCGTATCCCCAGACAGGTCACGCCGATATCCACAACATACTTTGCGTTATCGTCAATGTTTGGCCACACCCCAAAGAGACGTTCTGAAAGGATAAAACGCAGGCGTTGATTCTGATCTGGATCGTCATCCAGTCGATGCACACTCGCGATTGTTGCCGTGCCACGCGCTTCGCTTGCAAATCCAGTTGTCGCAGTCAAAAACTGCGACAGTTCGATGTCATCACTCGCCACGATGACAAACCCGCTCTCTTCCTCCGACACAATTTCGAAGTTGAAGTGATGTCGGAGCAGATCGATATCAAGCCCCGGGTCTACTTCCAGAAGCAATGGAATTCCTGGTGGAAGGTCAGGCAGTGACTCAGTTGTACGACGCTCAAGCGTGGCGCGACGTAGGCTAATGACCGTTGACGTACTCGATTGCAAGTTTGCACTGTGACTGCCGCGATTCGTGCGATTGTCGCGGGTCCGATCAGCGACGGAACCACCACCACTCAGTTTGGCTACTCCTCTCTCACGAAGTATCAACGAGAGATGTTGAAAGCTGTGTCCGTTCGGCATCGATTCCTACTTCGTCAGGTATCCCCGTCAGGGCGTTTGAGTTCGGCAATTGCAGTTTCAAAATGCTCATGTTCCACAATGCGTTGTCCACATAAGACGGCAGTCTTGGCTGCGGCCTGAGCAACTCGAACAACGTATGCAGCGGACACGCCATCAAGCTTGTCGACGATTGCGTCCCATTTGATGGACTGCGCACGTTCCACGCTCGACAGTGCTAGCGAGAGCAGTTTGCGAATCTCTTCTTTTCCCGGCAATGGAACTTGGAATACGTCGTCAAACCGGCGGAATAGGGCTTCATCTAGCGAGCTTTCAATGTTCGTTGTTGCAACAAGCAATCCTGGGGCGTCGTATTCTTCCATCAACTGCAACAGCGTGTTGACGATACGGGCAACTTCGCCAATGTCTTT
>JBGSJT010000782.1:0-29765 GCA_041741715.1 Pirellulaceae bacterium | reverse complement strand
TCCGCGAGCAATTCGTACTTCGTCCGCGACGACGTTCGATATAGCAATTCCCGCGTCGCCGACAGCCAAGTTCGATAGTGAGTTTTTAACGACGCCACGGATGAGGACCGTGATACGATCATTGGTTACAAAAGCGTCGATGCCTTCGATCTCGCGATCGGAGATAGACAGCAATGTAAACCCCTTTCGCGCCGCCGATGCTACGCCCGGCTCTGCTCCAACAGGCAAAAAGTCATCGGGTGAAAACGAATCGCCGCGCGACTTCGCGACTTTCAGTACCCGGCCATAAAACGTTTCGAGCTGGCGTGGCGTGAGAGCATCTGCGAATTGGTGATCGGTGTCGGAGACAGTTCGCGATACGATTCCTCTACGGTTGCCTTGCCATTGGCTGTCGCTCAGTTCGCTGTAGGCGTCGATCGATTCGGGAGCGATCGCAATCAGCTTCTGACCAGTCGAGGTCTGTTCGGGTTCCGATGAGTGAAATGCGACTGTAAACAAAGCGTCTCGTGTCGCGAGTGCGGTCGCCACAGCTTCCACATCGCGTGCATCGACTGCGATGATTACGGGCGGTCCGTCAAATCCGGGTTGATCGCGATTGCGATTGTTTTGCGGGCTATTTTCTGCGTTCAGCGCACGCAACGCCGATGCGGGCGGCGGAAAGCCAACCGGGGCGACGACTACTGCTTCCGACGCCACAAACCACGGTTCCGCACGATTGCCGAAGGATTGCTCCCAAGATCGCTGAGTCGCTCGGGGCGTCAACGATTCCGACTTGCGAACAATGACTGTTCCGTCAGGCCGCGTCTCAGTCTCTTCCTCGTCGCGAAGTCTTTCGAGCGAGTAGCTTGCCATCAAGTCAATCGAATCACCAATCTGCAAATGCTCGGCACCGTAGATTCGGCTCCATGGAATCGCAAACGCAGTTCGGCCTGCGGGGATAAAGCGTGTGATGGCGGGACGGTCACCGACAGCGGTTGCCGATGGTGCAGTTTGATTGACGGGTTCGTTTTGCAGCATTGAGACGAAACGAGTTCCGTCGTGAAATCTTGTTCCCTCTCCCTCGGTACTCCGGGGGAGAGGGTGAGGGTGAGGGGGCGAAACCAGCATTTCATGTGAGCCGTAGGCGCTAGCCTCGGGTATCGCTGGCTGGTCTCTGGCGTTGTCAGAACCCGCGGCTAGCGCCGTCGGCTCAGTCTTCACCAAGCTAAAGTGAGGGGGCGAAGTGCCAACGGAATTCTCCTCACCCCACCCATCTCCCCCACGAAGCGCGGGGGCGAAGGAGCCAGAGCGCGGTGGACCGTTTAGTAAATCGGCGTGACGCAAGTATCGGCCAGCGGGTATGTCTTGCCGAACGATCGAACCTAGCGCGTCGCCCAGCGAAGTGATCGCTCCGATGCGGTCGGCTTCTTGCTTCGAGATTGATTCTGTTTTAAGCGAGCGTGTCGCGGGACTGACAAAGGCGTCGCGCGATACGACGTCGTAGGCGAGTATCGGACGAACTGTCACCGGCACACGGACTTCATTCATCGATGCTGTGACCGCGATTGTGTCGCCGTCGACCGGTGGCTTCATCGAATGGGCGATGCAGGTGATCGCGAGCTGGCGGTTGATCGCGTTTTGCAATCGAATCACGTCATCAGCGTTAACCGCAATCGCGACTTCATACTTTGGTGTGTTCTTTGTTTGATTGCCTTGCATCAATGTTGCCGACGAAGAAACTTCGTTGCGAACATAAACCGGTCGCAGCACCTTGGCACTTTGAGCGATCAATTCAACCTCGCTCATTTCCCCTTTCTCATCCACCGGAACATTGGCCAGCAAATCGATCTGGTCGCCGGCACCGAGCGAATGCACGCCGGTCAGCTTGGTTGCGTCCAGGGTAATCGCCCGCATCCCCATCGGCGTTGCGCCGGTGAGTCCTTCGGGTGTGCCTTGGGGAAAGAATGTGCTTTCTTGAAACCCAAGTCCGGCGCGTTTGTCCGATTTGACAACGCGGCCGATGATCGCGTTGACATTCAAGATCGCGCCACCGAGCGAGAACGCATTGGCTTGCCGCACTTCGGCTCCGCCGGTGACGGCAAAGACAACTTCATCGTTGACGTTCTTCACCGACTCGACACGGCTTTCGACGTGCGAGCCTTGTTCATCGATGCCAACGATCGACATCCCCACAGTCGCCTGCGGTGGAACCCGCTGCAACATCAATCCGCCGGTGGTCGGATTGAGCAGTTGTAATCGATCGACGCGCGTATAAGCGGGGATTGGTTGTGCGTTGATCGGAATGCGAACCATGAACGGATCATCGACCGCTACCGACTTGGCGAAAGGATTCAGCGGCACGCCGGCGAGCCACAACGTGCCAACGACACCGACAACCACGAGCGTTAAAAGTCCAAAGCCGCCAAGCAGCAGACGAGGCAAGCTAGAACGGCGTTTTGAGAGGCGATAGTTTCGTGGTGGCATAGCCGATTAACTTTTGTAGTAGTCGACATCCATGTCATCGTGATTATTTACTTAAAACTTATCCGCCAAGCTTGTGAGACTGGCACCCTTCTCCACCAGTATTCCGGGGAAGAAGGGCTGGGGACGAGGGGGGCGGAGCGGGAAATACGTCGGTTTTTCGTTGATGCGGACAACCGCTCACCCTAATCCCTCTCCCCGAGTACGGGGCGAGGGGAGCAAGAATCGTTGTGTGTGCTTTGCAATGGATGACGCATAATTATCACTGGAAAATTTCTCTACGATAAATCGCTTGAGCGGAGATCACGCGGCGATAGGGTCGCACTATTTTTCCGAACGCGCCTTGAGCACCAAGTCCGTACGTACCGCCATAAGTTCCCGTATAAATCTCTTCATCCGGATTGGTTACTTGGATGGACAGCGGACGTTGGACAACATTTCCTTGCGGGGGATTGTTGGGGGTTTCAGCATTTGTCGCAATGTTGTAGCGACCAACAGTCGGTTCAAATGGATATTCCGGATGGTCTTCATCATGTCGAAAACTGCTCATCGCTGCAGATTGGAATGGATAGTTCATTCGAAGAGCAACCACTCCCTGTTGAGTCGAATCTATTCGAAATGGAGATATCGCTCCTTCAGCCTTTATCTCCTCGACAACATCGACCCATTCAATTGTCTCAGTAACCGTATTGGTTCTGTCTACGACGAGCGGAATGGCTACAGCAAAATCTGTCGCAATCCATGGCTTGTAGGTTGTGGAATCCTCATAAGGCCCCTGAGCAGAGTGTGTTGCCGAGCTAGGCGGCATTATGCTCTCGCCACGATTCAACAAAGCTCCTGGATACCGCAAGAGTCGCCCTGTCGCGCCATTCGAAGGTGTTTCAACAATCATTAGTGGAAGGAGTTGCTGATTCAATAGCGGTAAGGTCGGCGCGAGATCTCGAAAGATGCTAATTTTACGGTTCGGCGGAGGCGGGAAGTTCTCAAAGAAACTATCGAGGTCAATCACCAGAAATGCATCATCATAGATTCGCAGTCGCACTTCATCTGCGGACATTGCATCAGTAAACTCAAAAGAAGTCCCGCCAGAGTTTACTGCCGGAAGCGGCGTCCTCGAAATCTCCCGCGCCGCTAGATCCGCTGCCGATTGCAATCCCTGAGCGACATATAGCATATGTCCGAACGTCAAGATCGCTGCCAGCAGCATGTACATGACAAGTGCGACGACGGCGAACTCGACGAGCGATTGACCGGAGCGGGATTGAGGACGGGCTCGTTTCATTTGATGGTCTTCATCAACTCCATCAATTTGTTCAGCACCGCGTGAAGTTCATCGTGTCCGGTTTTCACTTCATCGTGCTTCTTAGCCATCGCGTCATGTTCGGATTTAAATGCGGCGTGTTCCTTTTCCAAATGTTCATGGTTACTCGCATCGCCATCATTTTCGTGTGCCGCGATCTCTTCGCCGTGATGCATCGCGTGGTCTTCATGAGCACGAATTTCTTCGTCATGCTCGACAAGTTCGGCTTCGTGTTCGTAAATGTGCGCTTGCAGCTTGGCGATCATAGCGAGCGCCCGCAAGTGCTCGACGCGCATCTTGGCATGCTCGGCCGCCCACTTGTCGTGCTGAGCATGGGCGGCTTCGTGCTCCTTTTTCATCCCTGCGTGGTCGTCGGCAGAGACGGTTGAAAGCATCAGTGCGGGTACGAATCCCATTGCGGCGAACATGAGTAACTTCGACATTTGATTTAACCCTTTGTGAAAAAATTTGAGCGGCACGGCGCTAGCCGCCGGTGATTTGCTGCACCGGTGGCTAGCGCCATTCCGCTCACAATTAGAGCGACGAAACGACACCGACATACCAAACGAATCCAGCCGTGATGGCGGGAGCGTAGGCGTAATCTCGCTCGCCGCGAAGCATCGCGACCAACGAGAGCACACCACCAAAGACGGCCATCCCCAACAACAAAATCAAAATTCCAACTGGTCCTAACAGCATTCCCAGCGAAGCAATCAGCTTCGCGTCACCGCCACCGAGCTTGGCAAATCGAAACAGTCCGTAGCCGACCGTCAGTCCGACGACTCCACCGGCAAGCACCCACATCAACTCAATGCCAAGCCAACCAGCAAACGAAGCGATGATTGCCACGCAGGCGATCGCGATCGAAATCCAATCGGGAATCTCGCGTGTGCGAAAGTCACAAACGGTTGCGATCAGCAACAGCAGGAAGGTGGTGGTAAGTGTGAATGTCAACATGAAAGCGTCGATTCAGTTACAGATTGCAAACCGAAAAACCACCCATGGCGTTTTGATCCGCCATGTGTGGTCGATGCATCCGTGCTAGATCCAGCAAGACTTATTTGCCTATGGGTTCGCTTCTAAGATCAGACCGCCGAAGCCGTCCGTTCCAAGTGGTGAAGCCGCACCGCCAACATTTACGCCCAACCGTGGAGATCCGTTGGCGGCAATGATAGTCGTTGAGTCCAGGGATATAGCATTTGTCGTTGCGTCCTGTGCTGTCTCAATGAGCTTCCCACTAATGAGCGGACCGTTGTCGTCGCTATGAGCACCTGGAAGGATTGTCGTGACCGCCGCGATCAAGTCGCTGGTCTTGTGACCGAACACCGAAACGGCGGCGGCACAAATCAACGCCACACCGGCGATAATCAGACCGTACTCGACGAGCCCTTGGCCCTTCTTGTTGTTCAAAAACTTACGCATGTTGTTTTCCTTTAGAAAACGGGTTACCGAAAAAACTTTTGCCGCCTGACCAAAGGTTCCGCATGACCAATGCAGGCATGTGCGGCGGCGACGAACAATCCGCACACGTTGTTTTGTTAGTTACGATCACAATCGTTCCTCCCGCCTACGCGAGTCTGTCCAAGACGTGTTTTCAAAACACATCGTCTCGGAGAGACGGAGCTACTGGGTCGCAAAACGATGCAATCGCGCTCAGTCACGAATAAGGTGCCCCACCGCGCCGGTATAGCCGATCTGGTTTGGTCGGACCGCTGACCAACCGTACCGCACGCGGCGGGACGTATGGTTGATGTAGTCCGGAGGTGGAACGTGCTTACGCTACGACCGGTGGACCGCGAGGCTGCGGGATTGCTATAGAGGCTTCGACCGGCAGGCGGTCGGCACACGGAAAGACAGGCTCGCCCAGATACTCCAGGGCGAGCGGTTGTTCGAGAACTAAAACAAATCCGACGGGGCTTGCCAGAGACTGGCAGAGGGCACACGAGTCGGAATCGTGATCGTGAACCGGTTGCGAGTCTTCACATGGGACACAATCATCCGTGACAACACGGCGATCATCACCGTGATGATGACACCCGTGGGAACAGGTCGTCGCCTCCGAGGCCGCATCCTGAACCAGGCCCACGTGCGAATGCTGATCGCATGTCGCAACGTGCAACCACGCTGGCAGATGCCCAAGGGCAATCATGCAGCACAGCACGCTGGTTAGGAATGGTCGGAACAGCGAAGTCATCGACGACGTTCGTTTCAGAGTATTAGAGTATTAGTTGCAAAATGGTCCGACCAAAGATCATTGCTAGGTATACGATGACCGAAGCAAGTCGGTTCGTCAAGCGTCCGGAATATTTTTTATGTTGCCGCGTGACGACCATTGAGCCGACGGCACTAGCCGACGGTTCTGAAGCTACCATAGACCACTCCGCCAAACCCGAGGCTAGCGCCTTCGCTCACAACTGTGTGTTTCGAATGAATTTTTTGCGTCAGGTGAACCGATTCGATTGACAATCCGTAGATCGAAGCAAGAATCTAACCATCCTTGGTCGGACCGTTGAGCTTTGCCGCGAGTGCTTCAAATGCACCGCTGGGTTTGTCTTTTGTCAGCGTTGGTACCGACCTTTGAACTCATTCCGCACCTTCACCACCTACTTTGCCCTGTCGGCATTGCTGCTGAGCAACCTCGCAGGGTGGGTTCACGTAGGTTGTGCGGAAGTCAGCCATCAAGCCAACGGAACACAAGATGTCCTCAGCCATCACGGCTGTTGCCATCACCATGCCTGCGATTCCAAGCAAGCTGCGGAAAGGGAATCCGCGCCAGCTACGCCTAGCAACGAGCACGATCCAGATCAGTGCAGCGTTTGCCAGAGCTTCTTTGCATCGCGCAACGCGGTCGTCTTCCCGGGTGTTACGATCACTTGGACGCCGCTGCTGGTGGAGTGTTTGCAAGTTGTCGCGAGCAGCGTCAGCGTCGAGGAGATCTTTCTAAACGGACTTTCTGTCCGAGGGCCACCGATCACGAACTGAGTCTGTCGTGTCGCTGAACGAACCACATAGCTCAGTCTCTCCGAGGCGGACAAGGTATGAGTCTGGGGATGACTCGCTGGTGTGGATATCGTGTTTCATTGAACAATCTGTGTCATTTTGTACCAAAAGTGCGCTCAATATGGAAACGCTCCACGATGTACCCACGGATCATGGTCGGTTGTCGAATTTGATGACGACGGATTTTTGTCCGTGGGCGAATCGCTATGTGTATTGGTTGAAGGAACCCGTCGGCTGGTTCGTGTTGGCGACATTGGCCAGTGTCTTGGTTGGGACATTCTTGAGTCCTCTGGGCTGGACTCTAGCGGTTGGGCTGTTGGCAATTCTGGCACTGGGGCTCGGTTTTCCATGGTTGGCAACACGCTGCATCAGTTGCGGACTGAAGCCAGTTTGCGATGAACTGTGTGAGCGCGAACCTTCGTTTCTGGAATTGAACATTCGCAATCGGCTACCGCTGCCCATCATGGGCTTGATGGTGGAGGGTTACCTGCACGTAGCCACGTCTCACCGAGACGCGGACGCATCGAGTTTCGGAGATACACGCCTTCGTGGTAGCGGGGCTGATATTGGACTAGCACGTGTACCGGCGTTTTGTATGGCTACCTTTCGCTTACCGTTTGCGGTCGAATATCGCGGGCGATATCCCGCGCAGCCGCCCAAGCTGGCTTGTAGCTTTCCCTTCAGTATTTGGACTGCGCGACGGGAGATCCGCGAAGTGCGACCAGTGACCGTTTTTCCATTGCTGATTCCCATCGACGAGGATTTGGAATTCACTGGCCAGTTGCTGTCGGACCTTGGCGAGGGACAGCGCATAGCGAATCACGGTGAATTCATGGGCGTGCGCGATTTCCGGCGCGGAGATTCTTTGAAGAGTATCCATTGGGTTCAGTCCGCTCGGCAAGATAGATTGATTGTTTGTGAGCGCGGCGGACCTCAACAACAAGCACTCGAATTGCGACTATCCACTACCCGCAGCCAAGGTAGTGATCTTGAAGCCCGCGAAAATTTGGCTTGGCGAGTTCGTGCGACAGCCAGTTTGATCGCTGTATTATCCGCGCGGCATTTGCCCTTTCGCCTATTCGTGGATGACAAGCTAATTCTGGTGGCCGATGGAGCGTCCGGTCGCAGGCAAGCTTGGTTGCGTCTAGCCGATCTGCCGCTGGATGGTGCTTCTCTATTGCCCGCAAGCGATTTCGTCGCTAGTGCTGAATCCAAGTCAAGTAGTTCGACCAGTTGGCTAGCGATTTCGGCTGCGGATCAGAGTGGACGCCCTTTGCCGTCTGCCAACATTCGCCTGAGTCAAGGCGTACCGTCGGTAGGGCGTCGCGAACGACATAGCGCATCGCAAGTGATCGATCTAGACGAGGACATCGCGCTACAGGTCAATCACTTCATCATGGAGGCGCGACATGCGAGATCTATCGCTTAACGCTGCTGCCGTTGTGATCGAGCCGCTTGCGAAAGCATCCAAGCTCGTGCGGAAGCGGCCTGAGGCACCCAGCGACTGGCAAGTAAAAACGCTCGAGCGCCGGCGGCAGGGAGCCGTTTTCATGGCCAGCATTGGTGTGCTGCTCGTGCTGCATCGCCGCGCGAGCTACGACAGTTGGACCATTATGGCCGTGGAGAGCGCAGTCTGTCTGCTATGTGTGCTGGCCGCGCGGATGATGGTCAAGCCGAGGCGAAGTGCGCGCGCAGTATCAGCCTCTAATCCGTGGGCCGCCAGCTTGGCCTGTTTGGCGGTAGCGGTCCCGTGGATTGTCAACCCAATCTCCAAACAACTGGGACATGGAAATGGAATGGAGCTAGTGATGCTGGCCAGCCTGGCTTGGGGAGCGGTCGCGTTAGTAGTGTTGGCAAACGTGTCGCGCACGATCAGTCTGTCGGTTGTGTGCAGTGGCTTTCTCACACTGTTTGTAACGTTTATCGCCGATTCTACGTCGGCAGTTTGGTTTTCGGCGACGTGGGGTATCGCTTGCCTATGGTGGCTGACGAACAATCATTGGGAGCAAGTCGAAACGACCGCCGCCGTGGGCGTGCAGCCAGCCCGCATGCCACGCGCGGTGATGACGCTTGTCGGCTGCGCAGTGTTTTCGGTGGGTGCCTTGGCTGTTTCCAACCGCGTGCCGATCCTGCGAAAGCTGAGCGCGGAAGTTATGCCCACCAGTGGTGGAACCAGCGCGAAAGACTCAGCGGCGCGACGCGGTGTCGGCAATGGAGATGCACTGGTAGCCGCCAAAAAACATGCAACTTCGTTTGGTGCTGTCGAGACAGACATGTTTCTCGACTCGGAAAAACCGAGCTTGTTCGATGTGTTCAGCGATGAATTTGGCGAACCTCGCAAAAATGAGCGGGTGGAACGCGCGCAGGCGTTGTCTCCTCAAGAGATCCAAAACCAGGAAGGGAACGTTACCGAAGCCAACCGCGCCGCCAGCAGCCCCGAATTTAGCGTGGAGCGCGAGTTGCCCGCCGAGCACAAACCGACGGACAACTTGGTGGCCGAATCGCTGATGTTTTGGCAAGGTGAACCAGGTGCGACTTTGGCCGTTCAGCGATTTAACTTCTTTGATGGCACAAGTTGGTCCAACGCGGATCCCGACGCACTAGCTGCCACAAGTGTTAAACCTCCCAGCGACGAACTACCGAGCACGGTAATCGACGATCAAACTTGGTTCTCGGTGGCGGGACGATCTGTACAGAATTCGATTAGTCCTTTCATCGACGCCCTGCCCGAAGCGCTGAAGTTCACTCGCTATCGTTCGCCGCTCATCCCCACGCGAACAGGCATGCAGCTTTGGTGCATTGACCAAATAGACCGCAGCGATTTTTTTGAAGTCACCGCCGATGATTGTTTGCTCATGCCCGGTCGCGAGCACGTACCGGATTATACCGTCGTGCGAATGATCAATAGCCGCATCGACTTGGAACGGCTGGAGTCGTTGACTCGCAATTGCTCGCCGGGCAAATCGCATCAAGGGGTCTCAGATGAATGCAAATCGTTGATTAACGAGTTAGCGCACCAGTTCGGGGGTGGTCAGCCACGCGGCTGGCAGCAAGTACAAGCAGTAGTCGACGGTCTCCGCAACCGTTTCGAGCTCGATCGCTTGGCTATGGAAAAAGAACCTGTCCACTCGGAATTGGTTCAGTTTGTCGGGCAACGTCGTGGACCGGACTATATGTTCGCAACTACAGCGGCATTGATGCTCGAACATCTAGGCTATCAGACTCGATTCGTCACAGGCTTTTACGCCAATCCAAAGCACTATATGGCGCACGAGGGAGAGATTGCGATTCTTCCCCGCGACGCGCACGCTTGGTTGGAGATCAATGTGGGGCATGGTTATTGGATTCCGCTAGAACCGAGCCCCGGATATCGCCAACCCCGATATTCGGCTAGTTGGTTTTACCACGCATATCAGCTTCGTTGGAAGTTTCTTCAGAGCGCGATGGCCGGTTTGCTGGTTTTCAGCATGAGTTATTGGTTGCGTGGCTGGCTGGTCGAATTGCTGTCGCGTTGCGTTTGGCCAGTGGCGGCTATGGTGAGTGATCGCCGGCGCATTGCATGGCTGACTTGGCTACTGGATTTGCGTTGTCACATAGCCGGAGTGCCTCGCTCGTGCAGCACGATGCCGCGCATGCACTTAAGGCAAATTTCACCGATTGTGTCTAGCGACTTGCGTGGCTCCATCGCACAGTACTTCGATTCGGCGGATCGCTTGTGGTTCATGAGGACCGAGCACACTCGGCACGAGCAAACAAACAATTTGCCAACGCATCGATTGTCAATCAGCGAGCGCAGCGCAATCGCCCAAGTTTGGCGGGGACTGACGATCAGTTTGCTCCGCCACATTTCCTGTTCAAAACCGTAAAACGGCATTCATCGAAATCAACGAGCATGGATAGTTTACAAGAAAATATAGCACAACAGCGGACGGATGAATTGTCGTCAGTTACGCAGCAGATTCAATTGCTGCGTGAGCGACTCAATCGCGTGCTGTTGGGCAAAGCAGAGCGGTTAGAATTGGTAATTGCCTGTCTGTTGGCGCGGGGGCATTTATTGTTGGACGATTTGCCGGGGCTAGGCAAGACAACCTTGGCGAAGGCCATCGCGAAATGTTTCGGGGCCAAGTTCGCACGTATTCAGTGCACACCCGATCTACTACCAACCGATGTCACCGGTTTCAATTTGTTCAACCAGAAATCGCGCGAGTTTGAGTTTCATCCTGGCCCAGTGTTCGCTGATATTCTGCTGGCAGACGAGATCAACCGCACGACGCCACGCACACAGAGCGCGCTGTTCGAAGCGATGGCGGAACGACAAGTCACCATCGACGGACATTCACGGGCGCTGTCGCCCAGCTTTTTCGTAATCGCTACCCAGAATCCGATCGACAGTCATGGAGCGTACCCGCTGCCCGAAGCCCAACTCGATCGCTTTGCCATGAAACTCGAAATTGGCTATCCAGATCGCGATGCCCAATTGGCGATTCTCAATCAACCGGAATTCACCATGGAAGAGCAGGACCAAACGGAAACACTTTCGCCAACAATGCTACAAGGTTTGCAACGACAGGCTCACGCTATCCACGTTGCTCCGGCCGTTCAACAATATCTGGTTGAACTGTGCGAAGCCACGCGGGCTCACGAGTCGATCGCACTGGGGATCAGCCCGCGGGGACTGCTGCTCTGGCAACAAGTTGCCCGAGCTTGGGCCATGTTGCAAAATCGCGAATTTGTTATTCCTGATGATATCCAAGCGGTCGCCCAAGCGGTCGTCAGCGTGCGTTTGATTACTCGAGGTCAACCCGTGAACACCATAGTCGCGTCGATCCTGCAACAAATTGAAGTACCGAGTTACCGATGAACCCATTATTGTCAGCATCCAATTGCACATCCCAGAGATTTTGGTATTCGCCAGCCGCGCTAATCACGCTGTTGATATGGTTCAGCGGTTGTGCGGCCGAGCAAGAATCGTTACACGAGTTGGATCACGAAGTGCCAGCTCATTGGCCCAGTAGCATGGAGGATGCTGCGGCGAAGATTGAACAGCGTCTGCAATCGCTCAGCGGCCCAACAGACACAGTCACTCAAAGCCTACGAGAAGAACTTGTTGACGTGATCGAATGGGCTCCCGAGATAGCCGCCGACACAGATTTGCCCGAAGCAGATTGGATACCGATCTACGATCTAAGTGAAACACTTAGAAAACATCTTCGCGCCACTGACATCACTGTCAACGATTGCCGCGAGGACCTAGAACGCTTGGTCTTGCTGCTCAGAGAATCACAGGCCAAATTGCCTGAGGATGACCTCCCAGAACAGATCGAAGCAGCCTCCCTGCCGTAGACTTCATTGATCTGGAACATCCAATCCTGCAAACAGAATTTTTTTAACCGAGAAGTCATTTTCGTATATTAGGGCCTAGCGATGGACGTAATGTTTTTTGGCGGGTTGATGCGAGCGGTTCAAGGACTAGCAGCGGCGGCTCCAACGTTGATCGTGGGACTCTTTATCGCAGCTCTGTTGCGCTACTATTTGGGAACTAGCGGAACACATCGGCTGTTTGGCGGAGACAGCCTGCGTTCGTTGCCCCAGTCGTGGTTGGTCGGCATGTTGCTGCCGGTGTGTTCGATCGGCGTGATTCCAATCATTCGTGAAATGCGACGGATGGGCGTTCGGCCTGGGGCAATTACGGCATTCGCGCTGTCGGCTCCTTTGTTCAATCCATTGTCGTTGTTGTATGGATTGACACTGTCACGTCCCTACGTGATCGTTGGCTTTGCGTTGGCCTCGCTGGCCGTTGTTACCATCCTGGGGATTTCTTGGGACCGAACAACCAAATGGAGAACGAGCGAAGCAGCGATGGACCCTGGTGTGATTGGGCTACAACGTTTGTGGCAATCCATGCTATTCATGGGACGCGAATTGTGTGGGGCGACTGGTGGACTAACTTTATTGGCTTTGCTCGGCTTGTTTGTACTGGGGTTTGTTTTGCCGCATGGTGCATTGCAAAGTGCCGTCGAGCAGCTCAATCCTTGGGCACCGTTGACCATGGCTGCCGTGTCGGTGCCGATCTACGCTACACCCATGTTGACGATGAGCCAATTGGGAATGATGTTCGCGCATGGCAATTCGCCTGGAGCGGCGTTTTGTCTGCTGCTGCTTGGCACGGGAGTGAACTTGGCGACACTGTGGTGGATCGCCACGAATTACGGCACGCGATCGACGGTGATATGGTTCAGCGTCTTGTTGATCGTTGTGCTCGGGCTGGCCTACGCGGTGAATCGCCCCTTGATACCTCCAGGCGTTGAACCGGCGGGACACACACATGCCTTTGACATCTACACTAATCCGTTGCACGCAGGAGCTAGCGTTACTATCGAGTCGTTCGTTCGCAAGTTGTCGGAGCTGGTCGCAGTGATGGATCGCATAGGTCTGAGTGTGCTGTTCGTGCTGTTGTTGGTGGGGCTCACGAATCGCTATCTGATGGGATCGGAATCGGAACGGTTGGACGCAGTTCCGCCTTCGCAACCGGAACTGGCCGAAACCGGGTGGAACCGTAGAGTAAGCCCAAGCACTGTGGGAATAACCTGTTTGGGCGGTTTGGTAGCGTTTAGCGTTGTGGGCTGTTACGCTTTCTATCCGCGCCCAAGCGAAGTCTTGGAAGAGATGCGTCTGGCTCGGGTCGAACTGCTTTCGGGTGCCGCCAGTCGCGACTATGAGCGTGTACTACGCTGGATTCCGATTCAGGAAGAGTGGTCTCGCAAGCTGGAAGTCGGATACGCAATGCGGCGATTCGAATTGCGGCCCTATCAAAAGATGCAAACCTACTTGCTCCGCAAGAAGCTCGAATTGTTGGAGCACGCCACAGAACACGCTGCGGAAGCTTCAAAAGAGTTGGCAAGCCCAAACCCTCGAGATTCACGTATCGACTTAGAGCAGGAGCTGAGCGAGATTGACCAATTCCGTCACGAGATATCGCAGTGTGCCCAGCGAATATCACGTACATATAAATAGATTTCCATTGCAACGATGTCACGGGAATCAATCAGCGATTTTCAACGGGCAGCGGCCGTTTGGTTCGACTTTAAAATTAACTCCTCGGGCGTTATTTGAACAGATCCATCACAATGAGAAACAGCTTAAGTTCACGCAACCAGTTTTGGCGCGCATCCTCCTGGTGGATTCACGCTTGTTGAACTGTTAGTCGTCATCGCAATTATCGGTCTTTTGGTGGGATTGTTGCTACCAGCAGTACAAGCGGCCTGCGGACGTCAAGACGAAGGGCGTGTAACGCGAATTGCAGAAGAAGTGAGTGCCTCGGGTCTGCCTGACTACGAACGTCAGGTAATTCTCGCCATTGCGGAAAATGCACTCAACGGAAACTGGCGATCAACCTACGCCAACTCACGCACACTTCTGAACGCCCAAGTCCGTCCAGCCGAGTGACGTTATCTGCTCCATGAATTCACTTCGTCAGGATCAACTTGCCTTGGCGAGTGCTTTGCAGTCGGTAGAGTTTGCCTTGGTACTCGATCCAAACTTCGCCGCCGCATCGCGCGAGGTCGGTGAAATGAACGATCTTAGGGCTGAAATGCGTTTCTGCAGCATCTGAATGGGACGTCTGCGGCGACGGACTTTTGGCAGTCTCGGGCACATGCCGCTGTGCTTCCTCTGTCATAAGTCGTCATTTCCGAGGGTCTTGGAAAAAAGATGATTTTTTGCGTACCCATTATTGCGAAAATTCCGCACCTATGCAATGCTTATTGAGACTGATTCGCAATATCAGTAATTGACTTTCGACGACGCAGCAAGCCAGAGGCGGAAAACGCCCTCCAGCCAGCCACGCTCGAACCGGTTCCCGAAATGTTTTCGGTGCCGTTCCGAATTTCCGTGTAACTTTGCTGGAGACTTTCTCATGTCGGTTAGGTTCATTCGTTCGTCCATCGGTCGGCGTGCATTCACGTTGGTCGAGTTGTTAGTTGTCATCGCCATCATTGGCATCTTGGTTGGGCTACTCCTGCCAGCCGTGCATTCGGCTCGCGAAGCCGCTCGGCGGATGCAGTGCAGCAACAACCTCAAGCAAATCGGCTTGGGACTGCACAACTACGAAAGCACGTTCAAGAAATTTCCTGTCGGCTCAATCCAAAGCAACTTCATTAGTGCTTTCGCGTCGATTCTTCCACATTTGGAGCAAGGGAACACCTACGCGAAGTACGATTTCTCGTTGTACTACACACAGCCAGCAAATGCAGACGTTTCAAAGCAATGGGTGGCGACTTACCTTTGCCCGTCGATGGTTTTGCCGCGCGAGGTGCCTGAAACTCGTGGACGAGAAGTAGGTGGCCCCAGTAGCTATTTGCTAAACGAAGGTACGCAGAGCTACATGACGCAAGCCGACGGAATGTTCGGTGCGCACTGGCCTGGCTTTGGCAACCACAATCCGCATATCGGATTCGGTTCGATCAGCGACGGCACGAGCCACACGCTAGCCGTCAGCGAAACGACCTACAACTACAAGGACTACCGTTGGAGCAGCTCCCTGCCAGCTCCACTGGGCGGGACCGTTCGCTTCGGTTTGGCTCGCTGGGTGGTGGGTTATCCACGCGTTGCCATGGGAACGACACGTTTCCCAATCAACGATTTCACTACCGCAACGTTGGAGGGCTACAGCAGTCAACACACTGGCGGCGTCAACGGGCTGCTGATGGACGGCAGCGTGCATTTCTTCAGCCAGTCGATCGATGCAGTCAGTTTTAGTGCCATGTCTACTCGCGCTGGTGGTGAGGTACTAAGTTCCCATGTCATTCAATAGCCTAGAATCTCAGACCTATTCGCAAGGTTGGCTCTGGGCGTTTGCAGTAATCGGCTGGAGTTGCCTTGGTTGCGCTCCAGCCGATCCGCCGCGTCAAGCTGTCCAAGGGACAGTGACGCTCGACGGTAACCCCGTTTCGGGGCTGACCCTTGTCTTCACACCCGTTGCAGGCGAGCAACTTGGCGCGGCTGCCGAAGTCGTCAATGGCAAGTTTAGTTTGTCGGAGCGTGTTGGGCCCTCGCTGGGCAAGCACCAGGTGACAGTCAGCGTCAATCAGCCGGACCTAGAAGACTTCGAAGCGCTGCGTCAAAATGGGAAGCAGCCGTTCGTTAAACTAAACATCCCCGCCAAGTACACCAAGCCTGGCGCATTGGAAGCAGAAGTATTGGCAGATGAAAACAACGTTTTCGATTTTCAACTGGGGAGGAAATAGGATGTCCTTAAGTCCAATTGGAGGCGCGGCGGCGAGCCTATGTTGGCTTGCCTGCTTCGCAATGAGTAGCCTAATTAGCACCAGCCACGCTATTGCTCAGGGTTCATCGAACTCAAACACTGTTGCTTGGTCGTCGTTTCAGAATGGCGGACACGTCCTTGGCTCAATCGGAGCATTTCCGACTCGATGGTCTGATGAGAGAGGAGTTGCGTGGCAGACTTCGATCGAAGGCTATGGCCAATCCAGTCCAGTTGTTTGGAATGATCAAGTCTTTGTCACGTCGACAAGTGGCCCAAACAAAGAAAACTACCACCTGCAAGCGTTCGGTCTGGCTGATGGCACCAAGCTATGGCAACGCGACTTCGCCAATCCATCGCCCGAGGAAAACACTGACTACGTCAGTCGCGCTGCACCCACGCCGGTCGTCGATGCGAAAGGAATCGTGGTCCTGTTCGAAGGTGGCTTGTTGGTTGGCTTAAATTTGACAGGGGAAACTCGCTGGGAACGCAAACTAATTGAGGATTACGGGCCAATCAAGGCACGCCACGGTATCGCGTCATCGCTAGAACAAACAGAGGAGTTCGCATTTGTTTGGATTGAACGCAGCGAAGATCCCTACCTGATTGCAATTAACAAACAATCGGGAGAAACCAAGTGGAAAGTTCCCGGCTTGGGCTCAACATCGTGGAGCACGCCTCGCTTAGTTCCTACGGAATCCGGCGAGCATCTCGTGTGTAGCGCGTCGGGTCGAGTTGTCGGCTTCGACCCGAACTCAGGCGAACGATTGTGGGAATTGGCTGACATCGCCAACAATAGCACTTGCACACCTGTACCATGCGGCGTGGGTCGATTCTTAGTCGGAGCCTCCGACGGCCGTGGTGAAGAGCACGCAGGGAAGGCGGCTGAATCAAACGGATTGGTGAAAATCGAACGCGATCAAAACACAGGCTCTCACTCGGCCAAGTTTCTGTGGCGTTCGAAGAAAGCTACGAGCTCATTTGGTAGTCCAGCGGTCAGCAACAATCGCGCGATGTTAGTCAATCGCTCTGGAGTCCTATTCCAATTGGACTTGGAAACGGGAGAAGAGCTATCTGCGACGCGAGTCAAATCTGGAAGCGTATGGGCAACTCCCATTGTGACTGCGGAGCATGTTTACTTCTTCGGTCAAAAAGGAACGACCTCTGTCATTTCCACGCGGTCGATGGACGAGACGCACAGCAATTCGCTTTGGGATGTGACAGAAGATCCAGATGCAGGGCAGCCCAGTGCTCAGAGCATGGGCAGTAGTAAAGTTCTATACGCGGCGGCAGCGGCACCGCCCTACTTGATCCTACGTCAAGGCGACACACTATACGCCATCAAGACGGAGGACTCTGCCGAGTAAAACCAATGTTCTAGCCTCGGTCTCGTGGCAGTCGCGCGCGTCGCCACAAGCGCGTCGTGCGATTGCCACGATTGTAACCAATGTTTTAAGAGACTTAAATCGAGATTCCTCACCACACAATAAAGGTACCACTCACATGATTCGATTGAAGACAACATTTATCCTACTCGCGCTTTCGTTCACGCTCATCAACACTGCGATGGCGCACTTTCCGTGGTTGGTACGCAACGAAGACGGACAGGCGGCTCTTTTCTTCGGCGAAAACCCAGCCGATCGCACTTATAAATTGCCCAGCTCGATTGCCAAAGCGGAAGTCAACTTGCTGCGCAGCGATGCCGAACCAAGTAAGTTGAAGTTAAACACGATCGAGAGCGATCAATTTGTGGGCTTGGTTTCCGAAAGAAAAATTCCTGAAGACGGCATTCTGGCTGCACAAGTCACCTTTGGCATCTATCACGGCTCGCGACTCGATTACTACACGTTGCACCGGAGTGGAAAACTGCCGAGTAGCCGTCAGGCTGAACAGGCTCAGTTGCCGAAAATGAAGTTGATGGCCGAAGCGGTGGATACTGACGGAGGGGTCGACATCTACGTTGCGTGGGATGGAAAACCATTGGCCGACGCCGAAGTCAAACTGTTCTGCTCCGAAGGCCACGAAGAGGGAGCGGCCAAGACCGACGCGACTGGCAAAGTTTCATTCAGCGATAAACAAGTCGAAGACGGCCTTAATGGCATCATGGTCGGTCACAACGCCAAGGATCAAGCGGGCAAGCTGGACGGCCAAGAATACCAGTCCGAGTCGCACTACTTGACGCTTACCTTCCAAGACCCGCAAGACTTTGAGAAGTCCCCCGCCGCCAGCGATTCTTCAGCCACGCAAACGCCGCAGACAGTGGACTACGCAGATTTGCCTGTGGCGATAACCAGCTTTGGAGCTGCGCGAGTTGACAATTCCATTTATGTCTATGGCGGGCACACTGGCGAAGCTCACTCGTATTCGACCGAAGCGCAGTCGAACCAACTTCTCAAACTCGATTTGCAAACACCGACCAAGGCTTGGAAAAGAGTAGCCGAAGGTGAACGTCTACAGGGGCTGGCGCTCGTCGCACATGGAAATCGTCTGATCTGCATCGGTGGCTTTACCGCTCTAAACGCTCCTGACGACGAACACAAATTGCACTCGCAAGCCGCCGTGCGCGCGTTCGATACACAGACGCAAACCTGGAGCGATTTACCTTCCCTGCCTGCTGGCCGCTCGAGTCATGATGCCGCGCTCATTGGCACAACAATTTATGTGGTCGGTGGGTGGAACATGAATGATGGCGAAGACACACAGTGGCACTCCACAGCGCTTGCACTCGATTTGTCGCAAGCGAATTCTCAGTGGACTGAAATCGCCACGCCTCCGTTCAAGCGACGTGCGCTGGCGACCGTGGCCCATGCTGGCAAGCTGTACGTCATCGGCGGCATGAACGAAGAGGGCGGAGCAACTCGTGAAGTCGCTGTGTTCCACCCAGCGCAAAACGCTTGGACTACCGGGGCGGAGCTAGTTGGCGAACAGGGCATGGAAGGTTTCGGTTTATCGGCTTGGAGCGTCGACGGACGACTAATTGCTACAACTTACTCGGGTGCCATTCAGCAACTTTCAAGCAGCGGAGACTCGTGGACGGTGATCGGTAAGACGCGCGACGCACGCTTCTTCCATCGCTTGTTGCCTGCTGGCGAACGCGAATTGATCTCCCTAGGAGGCGCCAACATGGAGCAACACCAGAAATTCCTGGATCCTGAGAGTATTTCAGTCGAGGACGATGCGGTTGCCACTTTGTCCAAGGACGGCAAATAGCGTCGCTTTTTGATTTGTCGTGTAGAATTGATAGATGTCTCGCGAAGCAGGACAAACTTAAAGGGATTGATCCCATTGAGAGACAACTTCGGTTCCGATAGCAAAACGGAAAACGATCAGCCGAGTGACATTTCCTAAGTGTGTAGACTACAATTTAACTGTCTCACGGCCTGTAAGACCTGAGAGAAGGTTTGGAATGTGCCGACCCGCCAGCACAGAAAGCGGAGTCAAGATCTGAAACCAGGGGTGACATCAGTTATGAGCAGCCGAATCCGAAAAGCTTTCACACTAGTCGAACTGTTAGTAGTAATTGCCATAATCGGAATCCTAGTTGGATTGTTGCTGCCTGCTGTTCAAGCGGCCCGAGAAGCAGCAAGATCGATGCAATGCCAAAACAATTTGCATCAGATTGGTTTGGCGACGCACATGTTTCATGACACGCTGGGGGCGTTTCCACCAGCTCGATACCAGCCTCGCCCCGATGCTCCGAAAGATCGAGCATGTGGTGGTGAACAAACAACTTGGCTCGTGCGCATCATGCCGTTTATGGAGCAAAAGTCTGCTGAGGCGCGATGGGATTACTCCGTCGCCTACACCGACCATTCCGCAGACGTACGAGAGTTTACCTTGGCATCCTATTGTTGCCCTTCGCGCAGATCAGCGTCAGATGCAGTAGGTCAAGGCCTCGCGGCGGGATCGACAACTACTTGGGTTACCTTACCTTGCGGCTGCAAGTATCCGATAAAGACTAGTGGATCAATTGAAGTTAGCGGAGCGGTTGGTGACTATGGCGGAAACCATGGTGATCTATCGCCGGGATCGGTTGGTCTGCCCAGCGACTTTTATTATGGCGGCAATGGTAATGGAGTCATCATTTCTAGTCACGCTAAGTGCAATTCAGACATTCCGCTGGATTGGACTGACAAAGTTCGCATGAAGGATGTCACTGACGGACTGAGCAACACGTTCCTTGCTGGCGAGATGCATGTACCACTTGGAAAGCTCGGCAAATCACCTGAGGATGCCTTCATCTTCAACGGCGATCTGGTTTTCAATTCGACGCGTGTCGGGGGGCCTACGGTGCCAATCGTGCAGAATAATCGAGACGAGGGCAATGGCCTAGTGAGCTGGGGAAGCTGGCATCCAGGAGTTTGCCACTTCGCACTCGCGGACGGCAGTGTGCGTGGTATCGCTAAAACGATCGACACTGAAACACTTGGCAACTTTTGCAACCGAGCTGATGGTAACGTAGCGAGGCATGGTGAATAGTCACGGTATTTCTTGTACGGCATCCATGTTGCTTTTTGCATCGACGGTTGGTTGCTCGGATCGTTTGACGACCTATCCCGTTGCTGGCACAGTCCAGTTCACGACAGGTGGTCTCGTTCACATCGGTACTGTCGAATTGAAGTCGCGTGAGCACGGCGTTCAAGCTCGCGGCCAGATTCAGCCTGACGGAAGTTTTACCCTCACCACCTACCAAGAGGGCGATGGTGCCGTTGCTGGAATTCACGATTGCGTCGTCGTTCAATTTGTGATGGCCGAAGGAGTCGCGGGACATCGCCCGAGTACGATTGGAGTCGTCGACAGACGCTTCGCAAGTTATTCGACCTCCGGGCTAACGGTCGAAATATCGCCTAACGAAAGTAACGAAGTACTTGTTGAAGTTGAAGGGATGATCAAGAAGCAGCCGAACGACCACACTCACAATGAGTAACTTCAAAAGCTGCGATCCGGCATTTCGAGTCTAAGCTTGGAGTGCAACTGGTCACCAATTCGCTTCCGATATGCGTAGAACGGTCGGTGACGTTCGCTTGCTTTCCTAACGGCACCGTTTGCATAATCCTTGGACAGCAACAATCTAGCCCTTCACCGAGTAAGGCGGCATATTGGGATAGTATTCACCTGGGTGTCCACTGGGAAGATTGTCTGGGTAGGAATAGCCAGGTGGTAAGTGGTAGGGATGGTCGGGCGGCAAGCGGGGCCAGATGATGTTGGGTAGCGGTGGCGGCAATGTTTTCGAACATTTGATTTGACTTCTAACCGAACTTGCGAAGCTCTGGATTAACGTGGGCGATGGCGGAGTCGAGTTCTTCAGTGATTGGACTGATTCCGAGAAAGGCGACCAAGCGATGTATCTCGGTTTCAGGATCCTCGGTGAGTTTTGCAAACTCGATTCGATGAACGGGAACATCGGAATGCGATTCAATGAAACGCTCACGATGATCGAGCAGGCTGCGCTGCAACCGCTCGCATTGGTCATCGTCAGCGGCAAACCACTGCCCACGACGTTTGGAACTGCGATTTTGAAGTGAACGAATCGAAGCCTCGATCGGACGGTCGACAGCAATTATCCGCAGCGAGTCGCCGATCGCCTCGCACAAATGCTCGACGAAACGACACAAGTGGGGATACTTGGCCCCAGCTATGGTGTTGTCACGATTGGCTTCGGCCTTGCGTGCAACAATCCAGCTCTTCAATTGTCGCGTGAGTTGTGCGTCTGGAATAGTCGGATCAATGGCTGGAAACCGCATCGCCTTATCACAGAGTTTGGACAGTCCGATCGCTTCACCTCCGCCGGTTGCCTCATAGCCGCCCAGTTCGTTCCCCATGTGAACGCCTGATGCGGAACATTCCAGGAGTTGTACGCAACAACTAGTAATCCACGTTGTGACCTCGAGAAAGCACCCAACCTAGTCATCGTTGTCGGCTATCTCAAGAAGTTGATCGACAATGCTCGGGTCGTACGCTATCTCGCTCAATCCTATCCCGAGATCATGTTTGAATTCCAAAAGGTGGTCGAGTCCCGTCGGCTGGAAGACAACGCAGGTGACATCCCAGGCTGAATCTGGCAAGTTACCGAGGCGAGGGGAAACGGACGCAGGCTCTGCGGGGACGCAACTTGCTAGGGATACTCTCGCCGAAGCTTCCGAGTGACGTCGAGGGGCGGCGTGACGAGCCATTCATGGCCGCCGTCGCGCCGCTTCGTTTTTCTATTGGCGGCTACCTCTAGCTGCCCGACCCAAGGTTCTTGCCGCTGCGACCCGGCGCGATTGGTCGCTCCTCTGCTACTCGCCACATCTCAGATACTCCGGAACGGTGTGGGCTTGTGTCCACTAAGACGCTGTCCCGCATCCCAATTCAGATCTCAACGGCTCGCTGAATCAGTCGAGGAAAATGGGGAGGTATTGTTCACCAAGCCGTACGAGCCAGCCAAACCGGTGGAGCCGCGGTTAATCGCTTCGGCATAGTATCTGATGGCCTGCCAATTTTGCGTTCTGCACTGCCTAAACCGCTTCCATTGACAAGTATGAGTGCAAGAATGGCAGTTAAATTTGCGGCACGGAAAATGCCTGTTGGCGAATCTCCACAATATGAGGAAGACAGGATGCAGCCGCAAGCGTTGACGTACTGGGCGGAATTTGGAATCGCTCCGGATAAAGCACAGAACCGAACTGACTTCGCCAAGCTTCTGGAAAAAGCCAAAAAGAATATCACGCGGCTTGCAAGACCAGAACTTTTAGCGATTTGTGACACATTGAAAATTCCCCCGGCTGATCAGGATGCAAGGTCGCTTGCCGCATTGGTTTTGGCCGCCGTCCCCCGGGCGGATCTCATTGGGCTTCATCTGCTTTTAAAGAATCGGCATCATGCTGTCACATGGACCCTGCGAACAAACAAATCCTTTTGTAAGGCTGTGAAAGGAATTGCTACGCCAAAGCCGTTTACGGTTCTGCTTCTAGCTTTAGCAACCAAGCCAAAGCTATTGAAGGACATCTACTACTATGCCGCATGGTGCGGCACGTCAACATCGGCCAGATTCATTGCTCAGGACCAGAAGAAGCAGTCTCCGCTAGCAGTTGTTTTGAGCAAGTCCACGGTTTCGAAACTAGCCGCCTTCTTTTCCAAGGCAAGTAGCCTCGGGGCTTCACTGGGCGGAACACACAAGCTCCCCGATGGCACTATTGTCGTGTTACTCAACCGGCACTATGTACCTACCATTAAGAAAGACTACGTCGCCGAGTTCACCGTGCAGCATGGCTGCGGGCAGTTGGTACTAGGTTACTCCTCTGATGATCGCACCTTGCACATCAAAGGTGGCAACTCGCAGCTCATAAATGGGATTGCGGCGTTTTTTGAGCGAGGCCTAAGCTATCCCTTGCTGCGCACCGATGTGCAGATCGTGAGCAGCAACGATCACGACAAGTTCAGCCGCGCCGTTGTCCAAGGCGAGGTTTCACTAACGGACGACCTTCGATTGGTTGGGGTAGCATTTAAGCGAAATGCACTTACTGGCCAGCCCGTCGAAATTCCTACAGGAGAGGACCTGCTGTGCATTGCGCCCACCGTGCAGAAATTTCACGAAGCCCAGCTCACCCGTGGACTTTCATTGCTCGACATCCAACATTTTACGCTGGTTTTCGGTGCACACAGACATGTAATCGTAACCAAATCGTTATCCAACGGTGCTATTGTCGTAACCTACGACAACCGGGGCATTGATGGAAAATCACAGCAGCAATTCGAACAGGCTGTACTAAAACAGTTAGGTCTTGTGCTGCACAAGCAAATGAGCCCCACCAATCTTCCGGAAGGAAAGCTTCGAGTGATAGCCTACCTCCTTCAGCCAAGGCGGAGGGATAGTATCGAGGAGTTTCAAAAGACCATCGTAGATGCGATGGAAACATATGACATTTTGCAAAGCTCTAAGCGTACGGTACTCAAATGCTCGAACCGGCTGTGCAGGTCTCGCCCCATTAGCATTGGGAATGAAAATCCCCAAATGGATTCGTGCCAGCAGTGTGGTAACCATCTTGAGCATAATATTGTTGATTTAATCGGACCTGATAACAACAGGATTTTGTCGCTTGTTGACCCATTACTTACGCAGACACCCTGGAGCAGGCAACGTACCACTACATCATTCGAGGGAACGGAGTATCACGAGCTGGTGTCGACAGATGACAGGGCCGATCGTTCCATTGTATTGCTTGACGCTCACCGGCTTACTGAAGCCACAAGGGACAAGCTTGATCGACTTGGAAAGCCCATGGTGCTGCTCAACTCAGGCCTTACGAAGTCCCCCCAAGAAGTCGATAGACATGGTGTTGGGCATCTTTCTGTGCCCTACTTGGTCAACGATGTCATCGCAGGTACAGACGAGACCTCGGAATTACTACCAGTCTTATTAGACAGTGTTAGCCGAGCCCATCGAGAGCGAATTCACAAAGCCGCCCGTCGTTCGCTGGAGTCATTAACCTGCGGCAAATGCACCAAGGGCAAGCAGTTCGAGCAGGATGTCTACAATTTACTGCGCATCATCTTCCCTCACAGCATACGACTGGGGCGCGAGGGGCATATCGAACCTGACGGCATGATCCAGGTACGATCTCAGGCACTGCAGGAAGATGGGAATATCTCTCCTACTGCGTGTATTGGCTATGACACGAAATTCAATGAGAACGGCAAGGGCTACAAGCTACCGATCGAGGAGCGGCGAAAAGTTCGCGACTACATCCAGCAATACCAGAGGTCTAGAACGAAATTCGGCAATTTCCGGGAGATCTGTGCCCACGCATTTATTTCCGACAACATGGATGAGACGCAGGTCATGAAGACGGTCAAATATCTTCGATCTGACCATTGCCTGAAAACTGATTTCAGGTGCCTGCTCATCACGCAGGAGTTCCTCGCCACGATCTATGACCTGATCGAGCAACATAGTGTTGAATTCGAGCTGAGGCGCAGTCATTTTGAGAACCACTTCTATAATTTGGCTGTCAAGCCAGGGGTTGCTTACGTGCCGTTTCGACTGGCCGAAGCAAACTGGCTCTTCGAACAGACAATAAGCGAAGAGCGAGTTGGAGACGCGATCCACAAAGACCAAGTGGAACGGGTGTTTGATCAGACCAATTACGAAGCTGTAGGCAGACCTTCACTCGCGATCGCTTAGAATAGATCAAATAGGGCAAAGCGGGTATAAATCGGGCTGATCAGTCCACTGGGATTCGCCTATTTGCACCGTGCCGGCGTCCGCATGCAACTCAGCGAGATCGTGCATAGAACCGAGTACCCAGACCAAGTTCTACTGACTCAGCGCGGCGGTCAGTCGTATTGCATCCTTCGGCAGATGGTAGACACCGACGAGCAATGGCAACGGCTTTGTGCGCTACAACTGTGCAATGAGAGCTCGTAATGAACGAGGCTACCGGAGAGAGACTCGTAGCCTCATCCACTACGCGTCACTGCTACCCGATGTCACTTGGATGCGAGCCATGCCTCCAAAAATCCAATCTCAAATTGAAATCCGCTCGACGATGTTGCGAGTTACCTTCCGCTGCCTACGATCATAGAGCCTGGTGGTGCGCGGGTCGGCATGCCCTGCCAAGTTCTGCACATCCTCCAGCGGTACGCCCTGAGTTAGCAGGTCGGTTATAGTCGTCACACGAAACGAGTGGGGCGAAAGCCGTAGCGATAGTCCAACTTCGTACAGTCGGCGTTTGACCATCCGCCCAATATCATCGCTGGTAAGCGGGTTGTCGGTCAGTTGTCGACTTCGACGGCGGGTGGTGCGAAACAGCGGCGAGGCCTTGTCCGCTTGGCTGAGTCCTCCTGCCCTGAGGTAGTCCTGGACCATCAGCCGCAAATCGTGGCGAACGGGAATCTCCCGCGACTTGCCCCCTTTTTCATGAAACCGCAGGCAGTACTGCTCTCCTGAATCGTAGAAATCGCAGCGACGCAGATTGGCAATGGCTCCCACTCGTGCCGCGGTATAAATCAGAATGCCCACGATCGCGCGATCCCGCAGCCCCACCGGATGTGAGGTATCCATGCTGCGCATCAACATTCGCGCCTGCTCGATCGAGATCTCAGGCGTCTTGCCCTCGATGACTTGGAGACGCTCTGCGCGGACCGAGGCAGCCGGATTGAGGATCACGACATGCCGGGTCACCAACGCATCGAAGAAATGCCGTAGTGCCGACAGAATCAGCTTCTTCGTTGCGACGGCGTAGCGGAGCCCATCTAAGTAGCTCCCCACATCGCGCGGGCTGATCTGCTGCAAGTCCTTACCCAGCGCTTCGCAGTGCACCATAAACTGCCGAATCGCCCGTTCGTAGGCCGCCCGCGTGTGCGGATTGCGAAGCTTGCCATAAATGAACTCCTCCCACGCAAAGTGTGCTGCCGCACCCGCCTCAGCCACCAACGCAGGCAGCGCACCACCCTCAGCTTTGGGTGATACCACCGGTAGCGAATTAGTCGGTTTTCCCAGTTCGGCTTGGCCAACGCTTGCCTGCGTCATCTTATCGTTCATGGTGCATCCATCCGAGTGCAGTCATCCTCTGCGATTGCATCAAGCACACGGCTTGTCTGAAATCGCATCTGGTGAGTTTTTTCACTGCCGTACCCTAACGCTGAATAACGTCCTTTGTCCAGCGTTAAACGCTATGTTACGAATGATGGGGTCAATGCAACCAACATATGTCATGACGAGCCTGGATACGCATCAGCAATCCAACCGCTGCTCGCGATGCCGAACAATACGTGTCATAGCCAAGGCTCGCTGTGCCTCGTGAAGTTTTCGGCAGGCAAGACAAAGAACATTTTGCTTGACAAAACTCGACCATAGAACGCCGTAGTTGCAACGCGCCGTCTAAGAGCCAGATTGCTGGCTGCCATTGACGCGTTTGGTTGATCAAGAAGAATGGCAACTGATGTGAATGGCACGAGCTTGTGAAGCCTGAGCGGTTTTGGCGCTAGCCACCGGTGCATTTATTGGACGTTCTCCGTGGAAATACCGGTGGCTAGCGCCAAAGCCGCTCAGTTCAAGAATGCTTGGGTGACGCATGAAAGTGATACTTGCCGAAAAGCCATCCGTGGCACGCGAGCTGGCTGCCTTCCTCAGGGCAACCTCGCGGCGTGATGGCTATTTTGAGGGCAATGGTTACCAAGTGACCTGGGCGCTGGGACATCTCGTCGAGCTGAAGGAGCCTGCCGATTATGACCCGTCGCTAAAGACTTGGTCGCTGAGCACTTTGCCGTTCATCCCGGATGGATTCGAGCTGAAGTTGCGGGATGACAAGGGGACCAAGCAACAGTTCGCAATCGTAAAGCGACTGTTCCGCGCGGCGGATGCCTTGATTTGTGCTACGGACGCGGGCCGTGAAGGCGAACTGATCTTTCGCTATATCCTTACGCTCACAGGCTGCACACGCAAACCTACTCAAAGGCTTTGGCTCAGTTCACTCACACCTCAGGCCATTCAATCTGCGTTCCGTTCGCTGCGGCCGTTGGCGGATTACGACAATCTGTATGCCGCCGCGAAATGTCGAAGCGAAGCCGACTGGATCGTCGGTCTGAATGCAACGCGTAACTATACGCTGCGCTACGGGACCGCGGGCATTCTCTGGAGTCTGGGGCGCGTACAGACTCCTGTGTTGGCCATGATCGTGGGACGCGATGATGAGATTCGGTCATTTAAGCCCCGGACATTCTGGGAGTTGATGACGAGCTACCGCAACGTGTGCTTTCGCTACAAGGGTGATCGCTTTGACAAGCAAGCATACGCTCAGGCCCTGCTCGACCGGATCAGCCACCATCCTCTGGTGATCCAGAAGATCGAACGAAAGCCCGAGAAGTCGCTACCACCCCAGTTGTTCGACTTGACGGAACTGCAGCGTGACATGAATCGTCGCTATGGAATGTCGGTAGCAAACACACTGCAAAGTGCCCAATCACTTTACGAAGCCAAGCTGATCACATATCCCCGCACCGACTCGCGCTACCTCAACACGGACATGCAGAAAGAAATTCCAGGAATCCTGCGGCAACTGCAGACGATCAAACCGGGTGAAGTGTCCAAGCTTGACCTTCAGGCGCTTCCGTTTAGCGGGCGGATCGTCAATAACCAGAAAGTAAAGGACCACCATGCGATCATTCCAACGGGTGCCATGCCGGGAACATTACGTGACCAAGACCGAAAGGTGTACGAAGCGATTGTGGTGCAATTGATCGCCGCTTTCTTTCCTCCCTGTTTAAAGGAAGTGACGACGGTCGACGCCATCGCCAATGACGTGCCATTTCGTGCTCGAGGTGTGCGATTGATCGAAGCTGGCTGGACTGAGTTGTTTCCCCGCAAGTCTGCGGAGGCTAAACGTGAGGACGAACAGTCATTGCCGAATTTCGCGCCGCGTGAGAGTGGCCCACATGAACCCTTTCTAAAACCTGGCGAAACGACCCCACCCAAACACTTCAGCGAGAACACACTGCTGGGGGCGATGGACACAGCCGGGAAGCTCGTCGAAGAAGGCGAGCTGCGGGAAGCGCTTAGGGAGAAAGGACTGGGGACTCCGGCCACGCGCGCCGCGATCATCGAAACTTTGCTGAAGCGAAAATACATCGAGCGCGAGAAGAAAAACCTCGTCGCCACCGATCTTGGCCGCTACCTCGTGGCGATTGTGCGGGACCACAACCTGAAATCACCCGAGCTCACCGGAGAATGGGAGTCAAAACTCAATAGGATTGAAGCTGGCCAGGCGGCACCCGAACGATTCATGCAGGAGATTGCTGAGTATACGCGTGGACTCATTCAGTCCAGCGACAACAAGGCGATCGACGAAACAGAACTCGGTGAATGCCCACAATGCGGACAACCCAACATTGAAGGCAACCAGGCCTATGGTTGTTCCGCGTGGCGCAAGGGATGCCGTTTTGTACTTCAGCCAACCTACCGCGACATCCAACTGGACATCAGTCAAATTCGTGAGCTGCTGCAGCATGGCATTCTTTGTAAGCCAATCAAACTCGGCGATGGCCACCAATGCTTCTTGAGTTTGTTGGACTCCGGCGCGTTAGTCGAGATCGCGGTTCCTCAAGGTGACGAACAGAACGATCAAAAGTCCACAGGCCGGCGGAAGAAGTCGACGAGGTCTCGAAACGCATCACAGGGGACGCGTGCTGCGGATGTGTCGAGTCGACCAAAGACGGAGAAGCCCTCTGCCGATCTTGGGCCTTGTCCACTTTGCGGGGCGCAAGTCATTGAGCAGCCGAAGTCCTTCAGTTGCAGTCATTGGCGAGAAGGCTGCGGCTTGACCATCTGGAAGTCCATTTCGGGCAAACGTATTTCCGCTCGCACCGCCAAGACACTGCTTCGCGACGGGAAGACTGCCGAGTTGAAGGGATTCAAATCCAAATCAGGTCAGCCCTTCAGTGCACGCCTGAAGTTGATCGATGGAAAAGTTTGCCTAGATTTCGACAATTGACGCTGGCAACTCACCGTCGTGCCCAAGGGATGTTGTTCCCCTTAACTAAAGTTACCCTTCACAGTCGGTAAAATCTTGGATCTGAGTCAGTTGCAATGATCGCACACTGGAAAGGTTAGCAAAACTACCCCATGACGGTTCGTCCTGAGCGCGCAACGGCAGTAGCCGTCGGGCCTAAAGTCGACTCCCCCGCGCAGTCAGATTGATGTCAGGGTCCCCGCGCCGTCAACACGAAAGCTCTCTGGCGAATCATGCGACGTGAATTACTGCGACA